>SKRC01000199.1 GCA_007118695.1 Balneolaceae bacterium | reverse complement strand
TCGGAGCCTGGCCTCCCGCGGGCTATGAGGAAGAGTATGATTTTATCATTCAGGATCGATTCAGACAGTAAATAAGCTTGTAATAGTTAATACAACTTAACATGAAAATGAAAATAAAAACAATCTTGCCGGGAATCATATTAATGGCAATAATGCTTACTGTTCATGTGGTTTTGGGCAGTAAATCAACTGACGTTGCTGCGGAACCGGGTACTTCTGAAAATGGGTTAAAGGCGCACAATACCGGCGAAGATTTCATCCCGGCGCCGGCAGAACTACCACCAATAGCCGTTAACATAACTAATGATAAACCCATCATCGGAGTTGCCGGTATTTGGCACGAGTCCAATTCTTTCAGCAGCCGTATGACCACACTTGAAGAGTTCAGTTCTCATAACTATTTGGGGCAGCCGGAAGATTATTTTGAACGGGCGAATACACAAACAATTGCCGCCGGTTACATAGAAGGGGCCAAGCGTTTCGGACTGACATTATATCCTGTCTTATCGACCGGAGCAGTGCCTATGGGCCCGGTAACGGATCATGCATTTCATACATTGCTGGAAAAAATCTTAGAGCAGCTCCAAGCCGGGCCGGCACTTGATGGAATTCTGCTCGATCTGCATGGCGCCATGGTAGTTGAAAGCTATCCCAGTGGCGATGAGGAAATTGTACGGCGGGTACGGGAAGCCTTTGGCCCGGAAATGCCGATCGTCGTCACACACGATTTTCATGCCAATATAACTCGGAAGACTGTTGAATATTCTGATGTCCTAATAACCTACAAAGAAAATCCGCATGTGGATACGTTTGATCGCGGACTTCAGGCCGCAGAAATTATGGCGATGATAGTACGGGATGAGATCAATCCGGTGCAAACGATTGAGAAACCACCGATGGTTTACAATATCGTTTTTCAATCTACTTTTCGTGAACCGCTGTTGCCAATTACCAGTGAAAGCAAGAGACTGGAGGAAAATGACAAAATATTGGCGGTTAGCGTTGCCGGTGGCTACCAATATGCCGATGTACCGGGTATGGGGCCGTCGGTGGTCGTCGTGACCGATAACGACCCGGAGCTGGCCGACCGGGAAGCAAAACGACTATCGGATATGCTCTGGGAGACGCGTCATGCAACCGTATTGGATAAACCGAATCCCGCTGATGCGGTCAAAATGGCCATGGAGCATGACGGACGACCAGTGTTGCTTATCGATATGGGTGATAACATTGGCGGAGGATCTACCGGAGACAGTACGTTCCTTCTGGAAGAATTACTCAGGCAGAATGCTCAGGGATGGGTGATGGTAATTGCCGACCCGGAAGCATATGAAGTGGCTGAAAAAGCCGGAATCGGAGAAACGTTCGACTTTGCTGTCGGTGGGAAAACAGATTCCATGCATGGGGATCCTGTTCAGATAAAAGGCCACGTTCGATCACTGCATCTGGGACAATATATAGAGCCGGAAGTGCGCCATGGAGGTGGTCGTTACTGGAACATGGGGCATACGGCAGTGATTCATCTGGAGGGGTCGACATTGGACGAACCAAACCTGCTGCTCCTTACAACAAGACGCTCAAGTCCGAACAGTGCACACCAGCTGATCTCAAATGGAATTTATGTGGAACGTCAAAAAATCATAGTTGCAAAAGGAGCAATTGCACCAAGGGCGGCTTACGAGCCGATAGCCTCGTTAATAATCCCGGTGGACAGCCCCGGGGTTACTGCAGTAAATCCGGCGAGATTTGAATACAAACATATTCGGGAAGGGTTGTTTGGGATAACAGATCAGAAGTAATGGGTTGTTAATCTGATGAATGATACCATTACTCTATACCTGCGCCATTCATGAATTAATTGAATTGCTAACGATAAGATAATTTGAATCATGTCTTTAAAAAATTTGTATTCAGCCGTAATCTGCGATGCACTGGACAGCATGGGATACAGACACCAGGCTTTTACTACCCAATTTCATAATTACACGGGAGCCAAAAGGTTAACAGGACGTTGCAAGACGACCTTATGGGCGGATATGTATCATCCGGATGAGAATCCTTATGAACTGGAACTGCAGGCTGTAGATTCCTGCAAGCCGGGAGAAGTTATAATCTGTGCTGCCGGTGGATCTTTCCGATCTGGTATTTGGGGAGAATTGTTATCGACAGCAGCCATGAATAGTGGTTGTGCCGGAGTACTGGTTCACGGGTGTGTTCGGGATATTGAAAAGATGAGATCCATGAATTTTCCAGTATTTGCAACAGGCAAGAGCCCTTACGATAGTCAGGATCGACAGCGGGTTGTAGACATTGACATACAGGTTGAGATTGATCAGGTTGTATGCAGACCGGGTGATTTTATCTTTGGGGATGAAGATGGGATCGTGATCATTCCACATGAAATAGAAGCAGAAGTTATAAAAAAGGCATCAGACAAAGTTACTGCAGAAAATATTTCCCGGGATGCAATTAAAGCGGGAATGAAAGCTGCTGAAGCGTATCAAAAATATGGTATTCTGTAATATTAATCTCAGAAAAAAAGAAAGCAAATTTAAATATAAAATATACTGCCATGGTTAAAATAACAGGTCTGGTGTTTCTTTCACTTATTTTGTTTTCCTGCACTCAGGAGGATTCCGATGATGCTTCGGATCGAATCGATGCTGAACAACGCATCCGGGATTTGGGAATTCACTTGCGAACGCCGGGTGAACCTTCTGCCAATTTTTTGGGAGCCGTACGTGTTGACAACATTTTATATCTCTCCGGTCGTGGACCGGTTAAAGAAGACGGAGGGTATGTAACCGGCAAACTAGGGGTTGATTTAACGGTAGAGGAAGGATATGAAGCAGCAAGATTGACCGGAATTGACTTGTTGGCAGCTTTGAAAGCAGAGATCGGAGATTTAAATAAAGTTAAGCGAATTGTTAAAGTTTTAGGGGTAGTAAATGCGGATCCTCATTTCACTCAACATCCACAGGTTATCAATGGATTTTCGGATCTGATGGTTGAAGTTTTCGGAGAAAATGGAAAACACGCCCGATCGGCTCTTGGCATGGGCTCTTTGCCATTTGGCATCCCCGTTGAAATTGAAATGATTGTAGAATTAAAAGATTCGGCATATTAATAATTCAATTCCAAATTACAGCCGGGTCAGTGAGTTACAGTTCTTCACCTGCAGGATAGATCTTGTGGTTGTAAATAACCTGATAAGTTCGCGATTTAACCCACCAATCAGACGGGATTAGAAATAGAGATATGTGAACTAAATGGAATTACGACGCAACACCGGAGGTAAAATCTGATAAAAAAGACATTCAGTTTTATTCCAAAATCGTACTCAATAAAACATAATGATCCTTTCAGATAAATTTTACAGAATCATTCTTGGGCTTTCAGGATTATTACTTGGAGTGATTTTCATAATGCTTTTCATCGGCTTCAGAACGGAAGTCGGGATATTGGTGGTTATGTTTTTCTCCTTTCTGCTTATCGGTATATGGAGATTTAAAACCCTTAAAAGTTTTGCCTTTACAGTTTGGGTGATTGCCGCTGCTACACTGGCCATGATCTATCCGCAGTATATCACTGAAATCAGTGGATATAACACAGAAGGACTCATTGTTCCCTTGATCCAAATAATCATGTTCGGTATGGGAACCGCCATGAGTATCCAGGATTTTGCAGGAGTTATTAAAATGCCGAAGGGTGTTATTATTGGACTGGCTTGCCAGTTTACAATCATGCCAATTCTGGGAATCAGCCTTGCTCTTTCGTTTGGATTTCCGGCAGAAATAGCTGCTGGTGTTGTACTCATCGGGTCCTCACCCAGCGGGGTTGCCTCCAATGTGATGGCATTTATAGCCAAAGGAAATCTTGCTTTATCGGTTACGCTAACTGCATTTGCTACGCTCATGGCCCCCATTATGACTCCATTTCTGATGCAAATATTTGCAGGACAAATGGTGCCAATTGAATTCTTCAGCATGATGGTCAGTATTTTTAATATGATCATACTGCCCATCATTGCCGGCCTGATTTTTAACCGGGTATTTCGCGGCAAGGCAAAATGGTTGCATGATGCCATGCCGGTAGTCGCAATGGCTGCCAATGTATTAATCATTGCTGTGATTGTTGCCGCAGGCCGTGACAGCCTGCTAACGATAGGAGTTCTGCTTCTTGTTGCGGCTGTCATTCATAATGCAGCGGGCTATACACTGGGCTATTGGGGATGCCGGCTTTTTAAAATGAATAAAACTGACAGCCGTACTATTGCCTTTGAAGTGGGTATGCAGAATGGGGGAATGGCAGCCGGGATAGCTGCAGAGATGGGACGCGCTGCAACGATGGGTCTGTTTCCTGCTATTTTTGGCACCTGGATGGATATTTCAGGATCTGTTCTTGCCAACTGGTGGCGTGAGAGAGCACCTGTTGAAGAGGCAGAATATGCAGAAGCTGACGAACTTGATCTGGTTGCTGAGAATAAAAGTGAAATTAGATATTAAAAAAAATCTGATACCATAAGACTGGATATTCAAAATGGAGTTAATTTAAATAATGCTTCTGTAATGGGAATGTCCGGATTACTTGAAATCAGGTCAGAATTACTCTTTGAAATCGCTGTAATCAGTGCTCACAATTAAAAATGTATGTATTGTGTAGCAATAAGTTGTATCTACTGATTTGGCCCATTATTCAAAGAAACGAACACGTTAATTTACATTATACTGGTCAAAAATTTTCGAATTTAAAATTTGTAAAAACATCTATAAAATGTAAATAATAAGTTGCCGAATATACATTATATTATATATCGAATATTATTAAATGATGCAATTTCTGTCAAATTACGTGTTAAAGTCGGTAGAATTATAACAGTACCTATTACCTTGCTATACAATGATTTGCAAGTACTTAAAATTTGTTTATCCGACTCTATTATTTTTTTATTTGCAATTACAAGAATATTAAATTAAACTGTTTATAGGCTGAAACTTTTTAATTCGGATAATATATCTTTACTGTTCAAAACCGGGTGTATTCGGGTGTATATAATTGGTGCTTTAAAAAGATAAGTAAGGGGGTTATTCTATCCTAAATTCAGAAGATTCTGCTGCACTTTCTCAAACAAATACACTAGCCGATCATATGAAAAAATTCCTATTATTTCTTACACTATTCGTGTGGTGCGTGTTCTTTGCAACCAATGTACATGCACAGCAAAACCAAACCGTTTCGGGAACTATTACTGATTCCCAATCCGGAGCATCCGTACCGGGCGTTAATATCGTTGTTCAGGGCACGAACACCGGTACCATTTCCGACGTCGACGGAAACTATCAACTTAATGTCTCCTCGTTAACCCAAACTCTTGTATTTTCCTTTATAGGCTATCAAACTCAGGTAGTACCTATAGACGGACGTACAACGGTGAATGTCGAACTGCAATCCCAGATTATTTCAGGGCAGGAACTGGTGGTAACGGCGTTTGGTATTGAGCGTGAAGTGAAATCCCTGACTTACAGTACCCAGACTGTTGATACGGAAAGTATCGCAAGGGCACGCGAAGCTAACGTGATGACAAACCTGACCGGACGGGTGGCAGGGTTGAACATCGTCAACACCGGTGGTGGCCCCGGTACACCCTCCCGCGTAAACCTCAGGGGCAATCGCTCGTTTACTGGAAGCAGCACTCCTCTATATGTGCTTGACGGCGTACCCATCCGTGGTAATCCGCAACATCTGAGCCCCGATGAAATTGAAAGCATCAATGTTTTGAAAGGCGGCAACGCAGCTGCACTTTACGGCAGCGCGGCTCAGAACGGTGTTATCGTGATCACTACGAACCGGGCTCAGAGGGGACAGGTGGATGTAAGCTTCAGCAGCAATTTTACGCTGAACGAACCCAATATACTTTTTGACTTCCAGAATGAATACGGTCAAGGAACAGGTGGCATCTATGAACGAGGTTCGGAATTTTCATTTGGACCGAGAATGGAGGGCCAGCAAGTACCGTTTTGGACTCCTGACCCTAATCACGAACTGGCTGGAACGACCGTTCCTCTTACGCCCCAGCCAAATAATGTACGTGATGTGTTTCAGACAGGGTATAATTTGGCCAACAATATCACTGCCAATCTGGGTGGAGAGAGAGCACAAGTCGCGTTTTCCTATACCTATACCGATTCAGAGGGGATTGTGCCCGGGAATACCATGCAAAGAAACAACGGCAGCATCCGGGTGAACAGTGAGCTCGCAAGCGGTTTGAATCTGGATGCCCGCCTGTCGTATATGCGTTCCGTTCGCGCCAATCCGCCCACGTCCAGGATGGGTGAAGGGATCGAGTATGCCAACCCGATCCGTGCAGCTTACCGTATGCCAAGGAGCATCCAGACCGTTCACTACCGTGATTTTGAATATGAAGATGCGAATGGCAACATGCGCCAGAATTTTTTCAATCCAGGATCAAACGGAGGCTTTAACCCCTACTGGACGATCAACCGGAATTTGACGGATATTTCGGACGAGCGCGTAATTGCTATGTCATCATTGACATACGATTTTTCTGATGCGCTTTCACTGATGGTCAGGGGTGCCTATGACGGTTCTTACAGAAAAATTGAAAGACGTTTTTATACCGATACCTATATTGTAGGTGACAATGGCCGGTATGACGTGATCAATTCGGACGGCAGGGAATTGAATGTAGACTTTTTATTGTCGTATACACAGGGTATTGCCGAGGACTGGATCATCAATACCAATTTCGGCGGCAACCTGTTGCAGGCGCGCAATAGTTCAATCAATTCCAATACCGGAAGCCAGGGCCTTACTGTACCCAATTTGTTTGCATTGAGCAACACCCAGAGCATTGCGGTCAGTCAAAGTATAGGCTCACCCCGGGATGTTCATTCCCTCTACGCTTTCGGGCAAATTGGCTGGAGGAATTCCATCTTTCTGGACATTACCGGTCGTAACGACTGGAGTTCTACGTTACCTGCCGACAGCCGTTCGTACTTCTATCCGTCTTTCGGGTTGTCGGCTGTGCTTTCCGATCTGATACCGGCATTTCCTGAATTCTTCTCCTTTGCAAGGGTACGGGCTTCGTATGCAGAAGTGGGAAGTTCAGCCCCGGCATATGCCTTGAGCCGCTCGGCCAACGTCGTCCCCGGCGGCGCATCCGGTTTCTTGCGTATCTCCGGTTCTATCCCGGCCGAAAATCTGAGACCTGAACGGACAACATCTTACGAATTGGGTATGGATATGCGTTTCGCTAATGGCAGGCTGGGGTTGGATCTAACTTACTATGAAACTACAACCGTCGATCAGCTATTCAGTATAGCCTTGCCGATCGGTTCAGGAGCTGCTTCATTTTTTACAAATGGTGGGGATATTCAAAACAAGGGCTTCGAAGCTTCCCTGAATGCCACTCCGATACAAACCTCGCAATTCAACTGGGATGCCACCCTTAACTGGAACCGTAACCGCAATACGGTTGTCAAAATCTCGGATGAACTCGAGCGAATTATGATCGGTAGTGATTTTTTGCGGGAAATCTATCTTGTGGAAGGTCGACCCTACGGTGAAGTCACTTCCAGAGGTTATGCCAGAGATGATCAGGGAAGGGTTATCGTTGAATCCAATGGTATACCCCGTTTTACCCCTTCCAAAAGTGATGTGATTGTGGCGAACTTTGAGCCCAAATGGATGGGTAGCGTGTTCAGCAATTTCTCCTTTAGAAATATTACAGCCGGCTTTTTGATCGATCACAGGCAGGGCGGCAGCATTGCATCCATGTCGAATGCACTGATGTATGCCGATGGGGTGACCAAACAAACGCTCCAGGGCCGCGATGGTGGGCTGATCTTCGGCGATAATTTTATGGCTCATGAAGAAGCTGTCATGGTGGATGGTAACGGCGAACCGACTAATAATCCGAATACCTATACTACAGATGCAGAATCATTCTGGAGAGCTGTGGGTGGCCGGAATGCACCTGTCGGCGAGGTATTTGTAGAAGATGCAACCAATACACGCGTAAGGGAACTGACTATTGGTTATAATTTCGGAGCCGATAAACTTGCGTCCATAGGCCTGCCCTTCTCGAATATCAATTTTTCGCTGGTAGGAAGGAATCTGTTTTTCATCTACAGAGCATCCGATAATATCGATCCGGATCTGATGCCAGGTACAAACAGAAATGAAGAGGGTTTTGAATTGCTCTCCCCTCCCACTACGCGAACGTTCGGTGCCAACCTGAAGGTCGATTTCTAAATAAATTCTCTATCTAAATGATTTTAACCCGATTGATTATGAATAAAAATAAAAATAAAAAGACATATTACACGTGTGCAGGCCTCGGTCTGTTAGCAATGCTAATTATACTTACCGTCAGTTGCACGGATGGTTTTGATGCGCTAAACACTCCGACTGACCGGGTTGTAGCAAGTGAGGTGGACGGATCCCTGCTGGGACAGGCATTTGCAGATGCCCAATGGAGGGGTGTCCGTGGTGGCGGCGGAGGGCTTCAAACAGGTAAAAACCTGTTTGCCGACCTTTATGCTCAATATTTTGCCACAACGTCTGCAAATTTTGACTCCGACCAGTTTGAGGAGATTGGCAGCTGGGTCAACGGTGGCGTCTGGAGAACCATGTATGGGAATTCATTGCGCTCGTTGGACTTTGTATTAAAGTTTACCGAAGAAAACAACTTGGTTGTACAGAATGCCGTAGCCAGTATATGGTCCGTACATATTTATCATCAATTGTCGGATTATTTCGGCCCTGTCATCTATTCGCAGTATGGCAATGGAGAAAGAGTTGTACTGTATGATTCACAAGAGTCTATCTATAACGATCTGTTCAATGTTTTGGACGATGCAGTCGGTGTTCTTGAACAGAATCGCGGAACATCTGTCTTTGGTCAAAATGACATCATATTCGGTGGTGACATTGATAATTGGATCACCTATGGGAATTCGCTGAGGCTTCGTCTTGCAATGCGTGTAGTCTATGCGGATGAACAACTGGCCCGGTCTAATGCCGAGGCAGCTGTGGCAGGTGGTGTTATGACAGATAATTCCCAGAATGCTTTTGTTGCCACCACCGATAATAACCGGAACGACTTCACCAGAATAACTAATTGGGGTGAATTCAGGATGAGTGCCTCCATGCAAAGCATTCTGCAGGGCTATGAAGATCCGCGCACCGGTGCATTTTTCAGTGAAGCTACCATGGAAGAAGATGGAACCCAATGTGGGGCCTGTGGCTACAGGGGACTAAGAAACGGCCTGCCCCGGGGCGCCAAAAATCCGGAACTGAATTTTATCTTTTCAGACATGGGCCAACCCTATCTGCCTTCCGCAAGAGGCGGCGGCAACCCTCCGGTTGAAGTGATGCGTGCGGCTGAAGTTTACCACCTCAGGGCAGAAGGTGCTTTGCGGGGATGGGAAATGGGTGGCAGTGCTCAGGAGCTGTATGAATACGGCATACGCGCTTCGATGGAAGAATGGGACGTGGCAACACCGGCTGAAATTGATGCCTATATCAGCAGTACAAATACACCTGCCGACTATACGTCGAATTTTGAGCCTTCATGGGACTTGCCTGCATTATCGGATATCACTGTAGCCTGGGATGATTCAGGGGATTTTGAGAGAAATCTGGAACAGATCATCACCCAGAAATGGCTCTCATTGTATCCTGAAGGGTTAGAGGCTTTCGCTGAATACAGAAGGACCAAATACCCGAGGTTGTATCCGATCATTGAGTCACGCAATCCTAATATACCCGAAGACGGTCAAATGAGTAGGCTAACGTTTGTCACAAGTGAATATTCCCAGAACCTCGACGGTGTCGAAAGCGGTATTCAAAAACTGGGCGGACCGGATGTAAATCATACCAAAATCTGGTGGGATCAAAAACCGGAATAGCTGATTCAGTACGTCGTTAAACACTTTCCATCATTAAAACAGTTCACAGGAGCATGGAACATAATTGTTTCATGCTCCTTTTTAGTGTGCTCTGCATGGTACAGAACCTATTGGGTGAGAGTCCCGAACACGCCTTGATATTGGGAAGTATTATCCGATGCCAAGGGTGTCCACCACGAGGTAGAATCCGAGAGAAGTCCATTTATGTTTATGTGATAAAGTCCATGAACGGCCGAATAGACTCTTTGAAGATCGTCAGACTGATACACAATGACAAATTGAACAGAATTTCAGTTCATTTGAACAGAACTCGGGAATCTGGCTTTAATCGAATTTAATGCTGAAAGAAAGTCTTTCCAAGACATCTTTGTTTACATATGAAGGGAGATCATTCAAAGACAGACGAAGACAAATTACAGAAGTATGAAAAATAAAGTAAATTATGTATACTCTTCTTTGTAGGGATGGCTTCGCGGAAACTTTATGTGTAAAAAAGTATAAACTAATCAGCATTTAGTATTTTTAATAAACTAAATGAATAACTGGTTTGAAGTATGGGTTATATGATACCAATAGACCCCTTATCGTAGAAATTGTTATCAAATTCCATTTCTCCAGGTAAATTATCATGTCTCCAGGTAAATTTAATAATGCTAAAAAAACAGGAATGGAGGAGAATAAGCTTTGGGAGTCTTTAAAAAAGGGAGAGATCTGTGCATATGAACAGATTTTTAAACGATATTATAACGATCTGAATGGGTATGGGCTTAAACTTTGTTCAAATCCTGAATTGGTGCGTGATTGTATTCAGTCGTTGTTTGTTACGCTTTGGGAGCGAAGAGAACACCTGGCCATGATACGATCTCTTAAGGCCTATTTGTTGGCTTCCCTGCGACGTGAAATTTTAAAAATGCTTCGCCGGGATCGATCAATCAATAATTTACTGAAATTACAACAGATAACAACTGCTGCTATTCAGTCTTCCATGGAAGAAATGTTGATCCGAAACGAACTTGAGGCATCAAAAAAGAAAATCCTGGGGAAAGCACTTGAGTGTTTGTCAGAACGACAACGGGAAATACTCTATCTGAAATATTACAATGGCATGAGTTATGCGGAGATCGAAGAGATCCTTGGCATTAACAATCAATCCATCCGAAATCATATTTACAAGGCCTTGCAAAAAATGAAAACCCACTTTAAAGAAGAAGGAGCAGGCAACATCATGTGATGGATTCTTTTTCAGGGGTTGGCCCATTTCTTCGAACAATGTCCCGGGATAATAGTATTGTGTTTATAAATGCATTTCAATGAATGCCCGGGATCGTGTCAGTCATGAGGCGCCTGAATGGGTTGTCGCAAGGTAGATGTATGCAAATCTGGTTAAAAAAAACAATACTGGTACGACACGATTGAACTGGCAAGACACCTATTGTGCAGGCACGACACTATAATATCGTTCCTGCACTGAAATGGAAGTTTTCCGTGAAAAAATTCCCGGGTAAAAAAATTTTTTAAATAAGGTGAGTACAATTGAGATTGCACCTGCTCTATGGTTGTAAAGGGTTCATGCGACATGTACCACCTATTGTCTAGTATGTCGCAGTACCTCGAGACTTTACAACCAGATTTTATTACGTGAACGATCCGCAATTTACACTACACGAATTATTGGATGATCCATCATTCAACCGGTGGGCAACAGGCCATGCAAATGATGAAGAAACCCGTCAATGGGATGAGTGGATAGAGTCCAGTGAGACCCATCGAAACCTGGCACGGAAGGCGCAGAAAACGATTACCGGGATAGCATTTGATGATGCTTTTCCAGGTCACAGAGATGAAGACTGGAACCGTGTAAAGGAGCAGATATCCATTCGTCAAAAAGCATTTCATTTCGACCGGCTTCAAAAGAAAAAAAGAAATACACTGTCCCTTATTCTTAAGGCCGCAGCTATTCTGCTTATTCTTTCTGTCTCCGGGCTTGTTGCCCTTCAGGTATATCAGGTACCGGATGTTGATTCTGAACAGCAAGTACTCATATATACCATAAAAACCGATTACAGTGAAAAGAAGTCTATCGTTCTTTCGGACGGCTCGGAAATTATTCTGGCGGCCGGGTCAAGCATATCCCATAAAGACGATTGGCTGCATCAGCCGGTCAAGCAGATTACACTTGTGAGCGGCGAAGCTTTTTTCTCAATCATGCCCTCTGAAACCCGAACCCAACCCACATTTGAAGTTATCACGGAAGACGGGATTACGACTGTTCTTGGGACAAAGTTTACTGTTTCTACCTTTGGAGAAGGGACAAGGGTGGTTTTGCAGGAAGGCGAAGTACAGGTTTCTGCTGCTCATCCGGAAAGTGAAAATCATTTCCCTGTAAAGCTGGCCCCCGGTGACATGGCCGAATGGAGCAGGCAGCATGATGAAATATCACTACAAAAAGTTAACCCCCTTGTGTATACCTCCTGGATATCAGAGCAGCTATTCTTTGATGATACTCCTCTGTCTCATTTGGTAAATCGAATCAAACACACTTATGGAATGGAAGTACAGGTCAAAGATCCATCTTTGCTGGATGATAAAATTTCAGGCTCTGTGGATTTCAGAAGTCTGGATGGTCTGATTTATGCGGTTGCAGAAGTGCTGGATATCGACATAAAACGAGTTGATAGTCAAATTATAATAGAATAATCAAACATGAATAACTAAAACGGAAGGAAGTCGAACATGAATTATACCCATACAAAAATATTGTTTTTTACGGTCGTGTTGATGTTGGTTTCACAACTGGCAACAGCACAGGTGGCAAATAACCTTCTGAATTTTACAGAAGCGCCGGAATACAGCACGATAGAGAAAGGAACAGACCTTAGAGAAACTCTCTCGGTTCTTGAAAAAAAGTATGACATCAATTTTTTGTACAGGAGTCAGCTTCTGGATCATAAAAAGATTCCGGAACATGTAGTCTTCTATCCGGGACGCGATTTGAGTGATATCCTGCAGGTAGTTCTGAAAGATACGGACCTGGCTTATAAACAGATTCAGCACAGAACGATTGGTATTATTCCAAAAATAATTGTGCCTACTTTCCCCACCATTAAGGAGAATTTCCAGAGAACGCTTCAGGGGCAGGTGAGAGATGCGGATTCCGGTGAAACAATGCCGGGGGTAAATATCATTGTTGATGGAACTTCCAGGGGAACCGTGACCAATGTGGATGGCGCATACAGTATTGAAGTATCGGATGATGATGTCCTTGTTTTCACTTATGTCGGTTATCAAAACAGGCGTGTTAACGTAGGTGACCGATACATTTTAAACATCGATCTGGAACAGGTATTAGGTTTACTGGACGAGATGGTCGTCATAGGATATAGTGCTGTAAAGAAGAGTTCGCTTACAGCCGCTGTCTCAAAAGTTGAGAACGTAAACATGGATCAGATGCCGTTCAGCCGGCCTGAATCGGCACTGGTCGGCCGGCTGGCGGGTGTGAATATCTCGCAGACGCGCAACCGTCCAGGTGATTCCCCGGAAATTACCATTCGTGGCCCCGGTTCCATCTCGGCGAGTAATGCTCCGCTGATTGTCATCGACGGTTTTGCCGGCGGAAGTTTTGATAATGTGAACATGAACGATGTGGAGTCGATCGAGGTCCTGAAAGATGCATCTTCGGCAGCCATCTACGGTTCCAGAGGCGCCGGTGGCGTGATCATCGTAACAACCAAACAGGGACGGACCGGTGAGGCTCCGCGTTTCAACCTGAACACATACTACGGTATAGCAGACCCGATGCTTCATGGTGAAGATAACTGGATATCTCCCGGTGAAGAGTTCTATATGTATACCGCACGTTATTCAAACCGTGACTGGTTTTATGCAGGTGGCGATCACACACTCCCACTTGACAGCCCGTTAAGAAGCCCCAATTTCCGACCGGGTGCAGCTGAAGAAGCAATTAAATCCGGTGATCACAATTGGGAGGATCTCCTTTTTAATCCGGCAGCGATACAGAATTACAATCTGTCAATAGCAGGTGGTTCAGACAACACCAACTACTTTCTTTCCGGAACGTTCAGGGATGAGCAGGGAACCTTCAGGTCCACTTCTTTCAGGCAGTACTCCATGCGGGCCAGCTTTAATGTAGATGTCAATGAAAATATCAGAGCAGGATTCATGCTGAACCCACAATATAGCCACGTACAAATACCAGGTGGTGCCGGTATCCAGAATTTGATCAAATTCCCACCCTTCGTTTCTCCGGAGCCATTTGAGGATGGAAGGTACCCCAGGGCCCCGGATTATGTGACGAATGTAACGGTATCAGCCGGACAGAATCCTATGGCAGCGCTTGATCTGTCTCACAATTACAATCACATATTTAACAATAATGGTGAACTTTATATTTCTGCAAATATTCTGGATAACCTGGAATTGAGATCCTCGATCGGTGCAAGGCTCAGATACCAGGAAAATGAAAGATTTGCTCAAAGTGAAGCTAATGCCAATCGCCGGACTTCCGGCAGTGAATCCAGAAACAGGCTTATCAATCTGTTGAATGAGAATATCCTGACTTATACTGATAATATAGGCGCCCATGAGTTCACCGGGCTTCTTGGGGCCTCTTTCCAGCACCAGGGAATCTGGCGAAACAATATTGGTACTGTTACCGGAAGTTTTGCCAATGAAACGATCCGCACTTTAAACAATGCAGTGATCAATCCCGGTAACACATTCAGTGATAAAACACAATGGGGCCTTGCTTCCTTTTTTAGCAGAATTAATTATGGGTATGATGATAAATACCTGGTTTCTGCATCACTCCGGACTGATGGAAGTTCACGATTTGGCTCCAATACCCGATGGGGATATTTCCCGTCTGCTTCGGCAGCCTGGAGAATTACCCAGGAAGATTTTATGTCAGATATAACTGCAATTGATGAATTGAAACTGCGTGCCAGCTATGGTGTGACCGGAAATTTCAATATCGGAGATTTTGCATACCTCGGAACGATCAGTGATTATGCATACTCACCGGGTGGAATATACCAAATCGGTCAGGGGCAGAATTCATTCGGAAACCCGAATCTCAGATGGGAACGAACCTATAGTTACGATGTAGGTATTGAGTTGAGTCTGTTTCAACACCGTTTGAATTTTGTCCTGGATTATTACGACAAGACCACCAAGGATTTGTTGTACAATGTCAATACGCCGGCTATTACCGGATTTACCAGTTCATTGACCAATGTTGGTGATATTAACAACCGGGGTATTGAACTGGAGGTCAGTACAACGAATATCCAGACCCATGATTTCCGATGGTCTACCTCCTTCAACTATACCAACAACCAGAACAGGGTTGTCAATCTCGGTGGCGGTGTAAGCGAGAGGACAGTACAACACGGCCGCGGAATGGGGTGGATTCTCCGGGAAGGAGAGCCAATGTTTTCCTATTACGGACATCGTATGATTGGTGTAATCCAGAGCGAAGAACAGCTTTCTCAGGTGGCTACTATGTCGGGACAGCCGGTCGGAACGGTCATGTTTGAGGATATCAATAACGACGGTATCATCAATGACGACGACCGGGTGATCCTGGGCAACTTTATGCCAGATTTCCAGCTGGGGATGGTAAATGATTTTTTCTGGAGGGATTTCGACCTGAGTATTGTCATGCAGGCCTCCATCGGCGGGATGATGTATAACCATGAAAACCTTTTTTACCAGGGCGCAACAGCCAGTGCTTTTCTCCGGCCAATTACCGAAGGGCAATGGTGGTCGCCGGAAGAGCCTGGTGACGGGAACCATCCTGCCGCTTCACTTGCCGTACTTCAATATGTGGGAAGCAGTGATTACTACCTTGAAGACGCATCCTTCTTTTCGGTGAGAAGCCTCAACATGGGATACTCGCTGCCCGCCGGTTTGTTACAAAATGTGGGTGTGAACGATTTACGCGTCTATATCTCTGTGACCAATCCCATTATGCTGACAAAGAGCGGTTTTAACGCCTATAATCCGGAAGGACGTACGAATGGGATCAGCGGACCCAATAGTTTTCCGGGCCTGAACAACGGTTCCGAGCCAATTAACCGGACTATTGCGTTCGGTATAAACATGAATTTCTAATAGTATAACCGAACATGATCATGAATAAAAGCAGATTACTCATAGCAACTTTAGTCATTGTGTGCGGTCTTACTGCATGTCATGACAGCATAACCAATCTGACTCCGGAGTCCACACTGACAGAGGCTAATTTCTTTAAGACCGGTGAAGATCTGGAGCGGGCGATTCTTGGAACCTATAACAGCTATCAACAGCGATACCCGCGGAACTGGCTGCTGTTTGAAGCGCCAACGGATCATATACACAAGTCGGAATACGATCACATCGGAGGACTATTGCAGATCGATCAGATTGCATTCCATCCCGATAATGGTATTTTTGCATCCTTTTGGCAGCAAAATTACAACGGTATATTCCGGGCTAATTCCGTACTTCTAAATCTGGATAAACCGGAAGATATGCCGGGATCGGTCCGTCAACGCATTGAAGGGGAAGCACGGTTTTTGCGAGCTCTTATCTATTTCGACTTGGTGCGTGCCTTTGGCGGAGTCCCGGAAATAACAAGCCGGGTTACTATTGAAGAAGCAAAACAAATGCCACGTGCCAGTGCCGAAAGAATCTACGATCTGATTATCAGTGACCTGGAATTCGCACTTTCCAACCTGCCCGGAAAAGGGGGGATCGAATCCGGCAGGGCGACAACAGGTGCTGCTGCGGCCCTTCTTGGAAAAATCTATGTGTACCTGGAAGACTATGAGACGGCACTTACTTACCTGAACCAGGTAGAGGCTATGGACTACATGATACTGGATGACTTTGGTGATATTTATTCTCTGGAGAATGAAGATCATGACGAAGGGATCTTTACTCTGAAGTATATCATCAATCAAAATGGGAATATACTTCCTTCTGACTTTATCCCTTATTTCGGAGTAGAAGGATATGCGGATCTCGGAATGCAGATTGCCGATCTCTCCTGGCAGCTGCATCAGAAGTTCGATGAAGAAGATTCCAGAAAGGATGTCACAATCACAGAGACCTGGCGGCAACCCGGCTCAACGGATGAACCGGTTTGGCGGCCTTATCCAAGCAAGTTTCTCGTTCCTCATATCGGCCGGAACACCTCAGGGCTTGACCTGCATGTGATCCGCCTGGCAGAAGTGCTCCTGCTTAAGGCAGAAGCACTCTACTATACCAATGACCCGGAGGGTGCTGTTGATTACATCAACATGATTCGTGAACGGGCATACGGTAACTCCGACTTCAATTACACGACCGCCGATATCGGCTCAGAGGATGATTTTCTAGATGTGCTCCTTCTTGAGCGGCAGCTCGAATTGGCCCTGGAAAACGAAAGATGGCCTGACCTGGTGAGAACCGGAAGATTTATGACCGAGCTTGCAACGATTGATCGTACCCAGAATCTAACCGTAAACCTGGATGTGCAGCCGCATCATGCACTCTTTCCGATCCCGCAGCGTGAAATTACCGAATCGGATGCCCTGGAACAGAATCCGGGATACAATTAGCTGCAGGCAGGATATTCTAACAATTAAAGAAAGCTCCCGGAAAACCGGGGGCTTTTTTTGTCAATTGCGATGTTAATCACAAGTTTGTATTATAGTTACAAGGCAATTTATTCGAACAAGGAACGAGTGAATACAGGTATGGGAAAATGGATTAAATCCATGTCATTAGCGTTCCAATTCATCTAATTTGAATTATGAAAAACCAAAATAAAAATTATTCAAGACGCGAATTTATCAAACGAAATTCAATGGCCGGTGCCGGTGCGGTTCTTTCAATGAGTGTTGCTCCGTCGCTGCTCGCAAGCTATGTTAGTAAAGCCAATGACCCGGCAATTCTGGGTGGGCAGGCAGTTCGTTCTAATGACTGGCCGGAATGGCCTCAATGGAAGCCTGAATCAGATGAAGAGCGGCTATTGGAAGTGATGCGGAGCGGAGTTTGGTCCCGCTCCGGAACAGTGGCCGAATTTGAAGAGGTGTGGGCAAAAACGGTTGGATCAAAACGCTGTGTAACTACTGTGAACGGTACAAATGCATTGGTATGCGGCCTGGCCAATCTGGATGTCGGAGGCGGTGATGAAGTGATTCTTCCTCCCTATACGTTTATAGCCTGCCCCCAGTCGATCTTAATAAACGGGGCGATGCCCATTTTTGTGGATACCGATCCGGAGACATTTCAAATCGATGTTGATAAAATAGAAGATCAAATTACTTCCCGTACCCGTGCTATTATGCCGGTGCATATAGGAGGATGTCCTGCCGATATGGATCGGGTCATGGAAATTGCGGAAAAACATGATCTTGTTGTATTGGAGGATGCCTGCCAGGCCTGGTTGTCGGAGATCAATCACAAGCAAGTCGGGACTATTGGCCATGGCGGATGTTACAGTTTTCAGAATAGCAAGAATATTCCCATCGGTGAAGGAGGGGCTATCGTTAGTGATGACGATGAATTTATGGATAAATGTTACTCTTATCACAATTTTGGCAATCCTTACGGGTCGATCACCGGTGAGCCGGGTTCGGGTACCCAAAGATTGGGAACCAAGCTGCGCATGTCGGAATACCAGGCAGCCATCGGCCTGGCTCAATTGAAGCGATTTGAGGAGCAGACAGTTATACGCAGCAGGAATGCCGATTATTTGAAATCACAACTGGAAGAAATTCCCGGGATCATACCATACAAATTGTATGATAACGTAACCAGGGTATCTTACCATCTTTTTCTATTCCGGTACAAAAAAGAAGAATTTCAGGGCCTGACAAAAGCAGGTTTCGGCAGAGCACTTGCAGCAGAAGGAGTCCCCGTTTCAACCGGATATACGCCTTTAAATAAGATGCCATATCTGAATCACGCCTTTCAGTCGAAAAGTTTTAAAAAGATGTATCCCGAGAGCATGCTCGATATCGATGCGTACAATGAGAGAAACCACTGTCCGGAAAATGACCGCTTATGTAATGAAGAAGCGATGTGGTTTTTTCAGAGATTGCTGCTTGGAGACAGATCCGATATGGATGATATCGCCGCCTCTATCAGGAAAATTCAAAACAATGCCGGCAAGATCAAGGCTCAACTGGAAGGTTGACAATTTTGGGTTTAACAAGTACGGGTGGTTGATTGAATTAATCAGAATGAAAAAACTTTCCGGCAATGGCATTTATTTACTTTTATGCTGCATTTTTTTCTTGTTTGCAGGAAGCTGTCAAACAGTCAAATCTGAAATTGTATCGGTAAGCAATGATATCGGTACTATAGAAGTCGGTGTAGCCCGGGTTGATATCACTCCTGAAGGTCCGATTCGATTGGCTGGTTATGGCAGCCGTCAAACGGAGTCAGATGGAATCTTGCAACATTTGGAAGCCAAAGCATTAGCATTTGGGAATGACTCTCAAGACCCATCACTGTTTATTACTGTAGATCTTATAGGTATTCCCGGTCATGCTACTGCTGAATTAAGAGAACGTTTATCAAAGAGGAT
This sequence comes from Balneolaceae bacterium, assembly GCA_007118695.1. Lineage (GTDB taxonomy): Bacteria > Bacteroidota > Rhodothermia > Balneolales > Balneolaceae > SKRC01. The sequence continues at coordinate 11,045 of SKRC01000199.1, read as the reverse complement.
TGGATTTAACCCCTCTCATTTGGTTATATCGTCGAGTCATACACATACAGGCCCCGAAATAGGCATTCTTCTTAATCATTTTGGGGCTCCGCTGCCAACAGATCAATTAGGACGTATTGTTCAAAACCTTGATAAACTAATTGATAAACTCGAAGAAGTCGCAATGGCAGCATTAGATGATCGTAAACCTTCATTAGTTTACCGTGGTCAGGGAGAGGTGGGATTTGCAGTCAACCGTAGAGTCATACAAAATAATGTGTGGACGGGGTTTGGAATAAATCCGGAAGGGCCGGTTGATCACGCTTTGCCGCTGTTAAAAATAACAGATCGAGAAGGTGTAATCAGGGCGTTGTTGATCAATTATGCCTGTCATGGAACGACCCTGGGGCCTAATATTAATAAAATTCACAATGACTGGATTGGAGAGACGCAAAGGTTGCTTGAACAGAATTATCCGGGGGCCATTGCCCTGGTTTCTATTGGTGCTGGTGGAGATGCAAATCCCGAGCCACGTACGGAATTAGAGCATACTCAAAATCACGCCCGGGAAATTGCAGATGAAGTGGATCAGCTATTATCCGGTTCATTACAACAATTGACCCAGGCACCTGTCGGGCGATATCAAGAAATTGAATTACCGTTTGCACATGTACCAAATGTTGATGAACTGATTGAGCAAACGAATGATGCAGGGGCAAAGGGTTACTATGCCCGTTTGGCCCTTGAACGAATAGCCCGGGGCGAATCAATCCCTGAAAGTCTTTCCTATCCCATCCAAACCTGGAAATTTGGTGATGATTTAACTATGGTATTTTTGGCCGGTGAAGTTGTGGTTGATTATTCTTTACGGCTGAAAAAGGAGCTGGAAAATGAGCAATTATGGGTGACGGCATATGCGAACGATGTACCCTCCTACATCGCTTCACGACGTGTAATCCGCGAAGGTGGTTATGAGGTTGATTCTTCCATGTATTCCTATGACCGGCCTTCCCGCTTTGTCGAAGCAATTGAAGATTTAATAATAGAAACGGTACATAAATTATTGCAATGACAACTCAGTTCATCCGGTTCTGTTGCCAAACAACAATATGTAAACGGACTTGCTTTGTTTAACCATAATCCCGGTGCGAAATGAATACCATAATCCCAACCCGTTTTTGTTATCTGTTGTTTGTTTTATCCCTTCCCTTCCTGTTATTTTCGGAAACGATCCATGCACAGTCTGCAGGTGAACTTCAGGCAGGTGCTGCACGTATCAATATCACTCCGCCGGCAGATGCCGCTTTCCAGCTGGCCGGTTACGGGGGGCGTACGGATGGATTCACCGGTATCCTCGATTCCCTTTATTACCGAACCATTGTTGTGGACGACGGCAGGGACCGTGCTGCCATAATTGTTGGAGATCTCCTTTTTACAACTGATTTGATGTGGGAAAGATTATCAAAAAGAATTGAGAAGGAGACAGGAATTCCCCGCCGGCACATTGTGTTGGCAGCCACACATACCCATGGCGCACCCGCACTCTTTCGCAACGAAGATATAGAGGGAAAGCTTAAAGAATACACCAATGAGGTCGCCGACAAAATAGTACAGAGCGTAAAGTATGCACTGGCTTCATTGCAGCCGGCCAAAATAGGAGCCGGTAAGGGTACGGCAAATGTAAATATCAACCGGGTTGCACGGATGGGTGCCGGTGGATACTGGCTGGGTCAGAACCCGGACGGCCCCTCCGACAAAACCGTTGATGTAGTGAAATTTGAAGATCTGGATGGCAATCCCATTGCTATTTTGGTCAACTATGCGGTTCATGGCGTTGTTGGCGGGCCTGGTAACCTGCGTGTTACTGCCGACCTGCCCGGGGCCACATCCCGCATGGTCGAAAAACATTATGGGGACAACGTTGTCGTTCCATGGACCAGTGGCGCGGCCGGTGACCAGAACCCTATTTATGCAGTTCTGGAGAACCCCAATAGCGGCAGGGTTCAACATATGACTGTTTTAGGGCAAATATTGGGAGAGGAGGTCATTGCTGTTTCGGAAAACATTGCAAGAATGACGAGCCGTGCAAGCATTCGGGGGGAACAGAAAGTAGTTTCCATACCGGGGAAAGAACCGAATGCCTATAATCCTGACGGTGAGTATGAGTTTATTGATGCCGATCCGCTTGATGTACGCCTATCGCTGCTTATGGTTGGTCATTTGGCGTTTGGATGTGTGTCGGGAGAGGTGCTCACCGGAATCGGGAAGCGTTTTAAAAATGAATCACCTTTTAAGCATTCCATTATGATTACCCATTGCAATGGGGCAAGCGGTTACCTGCCTGATGATCAAGCCTATGAGAGGCCTGGTTATGAAATAATGGTTTCACGGGCAAAAGAAGGTGCGGAAAATTCCATCGTCAATGGACTCATTCAAATGATCAATGGCTTCTGATCGGCCTTGCTCACAAATTTCGCGCCGTCGGGAGTGAGCGCTGACCACTCACCCAAACTCCACACAGGGTCTCCATCAACCACTTATTGTAATTGATAAATCAGAAGTGCAAATTGGACTACGAAAAAGGTACTTTTCCGTCATCAGAATAAAAAAGTACCCAATATTTAACCCCGACATTGGGATCATTTAAGTGGATACAAATATAGGGTCGTTCGACTGGCTGATTTTTATTGTCTATATCGTTATTGTTTTGGGGATCGGTTTCTGGTTTTCCCGCTTCCAGACAACCAATGAAGATTATTTTTTGGGAGGCCGGAAAATGAACTGGATCGCCGTGGGCACATCCATCTTCGCCACGGCATTCAGCTCGATCTCGTTTGTGATGCTGCCGCGGGAAGGAGCATACGCAGATTATCACCTGCTCACGGCTATTCTGTTTATACCTTTCGTCATCACCCCGATACTGTGGTACCTGTTTGTCCCGCTTTTTTTGCGCCTGAAAATCACATCCGTCTATGAATACCTGGGTATCCGTTACAATAACAGTATTCGAAAGCTGGGTACACTATTGTTTGGTGCATATGCGATCGGCTGGATGGGAAGTATGCTGTATGCTGTTGGTATTATCATACAGGCAACGTTGGGATTAAGTCATGATCAATTTCTGTGGGTTCTGGTTGGCATAGGGATTTTCGCAACATTCTATACGGTATTGGGTGGTTATGAGGCGGTTGTGTGGACCGACCTCCTTCAGTCGGTTACGCTCGGTGGTGGTATGCTGATCGTTCTGATTATTGTTGTCAATATGGTAAGCGGCGATTTTTTTGCAATTCTTGAATTCGGCAGGGACCATGATAAACTACAGATGGCCAATATGCAGTTCGAGTTGACGGAAAGATCCAGTTTCTGGGCTGCCGCCGGATTTGGATTGTTCATGTATCTGCCCGGCTATACCGCTTCCCAGATCACTGTGCAAAGGTATTTATCTCTGGAAAATCTGGATCAGGCCAGGCGGTCACTGCTCATCAATGCAGCCATTGCACCAGTTGTATCCCTGATATTTTTCCTGGTGGGTACGGCACTGTTTGTTTTTTATTCCCAGCAGGGTGGTTTCCCCGATATTCCAAACCAGGATCAGTTATTGCCCTATTTTTTGGCTGCCGAAATGCCGGTGGCCGGCCTGACAGGTTTACTGATGGCCGGACTGTTTGCTGCCGGTATGAGTACAATAGACAGTGGCATAAACAGTATGACTGCAGTTATTGTAAAAGATTGGCTGCCTGAACGGGATAAAAAGCCGGGTGTGGGCATCAGCCGGATCATCACCATCGTTCTTGGCCTGCTGATCGTGATCACCTCCCTGCTAGTGCCTTACATTGGTGAACATGTGATTGATATGATCTCCAAAATTGCAGGTACTTTCCTCGGGTTGCTGCTTGGGATCTATTTACTGGGTATGTTTACCCGCAGGGCAAACGCTGGTGGAGCCCTGATTGGGCTGGCTGCCGGTGGATTGTCACTGGCAATTGTATGGACACAAACCGAAGTTCCACACTGGTATTACGGTTTGTTTACCATCGGGGTAACGTTAGTGGCCGGATGGATAGCCAGCCGGTATTTTCAATACCCTGCAATTGAACAACTGGAAGGATACTTTTACAATAGCAAAGCACTATGAGAATTGAACGAAGAAAAGCGCGCAGCGCCCGGATCGGAGTTTTCGGTGTGGGTCATCAGGCTTATTGGCCACAATTTGAAGGTCTTCAGGACGAAATGCACCGGAAACTGGACGTTTTCATCGGGAAGGTTGAAAAACATGGAGTGGAGGTTATAAACTTTGGATTGATCGATGATGCGCATGGGGCCTATGGCCTGGTTCCTGAATTGAAAGCCGCCGGCCTGGATCTGATCTTTTGTGATATGGTGACTTATGCCACGTCATCTACATTCGGAAAAATTATCCGTGAAATAGATATACCCATTGTTTTGGTCGCCCTTCAGCCGCAGAAAGCGCTCGATTATTCCAAAGCCTCCACCTATATGCAGCTTTTGAATGATGATTTTTGTGCCGTGCCGGAATTCATCGGTGTGGCCATCCGGATGGGGAAACCTCCCCCTGAAGTGATCATCGGTACACTGTACGACGACCCGGATGCGGATGCTGAAATCGAAGAGTGGTGCAATATTGCAAAGGTGCTGCACGACCTCAGGAATGCCCGCATCGGCCATTTTGGCCATGTGCTTGAATCGATGCTGGATATGCATTCCGACCCTACCGCTCTGACTGCGGCATTCGGTTGTCATATCGTTCAAACCGAACCGGACGACTTGTTGAGTCAGTACAGAACCGTATCAGACCGGGAAATAAAGGAAAAAGAAGCGGAAATTCTGGCCATGTTTGATACACCCGATCCAAAATCCGATCCGGTGACCCAAAAATTAAAACAGGAAGATCTGCGCCTGGCAGCGAAAGCAGCCGTTGCCCTGGAGAAGTTTATAGCTGCGAAAGATCTCGATGGGCTGGCCTACTATTATGAGGCAGAGCAGGGTTGCGAGATGCGCCAGCTCGTTACCAATCTTACAGTTGGCAATTCCCTGCTGACAGCTGCCGGTTTTCCCATGTGCGGGGAGTCGGATTTAAAAACGCTCATTGCCATGTTTATAATGGACAGGCTGGACATCGGAGGGAGTTTTGCCGAATTCCATCCCATCGATTTTAATGAGGGATTTGTTCTGGTTGGCCACGACGGTCCCCATCATATTAATATAGCCGACAGTAAACCCGTTTTGCGGAGTCTCACCAAATATCACGGGAAACCCGGATCCGGCGCCAGTGTGGAGTTCAAAATCAAGGAAGGCCCGATTACGATTTTAAGTATCGGCCAGACCGGAGCGGGTAGACTTAAATTTGTACTGGCAGAAGGGGAGTCGGTGCACGGGCCTGTTCCACCGACCGGGAATACCAATACACGGGGTTATTTCCAGCCGGATGTTAAAACATTCCTGAAAAAATGGGTAGCTGAAGGGCCAACCCACCACTTTGCCCTGGGGGTGGGCCATCACGCCCAGACCATCCGGAAAATCGCTGATATCTTCAACATAGAAAGTGCTATCACTACCGGTGAGTAAGCGAACCGGAGTAATACAGTTCGTTAAAACACGAGTCAAAAAAATTGTTGTCTAAAATGTTATCTGATGTAGACTATGATATTCTATTTTTCATTAAGAAATGCGGGCTTGAGTTCATCAATATCTTCTTTATAAGTTCCGGGCAAGGCATTCACATAAAATTATATAAGTGCTAATTCCCACAGTTCCACATATTCATCCTTCCGGTGGTCCCTTCGTTTGGTTTTCCGCGATGGTTTGGACACTTTCCGTTTAATGAGCCGGACTTTTCTGTACCGATTGTGTTTTTCCAGCTCTTCTTCAACCGGGTGAGTGTCCCCGATGCCGGCGGTGCGCGCAAGGTTGGAGAAGAGCAGCAGCAATGTGCCATTCTCGTACAGGTAGTTGCCCGCCTGCTCAAAAAACCGTTCAAACAGCCCCGACTCATAGTAAATCGCACTGTCCAGGCCGGATACATCTTGCTGGGCGGGGAGCCACGGCGGGTTAAATACGATCAAATCGGCTTTCTCATCACAATGTTCAAACAGGTCGGACTGCCTGACATCCAGTCGGCCGGCAAGGCCGAGTTTTTCGGCATTCTCCATGACCGATATAACCGCATTCGGGTTGATATCGGCAGCGATTACCTTTTCAAAACCCCGGTTTAAAAGCTTGAATGCAAGGACTCCGCACCCGGTGCCCATATCAATCGCGGTGGATTTTCTGCCGGAATAATTTTTCAACCACTTGTCGAACGATATCAGATGATCATACCGGGTGGGAAAATAGGTGCCGTACCAGGGGTAAAGCTTCTTCTTGAGGCCGGGATATTTTATACCCCTGATGTACCACTGCCAGGCGCTGTTGAGCCCCTGAACCTGAGGAAAGGAAAGGTAGAAATCACTGATATCGGGATAGAGTTTTTCCAGCCAGCCGGTTTCCGGGGCCTTGGGCAGGGCAATTTTGTTTTTTCTGATGGGAACCAGCAGGTTGTTGGATGCATGGTGGTACTCGGTGCGTTTTTCCCTGTAGGCTTTGAAATCTTCCTTCGATTTTTTCCCAAACAGGGTTTTCTTCAATTCCGCCAGGACAGCCAGGCCGGTCGGGAATTTGTCTTCAACCAGGGCGTAGCTGCCGGAGAGCAATTTCTCCGCCACCTTTTTCCGGTCGGTTTTTTTATTGACGGAATACGGCTTGTGTTTCAACAGGATGGGTTCGGGACGCTCGGGTTTAATATTTTTCAGCAGCTCATTCATAATGGGTCCCTGGTTTAACTCAAGAGGATTCACTCGTGGTGTGTCTGTGATTTAACGTACCTATTATTTCAGAATTTCGAAAAAGTACCGGGCCTGGGGCCGGCAGTTTTTATGTGGCCAAAAAATAACAATGCCGGAAAATCGGAAAATAAGGACGCATCATTTCAAGTATATCACATGTCATTAAACGTAATGCGATTCAATAAGTAAGCTTAGCAGTAGAAATCATTTTTTGCAGTTTCTTTGGTAATAGAATTCCGTAGCCGGATTAACATCTATTCATCCCCAATAGATCCGTCGCAAATCTTAACTTGAGCCTGGAAAAGCTTCGGGGTTTTCTATTTGCATCAAAAAGAATCAGTCCCGCCAAAAATTTGATGTTAATGATTGGTTGCTACCGTATTTCTTTTATAATGGGTGAATCAATTCACAATCATGTTCCCCCGCAAAATTAAACGGATGATGCTGAGACGAATGAAGCTGTCTATGACGATATCAAACCTTCCCGGCCTGAAGTGCCAAGAAAGACTTACTGGGATTTTATTTGTAATCACCTGCCTTGTGGGATGCACGCAAAGCCTTCCTGAGCCTGAGATCATCTCACTAACGGATGAAGAGGCCGGGCTGGAAGCAAGCCGTATTGAACAAGAAGTATCAGCCCGTCCGGCTGATGGCCTTGAAGTTTCACTTTGGGCATCCGAAACCTTCCTGGGTGATCCGATTGCTTTGGATATGGATCCATATGGAAGAGCGTGGGTGACGGTGACGAATCGAAGCCGGGGTTCGGAGATCGATATTCGCGATGCGCCTGGACACTGGCTGATGGAAACGTTAAAGCTGAACACGGTCGAAGAGCGCAGAAATTTTCTGCACACCGATTTGTCGCCGGAACGGAGCGATGAGAATACCTGGATTACGGATTATAATGAAGACGGTTTTCACGACTGGCGGGATCTTGCCGTCAGAAAAGAGGAGGTATGGCGGCTCGAAGATCTGACGGGCAATGGACGGGCCAACCAGGGGCAGTTATTTATCCGTGATTTTCACGAAGAAATTACGGATGTCGCCGGGGCTGTTGCCTGGCATGACAGCGAGGTCTTTCTCGGGGTGGGCCCGGATATGTGGAGGATCAGCGATACCAATCATAACGGAATGGCCGATGCAAAAGAATCCATAAGTCATGGATATAATGTGCGCATCGGGTACACCGGCCACGGGATGTCGGGCCTGACTGTGGGGCCTGACGGGCGCATTTACTGGGCGATTGGTGACATTGGTTTGGATGTTACAGACGGCAATGGGAAACGGTGGCACCTGCCCGATCAGGGAGCCATTCTTCGCTCCGAACCGGATGGAAGCAATTTTGAGGTTTTTGCAACCGGGCTTCGAAATACACATGAAATTGCATTCGACAAGTATGGAAACCTGATTGCAGTGGACAATCAGGGAAATCTGGAAGGAGAATTTGCCCGGTTATTGCACCTGGTTGACGGATCGGACAGCGGCTGGCGCATTCACTGGCAGTTTGGCAAGCATTCGGATCCGCTGAATAACATTTATCACGACCCGTTGAACAACAAATATAACGTATGGAGGGATGAGGCGTACTTTAAACCCGGATTCGAGGGGCAGTCGGCTCACATTCTTCCCCCGATCGCTCCCTATCACAGCGGGCCGGCCGGATTGGCCTGGAATCCGGGATCGGCCCTGGATGAAAACTGGAAAGACCACTTTTTTTCCATGTCGTTCCTGGGTTCACTCACAACCTCGGCAATTCATGCCTTCACACTTAAAGAAAATGGAGCCTCTTTCGAGCTTGAATCGGATCAACGTGTTTTACAGGGAATTCTGGCTGTAGGGCTTGATTTCGGCCCGGATGGCGCCCTCTACATGACGGATTGGGTGGAAGGGTGGCAGCTAAAAGATCGCGGGCGGATCTGGAAGTTGGATGTGGCCGGCAGGGCCGGATCTGCCGGGCGTGTTGAAACGAAAAACCTGCTGGCAGAAGATTTTGCCGGCCGTGGTTCAGAGGAACTCATTGGGCTTTTGGAACATGCGGATATGCGCGTGAGACGGAAGGCACAGTTTGAACTCGCCAAGCGTGTGGATCGAAATATATTACTGTCTGTAATTGCCGGAAGCGGCCATCAATTGGCCCGGATACATGCAATCTGGGGAATCGGGCAGATTGCGCGGGCCGGTGATATGGAAGCCGCAGGGGAGTTACTGCCGTTTTTGGAGGATCCGGATTCCGAGGTCAGGGCGCAGGCGCTTAAAATATTGGGGGATGTGCGGTACGAGCATGCCGCCGTATCGATGATGGCAAGCCTTCGCGACGATCATCCGCGTGTGCGATTTTTTGCAGCGGAAGCCCTGGGGCGGATCGGGTACACATCGGCGGTTCAGCCGATCGTTGACATGCTTGAGGCAAATAATGATCGTGATCTTTACCTGAGGCATGGCGGGATTGTGGCCCTGGGGCGTATCGGTGATGCTGATTTTCTTGCCGGTCTAGACAATCACCCGTCCGCGGCCGTCCGGATCGCTGCGGTAGCTGCACTGAAACGATTGGGTGATCCTGCAGCAGCCCGGTTTCTGTGGGATGAAGATGAATTTGTGGCGGCAAACGCCGCGCGGGCGATCAATGACGACCGGTTTATTACGGAAGGCTTGCCGGAGCTGGCGCAATTGCTTGATGAGACGCCTTTTGTGCATAATGAAGCGTTGATTCGCCGTTCGGTCAATGCCAATTTATACAACGGCGCTGACATGGATGCGCAAAGGCTGGCCCTGTTTTCGCTCCGGGAAGATGTTCCGGATCCTTTGCGGCTTGAGGCTCTCCATACGCTTTCGGTCTGGCCGGAGCCCTCCCTGTTTGACCGTGTGACAGGCCAGTACCGGGGCAGAGTTGATAACAATGGCGATTCGGCGTGCAGGGCACTGGATTTGGTGTTTGATGATCTTCTTGCGGAATCCGACAGCCGCTTCAGGATTGCCGTTATTGAAGCGGCCGATGCTTTGAATTTTACACCTGCCATTTCGGCTCTCGTTGAGCTTCTCGCCACGGATCCAAGTGCGGAGGCCAGGATTGCTGCCCTGGGAACTCTGAAGAGCCTCCATTACGACCGGATGCAGGATGCTCTTGCAGCCGCACTCAACGATGATGAAGAAAGAGTCAGATTGAGTGCCTTGAGGATGATCTCGAACCTGGATCTTCCGGAAGACGAAGTTCTTGACCTACTGGTGGCCTCCCTGCAGGAAGATGCGTCCGTTGCCCAGCGTCAAATCGCTTTTGAGCGATTGGGGGCGATCCAAAGTGAGGCTGCATATTCCATTTTGAATGATCAGTTTGATCTGCTGCTGGCCGGTAAACTCATGGCTGAAGTTCACCTGGATCTGATACTGGCTGCTGAGCAATCCGGTGATGCCGGGTTAGTCGGCCGTCTTGAGCAGTACCGGCGGGCGAAACCGGATGACAGTTTGGCTGACTATCGGGAAACGCTGAGAGGAGGTAATGCGAATCGCGGAAGAGAGCTATTCCGGAACCATCCCGTGGCCACATGTACCCGCTGTCATGCAGTGGGCGGCCAGGGCGGGGTTGCCGGGTCAGATCTGACAGAAATCGGCTCGCAGCTTACCCGTGAACAGCTCTTGCAATCCCTTGTGGGTCCACCAGCCGGGTCTGGCATGCCTGCCATGGGGGAGCTGCTGACCCGCCGCCAGCTTCGTGATCTTGTGGAGTATTTGTCAACGCTGACCGCCGAAAACTGAGCCGGGTCGTGAGGGGCGGGCAAACCGTTACAGTTAGTAGTTACTTATTTCAGCTACAGGTTGCTGCTACAGATGTTATCTGATTTAAACTTTGTACAGGCATTTTATGAATGCCAGATGACATCGGGATGATAAGCTGCAGGGAGATTTTGCAGGTGCAGCTTCGGAGCATAATATACATCCCGATTACCTCCCGTCCCGGTGGATCACTTCTTTTAACAGTGTCAGCGGTTTTTTTCTTTTTCATGCTTTTTATTAGTATGAACCTAAAAGAAGCACTTCCTTACAGAAAAGCATAAAATTTATTCGGCGGTATATCCGGACACTGCATACTAATAAATAAAATTTAACCGGACAAAACATTGGATTTATTTGTGTTGAGGGCGTGGTTCAACTATTATCGGACAACGCTGCTGGTTAAGTTCTTGCCGCGAAATACATGTTTAGGGTTTTGAACCTACACTCAGCGTATCT
>SKRC01000189.1 GCA_007118695.1 Balneolaceae bacterium | reverse complement strand
ACACCCGGCAACGGCTCACCTGTTTGTGCATCAGTGACCTGGCCGCTGACACTATGCTGAAGCTGCATTTGGTCGTTACTGCCCGGTGTTAAACCTGCTTCGTCCTTCTCAAGTATTAAATAGGTTCTGTCGGTATGTTTCTGGTAAGTTAAACCCAAGGTGGCCAATATGATACCAAATTGATCCGCCAAATTTTCTGATTCCAGAATCGACTCATTAAGCATCTTGTCTTCGATCAGATCATATTTATAGAAAAAAGCGATATTGTGAGACTCTTCTATTGCATCCAGAGCCGCTTTCAGAGAGATAAAATTGGCGTTTTCATCTGAATAATTCAGATACTGATTCGTTGTATAAAGCCGTTCATCCAGTGTCTGACCTGTAACCGGCACGGTTACCAACATCATACACCCGATTATCCATGCAACAGCGAAATACAATAAGTTGATTTTGTATTGTTGTCGTTTCATGATTATCTGATTGTGTATCTATGGTTTGAGATTTTCATATCATTTTTTGTCGGATTTCAATGATATCTTCTGGCTTACTTATGATTGTTTCGATACGGTCTGATTGATTATACATTGAATCTATCCACCGTTATCTCCCACATAAATCACTTTTTCCGACTCTGATTTATGTATGGGTGTATCCAGCATTATGGATAAAGCCGATGTAATAATGTCAAGCGAGGAACTTTCTATAGAGCCTGAAACACGATTTTCCTTCAAATCTGAATCTCTGATAATGACCTTCACGCCAAATGTATGTTCCAGCCGGGAAGCTACTTCCTCCATTGGCGTGTTTTCAAAATAAAGCCGGCCATTGACCCATGAAGTATAGATTTCCATATTCACAGTATCTGTCAGAACCTGACCGTTTTCACTATCAAGTTGCCCGAGCTGGCCCGGATTTAGAACCGTTTCTTCCGAATGCCCCAATAAATTGACAGATACGCTGCCGGCTTCCACTGCTACCCGGGTTTGTTTGCTATAAGTCGATACCACAAAACGGGTTCCCAGCACTTTTACAAGTCCTTCCTCCGTTCTCACCTGGAAGGTTGCCTCTGTTTGTTCATCATGACCGGAAACCGAAAAATAAGCCTCCCCTTCCAGAAACAGGTCTATGTAACCGGGCTTTCCCGTATCGATGGTATAGGTCACACTGGTATTCCCGTTCAGAATGATCTCTGAACCGTCACTAAGCCTGACGGTCTTCTGCTCACCATACTCGGTAGTAATTTCCTGTTCAATGACTTCTGTTGTTTGATCGGCGGGTGGTTGATAAAAATAGGTAACCATGTAACTTGAAACGGCAATCAACAGGAAAGTGGCTGCAATTCGGACGGCCCATCTGATACGGTTTTCCTGAAATCCTTTTCGAACTTTGTGAAAACGACTCAGGTTATTTTTTTCTCCTGCAAGCCTGTCCTGTATCGGTTTCCATGCCTGTCCGGATGACCGGGTTTCACCCGGCCTGATGGCAAAACCGGTTATAATTTCCTGGGCTTTTTTAAAAAGGGCACGATTTTCAGGATCACTCTTCACCCAGCGGTCCCAATATTCTCGATCCTCTTCCGGGGCTTCACCACGTACCCATCTTTTAAAAGATGAGGAAGCGATTAATTCATCTATGTTGTATTGTTTTTTTAACGACAAATTGTTCTCAGCTTTTTATTGTACTTTCTTACTTTACCTAAATAGACGAAGCCGGATAGGATTTGTAATGAAATAAAAATGATTTTTTTTCTGATATTTTTTTTTGGGATGAATTTTCTGGAATTTTCATCCGACAAAGTAATATGGAGGATTTGCAAAACCAGGCTTATTTTCTAAACACGGCAGCGATTTATGTTTAGATCAAGCCCTGAGGGTTTTCAATTTCGCAGCATCCCGAACGTATTCAGGATGTGAGGGTTTTGAAAACCCGGTAACGTCCCGACAGCTGTCAGGAGGCAAAATGACGCTCATTTTTTTAACACGAAGTGATTTAAAAAGCCTCCTGATAAGAGAAAGGCAAGAGATTTGACAGGACTGAACAGGTTTTTATTGATTATACCGATGATTTTGACGATATATTTTCATTGATATTATCCTTGATGGTTTTCAGGCATTGGCTCAAGTAGTTTCTGGCAACCTGGTAATTGACAGACATGATATCCTCTATCTCATCATAACTCATCCCCTCATAAAACCTCAAATACAAAATCTCCTTTTGTCTGGGTGATAATGTATCAATCACTTTTTTCAGTTCGGTTTTCTTAAATCTCTCCTGTTCCTTTTTTATGATAATATCTTCAACAGGCAGGGAAAATGAATCGTTATCATACTTTATTTGATGAGGTTTTCGCCTTTTATCTCTCTTCTTCATTGCTGTGATCAATTCTCTTCGCAAAGCGGTCCATAAATAGGTTTTAATTCCTTTGACATCGCCAAGCCGCTTTTTTCTCATCCAGATTTTTAAATAAAGATTCTGTATCTGATCTTCAACCATATGCTTATTTCCGCAAAACTTGATGCCATAGCGGTATAAATCCTCATAATAGCGGTGAAACAGCATTTCAAATGCATCCCGGTTGCCTTTTTTCAGTTCCAACCATAACTGTTCCTCAGATTGCATACAATTAATTCTGTGTATTAATACATAAATCTCCTTCTTGTTAAGATGGCGGTCATCCCGGCAATATCAGGAATAAACCCTGCACCTCTTCAATAGATAACAAAAATTTGGGTTTTTTTGAAATTGCTCACCATCAGATAATGGCCAATAATTAATTATTTTAATTAGAGATAGAGTTTATAATGTAATTTTGCTATTTGCGAGCATTGATATGGTATGCAAATGAAATGGCAACTCTGCGATTCGATCAAAAGCACAAAAGTTTCTATTCATTTTTAATGTATCAAGCACATAAAATTATCTCTTGAAAGATCCGGTAAGTAGCAGTTCGGATCTTCAATAAAACTCTTCAACTGAACGGTTATAGCCGGAATAATTTTTTTGCATTTTCAAAAAGCAGTTTTCGCTCAATTTCTTTACTTTCCGACAACCTGCGGATCGCCTTAATCGTCTGTGCACCCTGGCATTCCGGCCCATGCCCGGCCGAGTCAGCACAATCACTGCCATAAAGAAGTTTGTCCTGATGCCGAATAAAAAATTCCCTGGTATGTTCTTCATCCCGGGTAAGGGCATTCAAACCGGAACCTGCCGACAAATCTCCGTACATATTGGGATAGTTGCTGAGTAATTGATCGGTCAGACCACCCCGAGTCACTTTTCCAGACGGGTATAAATCACTTTTGTCATGATGGTTTTTGTCAATGTTAGCCCACCAGGTTTGTGCATGTCCGATAAAATTTACATTCGGATATTTTTCGAGGATTTTATGGAACCGGTCAAACCCATGGTTATACATGTTATGCTGCCAGTGCATGAGTACGGGGACGTCATACTCTTGTGCGAGTTCATAGATCCGCTTCATTTCAGATGAATCGCATTCCACACCAAATTTTGACTCCCCAATAACCTTCGCTCCCATTTTTAAATATTTCTCTATTTCCCGGATTGCATCCGGCAGATCGGGTACTTCATTTGCACCAAATAGAAATTCATCGGGATATTTCCGGGCGAAATTATAACACGACTCATTGCCACTACATCCTGCCGCCAGACCGTTGGATGCTCCATTGTGGGTGGATGCTCTGATTACGGGTCGTCCAGCCGGCAACAAAATGGTATGGGTAATTCCCAGGGTCCGTTGATGTGCAAGCAATTGATCATGGTTCCGGCCATGGTAATCAGTATGCTGGTGAATATCGATTATAGGTTCCTGATCAGACCCGGGCAACAGGTTGTCAAAAAGTTTCCATGCAGATCCGGACAACAGAAAAGCAGAACCGGCTATAAATTTTCGGCGGGAAATAGAACGGGGATTCATCATATGGAATACTAAAGTATTAATAACTGTAATTATTACCTGAATGAATCATTAAAGAACCTGTTCCTGTGATTCAGGAAATGATCATCGCAGTTTTAGTATTTGGTAGATAAACTTTAAACTTAATAATGTCCACATATCACACAAAAAAAGAATAAAATCCATAATGGAATTGCCATGAACAGCCTTCTTAACTGTTTGTTTAAACCAAAAAGAGTTATGTTCCTCTTCAGTATCTTGTCAAATCACCTGATACCTGACCCTTCTCAAATTATTAGAGAATTTGAACAGTGCCTTTAATAGTGCTACCATATAATTTATAAATTAAATTATTTCACGCACCAGTGTCGTGTCAACCAAGCGTTGCGGGGTAAGTCGAAGGTATTTCTGCTCCTGGTAATGTGAAAAATATGTATATAGACATAGCTGTCTGCATATTTTTTAAAGCAGCCAGGAGTAAAATGAATCCCGGCAAGATGTCGGGAGTCCTGCATAAGTTTGGCTGACATGACACTAAGTATTTACCGCAAAAATCACTAAATGCGCAAAGAATTAATTTTTAATCATTTAGATAGACTTTTTTCAATACCAATTGAGTGGTAGTGCCACTGGAAAGTAACAAATCAACATATAGAATTGGATGATTAATGGATAGAAATTGGTTGTATTTCATTACTTGTTTCATCACCGGATCATTTATCGGATGTCAATCGGATTCTTCAACAACTGATTCCTGGCCGTTCACACCCGAAGTCGAAGAGTTTGTTAAAGTGTACATGGAGAAAGGCGGACAAAGGCTTATCGACTGGGTCGGGGAAGATGAAACACTGAATCCTGGAGAATCCCTTCGCAAGTTTGAAGTTATCGATGGTCTTGATCTGGAACTTGTCGCTTCCGAACCGTTGATCCGACAGCCAATTGATATGCACTTCGACGAACGGGGACGGTTATGGGTTGTCCAGTACATTCAATATCCGTTTCCAGCCGGAATTACCATCAATTATTATGACCAGTATCTTCGTGCAGGATTTGATGGTGTTCCCCAGCCACCACCCGGTCATGTTCCTGGCGCCGATAAGATTACCGTTCTGGAGGATACCAATGGGGATGGGCAGTTCGACTCTCACATGGATGTGATCACCGGCCTGAATATCACAACCAGTGTATTGATTGCACATGGAGGAGTATGGGTTATGAACCCGCCTTACCTGCTGTTTTATCCGGACCGAACCGGTGACGGTCTTCCTGACGGTGATCCGGAAGTTCATCTCGAGGGATTCGGGCTTGAAGATACCCACTCGCTGGCAAACTCTCTAACCCTTGGACCTGACGGCTGGATATACGGTGTCCACGGCAGTACCAGTACAGCAGAAGTGAAGGGTGTTTCATTTCTCGGCCAGGCAGTCTGGCGTTATCATCCCGAATCACACGACTTTGAACTATTTTCGGAAGGCGGCGGCAATCCATGGACGCTCGATTTTGACAGCAAGGGACGTGCTTTTTCAGGCACCAACTATGGTGGTACGCGGGGCCTTCATTGGGTTCAGGGAGGCAGATACGTTAAAGGTTGGGCAAAACACGGTCCTCTTAAGAACCCCTACTCATTTGGTTATTTTAATCACATGGAACATGATGGGTATAATCCAAGGTTCTCCATGACATTTGTCATTTACGAAGAAGGCCGGTTACCCGAATATGAGGGACAGTTAATTTCGGGCATGTCGCTGACCAACCGGGTGCAAGCCTCTCAAATAATTGCCGACGGTTCTACATTCCGAACCATTGATACTGATTCACTGGTAACCACACCCGACCGGGGGTTCCGGCCGGTTGATACCAAAGTGGGCCCGGATGGTGCCATCTACTTTGCCGACTGGTGCGATATTCGCATGAATCACGTCCAGCCCGTAGACACCTGGGACAAATCCTGTGGACGAATCTGGCGTCTGAAACCGACTGATTATACGCCCGCTGTACCGTTCAACCTGGCAGAACGAAGCAGTCAAGAACTCATCGACCTTTTATCGGATGATCGAAAATGGTATCGGGCACAAGCACGCCGGATTTTGGGTGAAAGAGCTGAACCTTCAGTTGCCGTTTCTTTACGGCAAAAGGTTCAAAAACAGATCGGGCAGATTGCCCTGGAAGCACTCTGGACGGTGAATCTGATCGAAGGTATTGATTCCGACTGGGCACTGGAACTACTCGATCATTCCGATGAATATGTACGCTACTGGACTGTCCGTCTCATCGGAGACACGGGTTCGATCAACCCGCAGATTCGTGAACAGCTGGTGCAGCTCGCCGGTAGTGAAAGCAGTGCTGAAGTCAGAAGTCAACTGGCTTCCACGAGCAAGCGACTTCCTCCTAAAGATGCCCTCCCCATACTGCGAGAACTGTTGAGACATACCGGGGATGTGAATGACAAACAGATACCCCTTCTTATCTGGTGGGCGCTTGAGGATAAGATTACATCAGACACCGATGAAGTTATAAAATTCCTTGAAGACCCACAGGTATGGCATACACCCATCTTCAGAAAACATTTGGCTCATCGCATTGCTCAGCGTTTTGCTGCCGAAAGGGGTGACAATCCCTCATATTCACGTATCGATCCCTACGACAACTGGATGGACTATGCTTACCATCCACGCAGCAGGATGCCCGATGGAAAAGGGGATTACACTTCCTGGCAAACCAATTACACACCTGAAATCAGTGACAGAAATCTTGAATACCTGGCAGCACTTTTTAACCTTGCTCCCAACGACTCTTACATTCATGAACTGTTGGCTGGAGCAGAAGCCGGCCTCTCACAAGGGCCTCCTGTGGAACAGGTACCGCAATCACTTCTAACAATGATTGACAATTTGTGGAGTAATTCGGATTTCAGAACGACTGCACTTGTGGCAGTATCATCGCATTTGGGCCATCCTGAAGCAGACAGACATGTGCAAATGCTGGCTGATGATCCGGCCCTTGAGCAGGCCGAAAGTGAAGTTTATACGGGAATCAATGCTACCGAGAGAGGCAGGCTGACCTTTCTTAACCACTGCGCAGATTGTCACCAGGTGGATGGCAGCGGAATGGAAGGTATGGCGGCATCATTGCAAAACTCACAATGGGTGAACAATCGGGAAGAAGTGTTGATACGTATCGTACTCCACGGTATGCAGAGTGAAATGATCATGCCTCCGATGGGCACCCTCGAGGATGAAGAAATCGCTGCTATCCTTACCTATATTCGCCGAGAATGGGGCAATGATGCCGGTCCCGTATTACCTGAAACGGTAAACAGAGTGCGCATTGAATCAGATGACCGGAGGGGGGTATGGACGAAAGAGGAATTATCGGAACTGGATCAGGAATCCCCGTAAACAGCCTGTCATTCAATTTCATGGTCATTGGGAGTATGCTCAAGTATTTTATCAATATAACGATAGGCTTCGAGACGAACTTCCGGCGGAAAATCGTGTCCGGCTTCAGGATAGCGTACCTGGAGACGATCTTCAACATCCAGAAAACGATAGACCTCAGACGTTGAAGCTATCCCTTTTTTCACACCGGTGACATCGAAATTACCGTCGTTTACAGGTGAATTGGAAAAAAATGCACGCGGAGCAAGAGCGGCTATGACCTCATCAAAATCAAACGGGAATTTCTCACCATTCAGATCAAATTTATCGCGAAGCAGAGGCATATACCGATCCTGTGCCCATGGCCCCAACCGGCCTCCGAATCGTTCATGTGCCACCTCTCCGATATCATAATAATCCATCAGGGTCCATCCGGCACTGGATACGATCACCTTTAAACGTGAATCAAACGCACCTGCAAACATTGCATTGTGCCCTCCCAGAGAATGGCCAATAACACCGATCCGTCCGGCATCAACATCTTCTCTGTCTTGAAGCAGATCAATACTGCGCATGTGATTAAAAATACCTTTCATCGTACCTGACTGATAGCGGTCGTTCACAAAGTCATATTCACGTAATTCTCCCATACTTGGATAATCCGGGGCAATTACGATATATCCTCTCTGCGCCAATTCTTTGGCGTGGGCACGGTTAGCCAATGGACTCTCACCATCGACAAGTCTTTTCCCGGCTTCACCAGTCCCGTGCAGGACAAGCATGGCAGGAAGTTTACCCTGAATTCCTTTCCGAAAGGGTATGTACAGATAGGCTGGGACTCTTTCATTTTCAGCCGCCGTAAAACTAATTGTCAGCCGGTAATAACTGCTTGTCTCCAGAGTATCCCTGATGTGAATATCAAGAGGCGGTAAATTCGATCTGTCGGGCAATGGGCCCATTGCTTGTTGCATTCCCTGAAGAATCTGCCAGCGTTTTTGTTCCCATTCAGCCTCATTTGTGACAGGAACTTTATTGCCATCTGCATTTTTGTAGAACAATAAATCGGAATTACCTGAAAAGTTGGCATATCCGGAAAATGACAGGGATATAATTAGTAATAATACACTGGCATTCTTAAGTAACTCCCGGCTTTGCATGTTATATCTCCATTTGAGGAATCAAATCATAAAACTGCCCGGTTTTGATCTGTAATTAATAGGTTTATTGTCAAAGATAGCACAACCCGGCAGCGATTGAATTATACCAGCTAATATAATTACCAAATAGTCATTAGACGATGTGGCTACATGAATACAAATACGGTATGAGTGTTTCGACCCGGTTTAAACATATTTGCCTACAACCGGCCAAATCTCTTCCACCTTCTCACCACGCAGACAATAAATGCGATCGTACAGATTCACATTCGGATCACAATGGGGAACTACAAATTCCAGGCGATCACCAAGCTTTACTTCGCGGCTGGGATCATCCAATTGCAGTATACCGTGTTCATCACCGCCAAACCGGTATGTAATTCCGGATATACCGATGATATCAGGCCCAAAATCACGGTCTGTTGCAAATGCCTTGAAACCGGCATCTATTGTTGCACGGTCATCGTGGTTCTTACTAATCACTGTAGCTATAACCTTCAGAGACTGACCAAAATCGTCGTAGTCGGGTCCGGATTTTCCCCCAATGATCCGGTAATCCACATCCATAAAGACGTAAGAGCCAACCTGCAATTCAGTCATGCCTTCAAATTCCGGATCGATGTTATACGTACCGGTACTTCCACCCGAAAGTATCTCCATGGGAAGGCCTTCTTCCTGTAACTTGAAAAACGTTTCAATGGGAGCTGCCATTACTCTCCTGGAATGTGCACGGCGCTCTTCAAAACCTGTGACATGTGACGAAGGCCCTGAATAAGAGTGAATCCCGCGAAGCTTCAGATTCGGAAGTTTTTCCGCATAATGTGCCAGATCAATTGCAGGTTTTCCGGCTGATACACCGGTGCGGCGGCCGATCGGATCAATATCAACTAATACATTCAATTCCAGGCTTGCCTCAACTGCTGCCTGGCTGAGTTGTTTTGCATGATCCGGATGATCGATGACAGACATGGTATCCGGGTGGTTGCGGGTCATCTGTACCAGGCGTCTGATTTTGTCCCGGCCAACCATTTCGGATGTAATCAGTAAACCGTTTATTCCTCCTTCGGCCAGGGCTTCAGCTTCGCTGATAGTGGCTGTACATACACCCAAAGCACCGGCGTCGATCTGGCGTCGAGCCACTTCTATGCACTTATGTGTTTTTGCATGTGGCCGCAGCTCAATGGAAACCTCTTTTGCATGGCGGCTCATCTTTTCGAGGTTTGATTCAAATACATCGAGATCGAGTACCAGGGTCGGTGTGGCCAGATCGTTTTTGGTTAAACCTTCCAATCCCCTGCCAATTGACAAACGTTGTTCAATGTCGCCATTGCTGTAACCTGTAACGCTTTTCCGGGTCCAGATAGACGGAAAAGCTGTGGCGGCTGTTAAACCCAGCCCATACCGGAGAAATTTACGTCGTGAAGTTTTCACTAGATTTTTCGCATCCCCAAGAGTTTAAGTGCATTTTTGTTATAGATCTTCTCCAACACTTCATCGGGCAGGTAGATGCCATAGATTCTCCATCGACCCTGCCTGTGATGGCTCGGATCCGAATTAATATACTCATCATCCGTCTCCAAAAAGCGGTAATATACACGATAGGCGACCGGGTCAGGGCGTGTATCGGTCCCGAATAATATCCGATCCTGGTATTTGATCATAAATTTCCTGGCCGTATAAGGCTGCCGGCCCAGCTCACTGATACGTGCATTGATATCCGTATACATATTCGGGTATTTTTCAAGCCACATGGACACCCGGCCAAGTTCTTCCGGAAGATTGGCCATATGTGTTGCTATAAATATCGTATTTTTATGCTTTTCAAAAACCCGGTTGCGCTGGGAAATTAACTCTTCCTTATCAGGGAATTCATCCCCGTAAAATGACCAGTGCGGATGAGCTCCAAGTTCATCATAACGCTCATTATAGCGATCAACAGGGGTAAAAAACGCTTTTGGATCGGATGTATGTATGATAACCGGAATGCCCAGTTCCCCGCATTTGGCCCAGATTGGGTCGATCCTCGGATCATCTACCGGAACCAATTCTCCGCTTTGATCTCTGTTATTCAGCCCCAGGCTTTTGAAAATCTTCATTCCCCGGCATCCCAACCTCACAGCTTCTTCCAGTTTTTCAGCCTCATTTCGGCCAAAATCCGGTTCGTCAATCTTACTGAAATCAGGGGTAAAGAAGACCAGAAGCCTCTCTCTGGAAACACGTTGCGATACCTGCAGATGTTCTTTATAAAAATCATCAGCAGAACGGCCATCCATGCTAACAACCTTCCAGACACCGGCCTCATTCATTGCTTCCAGGTATTCTTCCATTCTGTCGAGATCCCTCAGATGATTGTGTATATCAATCACCGGGAACCTGGGTTTAATCACTTCAGTGGTATTGACCACCATCTGACTTATGGGTTCCCAGTCGAGTAGCCTGAGGTCACCGGGTTCCGAATCCCGTTTCTTTGCATTATCATCAAATAATTCAGATTTACGTGAGCCGCCCAAAAAACCGGCACCGGCAAGACCGAGTCCTGCAAGGCCGCTTTTCTTTAAGAAATCCCTGCGATTATTATTCATTTTTTATTGAGTTAATTTATTCGATTTCATTGTTAAAATTT
>SKRC01000240.1 GCA_007118695.1 Balneolaceae bacterium | reverse complement strand
GGGGAAATAGATGGAGCGCGTTCAGCGCTGTATCTTGAGGGGTGTTCGGGGAATTTGGATGAGATTGCAGAAGCTTATAGAAGGCTCCGTTCATTTTTCATCGAACACCCCACAATTACCCGTGCCTACTGCCACTGCCACTGCAACCGCCAACTGCAACCGCCAACCGCCACTGCTACTGCCAACTGACACAGCTCACAGCAACTTGCTGGCAATATTCGCCAGCTCCGACCGCTCGCCTTTTTCGAGGTTGATATGCGCATAGAGATTGTTGTTATTCATCCGGTCGACCAGGTAGGAGAGCCCGTTGCTCTGGGCGTCGAGGTAGGGTGTATCGATTTGAAAGATATCACCGGTAAAGATAATTTTGGTGTTATCACCTGCCCGCGTGATGATCGTTTTGATTTCATGCGGAGTGAGGTTTTGCGCCTCATCAATAATAAAAATCACATTGTTGAGGCTTCTGCCCCGGATGTAGGCCAGCGGCACAATGCAGAGCTTTTCGGTTTCAACCAGCTCTTCCACTTTCCTGTACTGCTTGCTGTTTTCACTGAACTGGTTTTTGATGATACTCAGGTTGTCCCACAAAGGCTGCATGTAGGGATCAATCTTCGATGTCACATCACCCGGCAGATACCCAAGGTCGCGGTTGCTCAAAGGGACAATCGGCCGGGCCAGGTAGATCTGCCTGAATTCCCGCCGCTGCTCAAGAGCTCCGGCAAGGGCAAGCAGGGTTTTGCCGGTTCCGGCCTCCCCGGTAATTGTAAGAAGCTGGATCGCGGGGCTGAGGATGGCGTGCATGGCAAAGGTCTGTTCGGCATTTCTGGGGTAAATCCCATAGGCGTTCAGCTTCGGAATCAACTCTACATTCCGGCTTTCCGGATTGAAATGCCCCAGTGCCGAGCTTGAATGGTTCCGCAGGATGTAATAATGATTGCTGATTGGCTGGCTCTTTTCAAGCTGTTCGATATCAATCCTGCCGGTCTTGTAAAAATCGCTGATCTGTTTGCTCTCCTTGAAACCAAGCTCCGTTTTACCTTTGTAGAGATGGTCGATATCCTTGACTCTGACGGTTTCATAATCCTCAGCGTCCAGGTTTACCGCCCTGGCTTTCAACCGGAGGTTGATATCTTTTGAGACGAGAACCACCTTTTTGCCGGGTTCATCTTCTTTAAGCTTTAGAGCGGCATTGATAATCCGGTGGTCGTTTTTGACCGATCCAAACACTTCGGATGCATTCACCTGACTCCCCTCATCGCTTAGAACACGAAGTCGGCCGTGCGTCCGGCCGTTCAGGGGGATCCATTTCTGGAGCATGTTGTCATCAGAAATTTTATCCAGATAACGGATAAATTCACGGGCATGCAGATTGGTGACCGAATTTCCCTTTTTAAATGTGTCGAGTTCTTCGAGCACCGTGATGGGAATGGCAATATCATTCTTTTGAAAATTTTTAACCGCTTCGTTGTCGTAAAGGAGTACGGATGTGTCGAGAACAAATATTTGCTTCGCTTTCCTGGGCTTTGGCATATGGCCGTCCGGTTTTGGTTGCAAAGATGGGAGGTCTGTAATGAGTGTTTATTAACTATAGCCAATCGGCATCAGAGAATCAATTGCCAATGCTTAAGTTCACTCATTTTTTTTCGGGAAACACTCACCATCACCTGTATGTTTTATCAAATTGCGAACAGCAAATTATACGTTCAGCCAGAGAACCCAATTTATCATATGGGCCACAATACATGTTTCCAGGACATGTTGCTAGGCCACAATACATGTTTATAGCCCAAATTGTCGAGGGTCACGTGGTATTATAAATAAAAGAGGACGCCCTGGATTGTTAAATTCCCCACCTAAGTCCATTAGTATTCCCCCCTAATACATGGATTCTGTTAAATACACGCAGTATAACCTCAACATCACAAGCCACAAAACAAGGATTATACCACATTCTGCAAATACAGGCTGTGAAAATCCAAACCCCACCCCTTCTCAAATTTCTTGAATTCCTTGAACTCCTTTAATTCCTTGAACTCCTTTAATTCCTTGAACTCCTTTAATTTCTTGAATTTCTTGAATTTATAATCTCCTCATCTCATACATTGCAATACCGAGTGCAATAGCTGCATTCAGGCTTTCCACCGTTCCTGCGGTGCCTTCGATTTTGACGCGCTGCCGGGTTGATGTCATCAGTTCCGGGTTGATGCCATTGGCTTCATTTCCGACAACAAGAACCGTTTTCTGTTGTTTAGAAACATCCGGAAGTGGCACCGATCCTTCACCGCCGTCGAGCATCAACACCCTCCAACCGTCGGCTTCCAATTGCATGAACAGGCCTTCAAGATCATCGCTCAGCCAGGGGATCGTCCCGGTGGCCCCGGCCGTGCTCCTCACCACTTTCGGATGCCAGGGATCAACCGTGCCCGTACCGTACATCAAACCTACGGCGCCAAACCAGGCCGCAGTCCGGATCATCGTCCCCAGGTTACCCGGATCCTGGATGGCATCGGTGGCAACGATGACGCCCGACCTTGCGGCCAACTTCTCCGGCGGGATTTCATCCGGAATCCGGCATATGGCCATGACCCCTTGGGGGTTATCCGTATCACTGAGCTCTTCAAAATCCGGCTTTCCCAGCCTGGAAATCGGGCATCCCGCACCCAGTATGATGCGCGAAGGATCATAGCCCTCTTCCACCACAAGCTCCTCCACGAACACAATCCCGTTCTGCAGAATCTGTTCCACACACCGCTCCCCCTCGGCCATGAAACGGCCGAACTCATTGCGGTGCTTCTTTTTTTGAAGTTTTCGCCACTTTTTAAGCTGATTTTTGGATGGAGGGATTGGCATTATTTTTTCAGTTGCAGTTGCAGTTGCAGTTGCAGTTGCAGTTGCAGTTGCAGTTGCAGTTGCAGTTGGCTATTAATGTAAATTTTTTGATTAATTATAATAATATCAATTATTTATTGAAAATACATC
>SKRC01000072.1 GCA_007118695.1 Balneolaceae bacterium | reverse complement strand
CAGCAGATCCAGAGTCGTGACCTGTTCGAGATCATCCGGGAGAAAATGGCCGACCGCAATCGCAACAACGGCTCCGACCAGAATGTGCTCTGATCGGAATATGCCCTGATAATATGTCCTGACCAAAAAATGCACTGATTTAAAATGCACTGATTTTCCAAACCACCCGCGATCATGTCCATCACCGAACGATCCGTAGCCCGCCCTGTCACCACGATGATGGTCTTCCTGATCATCATCACGCTGGGTACCATCGGGTTCCGCTTTCTTCCGATCGACCTGCTGCCTCCCATCGAGTACCCGCAGCTCTCCGTCGTGGTCAATTACAGCAATGTGGGTCCGGAGGAGATGGAACTGCTGGTCACCGAACAGGTCGAGAACGCTCTGGCCGGGGTTGCCAATGTAGAGCAGGTCCGTTCCAACTCCGCCGAGGGACGAAGCTGGGTCAGACTCAACTTCTCCCAGGGCACCAACATCGACGAAGCCACCAATGATGTGCGCGCGGCGCTCGACCGGCTCCGCCGCAACCTGCCGGAGGATGCCGATCCGCCCCGCATCTGGAAGTTTGATCCGAACGATTCGCCCATCGTGATCATCGGGGCGCGCTCCAACCGCGAACTGTCGGATCTGACCCGCGTGCTGGAGCGTGAGGTGACCAAGAACTTCGAACAGATTCCCGGTGTGGGGTCGATTGATGTCTGGGGCGGGGTCTATCGCGAAATCCAGGTGGATCTGATGCGCGACCGGCTGGTCTCGAGCCGGCTGACGGCCCAGGATGTGGTTCAGGCGCTGGGACGCGAGAATGTCACCCTGCCGGGTGGGAATGTGAAGGATGGTCTGAGCGATCTTTACGTCCGCTCGGTCGGTGAATTCGAGACGGTGGAGGATGTCAGAGCGACCGTGATCACCACCGTGGACGGCGCCCCGATCCGTATCGGCGACGTGGCGCAGGTGCAGGAGGGCTACCAGGACATCCGGCGCTATATTGAGATTGACGATCGGCCAACCATCCGCTTTTTCATTCGCAAACAGACCGGTGCCAACACCGTGGCCGTCTCCCGCGAAATCCACAGGGAAGTGGAGCGCATCAACCGGCTGCGGTCCGACATTGAGTTGCGCGTGATCACCGACCAGAGTGAATTCATCCAGTCCTCGATCGACAACGTGCGCAATGCGGCCGTTTGGGGCGGTATTCTGGCCATCATTGTGCTTTTCGCGTTTCTGCGAAACGGATCGACCACCCTGATCATCGGTATTTCGATACCGATCTCCATCATCGCCACTTTTGCACTGCTCTATTTCGGCGGACTCACCCTCAACCAGATGAGTTTCGGCGGACTGGCTCTGGGGGTCGGACTCATCGTGGACAACTCCATCGTGGTGCTGGAGAATATTGTGCGTCAGCGGCAGAACGGCAAGAATCACAAGCAGAGCGCCCTGG
This sequence comes from Balneolaceae bacterium, assembly GCA_007118695.1. Classification (GTDB taxonomy): domain Bacteria; phylum Bacteroidota; class Rhodothermia; order Balneolales; family Balneolaceae; genus SKRC01. The sequence continues at coordinate 1,538 of SKRC01000072.1, read as the reverse complement.
TGGGCACCCGGCAGGTATCCGGCGCCATCATCGCCTCCACCCTCACCACATCCGTAATCTTTCTGCCGGTGCTGTTCATGCAGACCATCACCGGGCTGCTCTTCAAAGAGCTGGCGCTTGTGGTCGTCTTCGCGCTGCTCTGTTCGCTGCTGGTGGCGCTGACTCTGGTGCCCATGCTGGGCAGCAAATATCTGACCGTGCGACCGGTTGACCCTGATCCCGCCAAACAAACCCGTCATCAGCGGTTTTTTGACCGGCTTGAAAACAGCTATGCCCATCTGCTCGAACGCGTGCTTCGCCGCAAGCTGCTGATCGCCGGCGGTGTGCTTGTGCTGTTCGTCGCGGCCGTTTTCGGGTTCCGGATGATCCCCTACGAGCTTACGCCCCAGGTGGATGCGGATGAGGTGCGCGTCCGGATGACCATGGCCGACGGAACCAATATCGCGGTCATCCATCAGTATGTGGAAGAGCTGGATAAGGTGGTACAGTCCATCATCCCCCAGGACCAGGTCCTCTATCACTCAAAGGATGTGCGCAGCGGCGAAGGAAGGATCGACCTCACTCTTTTGCCGCCGCATGAGCGCAGCATATCCAGTTCTGACCTGGCGGATGAGATCCGTTCAAAGGTACAGGGCATCATTCCCGGGGCGGATATCAGCGTTTCGGCGCGGTCGGGACTCTGGGTGCTCCGGCGTGTTTTTGGCAGTGGCGGAGGCGGCGATGATGACGAGGGCGAATCTCTTCAGATTCAGCTGCGCGGCAACGACTTGACCAAAGCCGATGAGGTTTCGCGCCAACTGCTCACCCTGCTGGAGCGGCTTCCGGGCGTCAACGACGTGGAGCGGGACCGGCGCGAGGGCAATCCCCGGCAGGACATCCGTTTCGATCGAGAGATGCTGTCGCGCCTCGGCATCGGTGTGAACGATGTAGCCCGCACCATCCAGACCAATGTCGGCGGCACGCGCGCCGGCATGTACCGGGTGGATGGCGAAGAGTGGCCCATCACCGTGCGCCTTCGTCCCGAAGACCGACTATCCATCCTTGACCTGGACAATATCTCAATCCGCAGTGCCGAAGGAGCCATTCTGCCCGTATCGTCCGTGGCCACCCAGGAATTCACCCGATCGCCCGTCAGCATCAACCGGATCAACAACCAGCGCGTCACCTACATCACCGCAAACCTGGAGACCGGGCTCGCTTTGGGCGATGCGGTCACGATGATCGAGCAGGAACTCCGCGAATTCGCCATGCCCGACGGCTTCTCGGTCTATTTCGGCGGGGAGTATGAGGAGCAGCAGCGGGCGCAGCGCGATTTTATGCTTTCGATCATCATGGCGCTTGCGCTCATCTACATGGTGATGGCGGCCCAGTTTGAGCGTTTCATCGATCCGTTGATTGTAATGTTTTCGGTGCCGCTGGCACTTATCGGCGTGGTGCCGGCTCTTCTGCTCACCGGAACCACACTGAACCTGCAGAGCTTCATGGGCATGGTGATGCTGATCGGCATCGTGGTCAACAATGCCATTGTCCTGGTTGAT
>SKRC01000295.1 GCA_007118695.1 Balneolaceae bacterium | reverse complement strand
TACAGAAAAAATGCAGGACAGGGCTCATTTTTTTTGTGCACACTTTTGTTTATAATTTTTTTGTGTTAAATAACCCGGTAACAGCCGCTTCTTGCTAATGAGGATATAACTCATAAATTGCCTTATGCACACACCCACAAAACTGATACGTGAGTTTTCTTCGGGTAACAGATCTGCCCTCAATCAACTCTTTGAATTGATCTATGAAGAGTTGTATACCGTAGCCAGGAACCAGCGCAATCGCTGGAATGGCCTTGCAACGCTTGACACCACAGCCCTGATCCACGAAACCTATATTAAACTCTGGCAAAATCAGCCCGACCATATAGGAAACCGGCGACACTTTCTCTCACTTGCATCTAAAGCGATGCGTCAAATCCTGATCAACTATGCTGAAAAACGATCTGCACAAAAACGCGGTGGTGAAGCCGATCACGTCAGTACCGATGAATTTGAACTGGTTGCCGATGAGAAAGCAGCCGAAGAGCTGTTGGAAATGGATGAAGCTTTAACCCGGCTTGAAAAAAGCAGTGAACGCCAGGCCAAAGTATTTGAATGTCGTTTTTTTGGAGGAATGACTGTAGAGGATACCGCATTTGCCCTCGATATCTCTCCGGCAACTGTAAAACGCGACTGGCAGATTGCCTGTAACCGGATCTATAATGAGTTGAATAAGTGAAAAATGAAATGTAGAGATGTGAAAGACTATGAGCTTTACTTAATTATAATTCTGTATATGATATTAGATTTCCCCTTGAAACCTGAACCCTGTGTGTGCCTGAACCCTGAACCTTGAACCTTGAAACTGCCATAGAAATTGCAGAACGGTTGTTCGATTATCCTGAACATCAATGGGACGATCTCATAGAGGAGTGGTGCAGCCACGACAAGACTCTGAAACAGGAAGTGATGCGTATTGCCGAAGAGAACCGGAATGCACGAAATTTTATTGAAGACCTGCAAAACAGGATTTCTTCGTTAACCAGCTCATCGTTAACTACCGGTGTGCATATTCCCGATCAGATTGCCGGATATAAGGTTCTCAATAAGCTTGGAGAGGGCGGCACTTCAACGGTATACCTGGTAGAGTCAGAAGGTGAAAAAGTAGCTCTGAAACTTTTACGAAGTGGATTTGAAGAGTCAGAATACACCCATAAAAGGTTCGCAGCAGAACAAAAAATACTGGCCCGCCTCAACCACCCTGACATCGCACAGCTAATTGGAGGGGGAGATACGGAACAGGGTGATCTCTTCGTGATTATGGAATATGTGGACGGTGTACCAATCGATGTTTGGTGCAATCGGAACAGGCTAGAAATTGAAGAACGCATCGTGCTATTCCAGCGTGTATGCCGGGCTGTACATTATGCCCATCAAAATCTAGTGGTGCATCGTGATATCAAACCTGAAAACATCCTTATAACAAAAAACGGGGATGTGAAACTGATCGATTTTGGTATTGCCAAACTACTTGAATCAGACGGTGCGGATACCGAAGTGTTCCACACCCGAACCGGCATGCATGTAATGACGCCGGAGTTTGCAAGTCCCGAGCAGGTGTGTGGAAAGCCAATCACCACTGCCTCCGATATCTATTCTCTCGGAGTATTGCTCTTCCTGCTTCTTTCCGGGCGCCGGCCGTATGAATTCCGCACTACATCGATGCTTGAAATTGAACGAATCGTATGTGAAACCGAACCTGCAAAACCCAGTGATACGGCCTTATCCGGTACAGAACAAGTTGCACAACTCAGAAACATGGATAAGGCTCGGCTTTCAAAATACCTGAAAGGCGATTTGGACCGTATTGTACTGATGGCGATGTGGAAAGATCCAGCCCGGCGTTATGCTTCTGCACTCTCTTTTGCCGACGATCTGGAAGCCTACCTTAACGGCGAACCGGTTAATGCGCGCACCCCTACCCTTCGCTACCGTGCACGCAAATTCATCGCCCGCCACCGATGGGCCGCTGCAGCGGCGGCGATTGCCCTCATGTCGCTTACCGGAGGTCTTGCGGGCACTCTTTGGCAGGCCCATATTGCAAATCAGAATGCCGTGCACGCTGAACTTCAGGCCGAGCGAGCTGAACAGGTAGCCGCATTCCTTGCCGAGATGTTCGAGGAGTCGGATCCCACCAAAGCAAAAGACGGCTCCACAACCGCCCGTGAAATGCTGGACCGGGGATTTGAAAAAGTACAGATAGAGCTGGAGGGTCAGCCCGCCGTGCAGGCACAAATGCTCGGAATCATCGGAAAGGTTTATAACAACCTCGGTTTATACGATCAGGCGCTGCCGGCTTTGGAGCATTCGGCTGACCAGTACAGATCCATTGATGAATCATCAGCAGAATATGTATCGGTGCTGCTTGAACTGGCAAACCTGCAATACCGTTTAGGCAGGCTTGATCAGGCTGAAGTAACAACACAAGAAGTACTAGATCTCAAAACAAAGATATACGGACCCGATCATCCCGAAGTTGCCAGCGTAATGAATACACTCGCCATCATTTATGAAGGGAAAGGAATGTTCAAGGAGTCAATTCAGACTTTCCGGCGGGTGCTTGACATCCGCAGACAGCAGCCCGACCCCGGCAGCAACCTGGCTGCAAACCTGAACAACCTGGCGACTCTGCTGCATCAAACCGGAGAACTTGAAGAGTCCGACATTTTATTTCGTGAAGCTGTGAATATAGTTAAGAAAATATGGGGTGAAACTCATCCTTACATGGCTTTTACGCTGAACGGCTATTCCGGCCTGCAGCAGCAGCGGGGGTTGTATGACCTCGCCGAAGCCGATCTCCGCCGAGCACTTGAAATCGGGCGCATCGTTTTCTCCGAAACACATCCTTTTATCGGAGTGGTTCTGCATAACCTTGGAAAATTATTTCAGGAAACCGGAGATTTTTTAAATGCTGCTGAATATTACTCATCCGCCCTTAACCTGCGCCGCACCTCCCTTCCACCCGACCATCCGGATGTTGCATCTTCGCTTGACGGACTTGCAGTCATACTTATTGAGACCGGCCGTTCAGCCGAAGCAGAACCATTGCTGAGAGAAGCACTTGAAATCCGGATAAACGCATATGATGAGCATGACTGGAGAATTGCCCAGGTGCAAGCACACCTGGGACGCAGCCTTCTCCGCCAAAATAAATTTCCAGATGCCGAAGCCTTTCTGCTAAAAAGCTATGCATCTTTTCAGGCCTCCCGCGGTGATGATGATCCGCATACGTTGGCTGCTCTTGCAGATCTGAACAGCCTGCGTTCAGCAACCATGCCCGATCCAACAAATTGAGCGTAATCTATCCTCGATCTTCGTAACGGTGCTCTGTTCTGTTTTCCTCGTAATGGTGCTCTGCTCCGTTACGAGAACCTGGAAGCTCTGCTTCCGATCACAGAAAACAGTGAAGAAACTGATCTTCCCATTCAATGATCTCAACAGGACAGTTGAACAAGTAAACAGATCAGTAGGGCAATAAAAGAAATTATATTTGCGTAACTAAAAAGTTACATTTATATTTGTAACCAATCAGTTACTCTTTAATACATAGATTATGCCTCAGGATGTTTTCAACGCCATTGCCGACCCTACGCGGAGGGAGATTATAGACCTTTTGGCGGATAAATCATTACCAGTGAACGAGGTAGCCGAACGGTTTGAGATCAGCCGGCCGGCCATTTCCAAACACATCAAAATTCTGAATGAGTGCGGCCTGGTGATGATCCGGAAGAAAGGCCGCAAGCGCTACTGCCGGGCCGATACACGCAAGCTGCTGGAAGTAATCGAATGGGCGCAGCGCTATCGTAAATTCTGGGATGAGAGGCTGGATGCGCTTGAAAACCTTTTAACCGAAGAAGACTAAAAACGAAATCCTTAAATAAACTCATAAAGCCATGAAATACATGAACCTGTTGGCCGTCCTTTTTTTAATATTCATGGCCATACAACCCTTAAACGCACAAGATATGAACCCTAAAATCACTACGTTCCTGATGTTCGAGGGCGATGCAGAAGAGGCGATGACCTTTTACACATCATTATTTGATGACTCCGAAATTGTAAGCATCACTAAATATGGGCCCGATGGGCCGGGAGGTCCGGAAGCCGAAGGCACCGTGCAGCACGCCCTGTTTACCCTGAAGGGACAACCATACATGGCGATAGACAGCTTTGGACACGCATTTACATTCACCCCCTCTATATCGTTGTTTGTGAAATGCGATTCGGAAGAGGAACTGGAAACATTGTATGAAAACCTGATAGAAGGAGGAACGGCGGCGATGCCGCTTGATAATTACGGATTTTCCAAGAAGTTCGGGTGGGTGCAGGACCGGTTCGGGGTCTCCTGGCAATTGAATTATGGGCAGTTGAACCATTAATACATCAAAAACCAATATCAAATCAGAGCCACGATCTCCTTGCGAGGCATTATGGGCCTTCTATCAATCGAAATCCATACCCATTATCGAAATCATCAACTATTTAATGCGACTCCCGAAACTGTTTATGAAGCCCTCTCCTGCGAACAAGAGCCTTCAGAAACAGGACAAATACTCCGACAGGCCTCATCTAATCAAATATCTATGAAACCAGGTATAATTATTAACAAAAAACACGGCATCTTCCCGGAACCCGGAACCGTTCAATTTGAACGACTATTACCGGGGCCTGCTGAACGCATATGGGATTATCTCACCAAATCGGAACTGAAAGTCAAATGGCTCTCCGCCGGTGATGTGGAACCGGGTGTGGGCGGCAAAGTGGAATTTAAATTCAAGCACAGTGACCTCTCCGAAACGGATGACCCTATTCCCGAAAAGTACAAACATATGCAGGACGGCACTTGGTTTGAAGGCCGTGTCACCGAATGGGATCCGCCACGGAGGCTAAGTTACACCTGGGGTGAAGGCACTGGTGAGGAGTCGGAGGTAACCTACGAACTCATCCCAAAGAAGGACAACAAAGTACTTTTGATTCTGACGCATATTCGCCTGGGCGAAGACCCTGATGTACTCATCAGTGTGGGTGCCGGATGGCATACGCATCTTGGCATTTTGATTGATCGTCTGGAGGGTAATGAACCAAAAGGCTTCTGGTCGGTCCACAACCGGATGGAAAAGGAGTATGGTAAGCTGCTCGAAAAAGAGCATTAGAACAGTGGTATTACCTACCACACTCTTTACAGTTCAATTGATGTCCGAGATATTTTTTTCTGCCTTCCGGTGTTATTACCCACGGGCGAAGCTGCCAGGGCGGATCGTGGCGAACATGCTGTGCATGGCCACAGGAAAGTTCTGCAACCCAGTGGCCTTCCTCATCTTTGTGAAACCCGGTGATTGATTGTTTCATTTGAAGAAGTGGAGAGTTAGCCGTTTACATCCAGGAGTTGTTCCGGATTCAAATTTTCCATCGCACTGATCGCCGCTTCCATTGCTCCCTCCAGGCAAAGGCCGCTCACAGACGCATCCTGAAAACCTTCTTTGGCCGCTTCAATACAGGCATTTTTGACAATTTCAGCAACTTCCAGGTTGGACAGTTCCATATTCTATGGATTTGATTGGTTTCTGATTAACTAACGGGTTCAAAGTTAACTTCATTTAGGTATTCATTCATAACAGAAATCATAATTGGAATCCTCCATTGTGTTGGTTCGCCAAAAAGTTATTAGTTTTTAAAACCACATACAACTATAAAAACGGTTTTAACCGTTAATATTGATTTTTTTTGAATCTTCTCGTATCCTGCAAGCAAATTGAAAACACAAACAAAAGGACGAAACATGACGAAACGAACCTACACTTACATTTTTGGTATTCTGGTACTTACAACACTGGCAGCCGTGGGTATTAATGCAATCGCAACAGATCAGTCAGAATCGGAGGCAGCGAATAATTCAATGAGCCTGATTACAGAGACTCCCGAAGAAGGATTCCAGGTTGCCATCTCACTGGCGCGGAAAGGTGTCACAGAAACCCAGAGTGATAGAGAAATCCTGTTTAAGTTGAGAGATGTGTATTCAGATGATCCGGATGCATTGATTGCCTCATCGCATGTCATTGCCGTTCACTTTCAAACAGTTGCAGCAGCAAACAACTACTGGAAAGACAAATAAACCCGATTGGCCCTAATCAAACACACCAGGTTTTTAACGACTTGAAAAAAAGACCAAATTATGAGTGATGTGAAAAAAGGACTTCTGGAACTGATCAAAAGAAACGGTACACTTTCTGTGGATGAGGCTGTTGAAGAAACAAGTCTTGCCAAAACAACAATCAGAGAACATTTTTTGCACATGGAAAAAGATGGTTCCATTCAGCGTGGTTACGTTCGGTCAGGCCCGGGCCGGCCGAGTCTTCAATACAAACTGACCGCTGACGGACATAATCAGTTTCCATCTTATGAATCGAAAATGATGAGAGAGCTTTTGATCTTTTTAAAAGAAAATGGAGAAGAAGCGCTGATGGAAGATTTCTTCAAACGTTTTTGGGAAAAACGATTCCAAAAGGCTAAACAGATGATGGAGGAAGCTGAGCAAGACGATGAGAGGTCTCCTATCGAAGCATTAATGGAGATGTTACAGGAGGAGGGATTTATGCCGGAACATAAACTGTACAAAGAAGATGGGATGGTATGTGTGAAGGAGTGCAATTGCCCGTTCAGAGAAGTTGTGAAAGTGACAACACTTCCCTGCCGGCTGGAGGCAGAATTCTACCAAAAATTATTTGGTGCAGATGTTGAACGAACCACTTATATCGCTGAGGGGGATCATGCCTGTACCTATGAAATTCCGGCTGGAGATTAAAGATACAGCTCTTTTTATAACTGACGATTCGATCTGCTAATGAAACTTTAAAGAAGACTGTCGGTTTGATAATAAAATAATTGCCTGGCACACGAATCTGTTCCTGCTGCACTAAACCTTTCCTGGTATTAAATATGATATAAAAAAACCAACCCGGTTCCGAATCTTGATATTTATCAAGACTATTTCCTGTCATATATCAATGGACCCCGTGAAACCAAGTGGTAAGTTGTGCGAGAATTAAACTTTTCAACTCATAATTAATATCACAATGACTACTACAACAAAAACATTATGGAAAATTGATCCGACGCACTCGGAAGTACAATTCAAAGTGAAGCATCTGGTTATTTCAACCGTCACCGGAAATTTTGGCTCGTATGACGGACAAATTGAAGCAGATAATGACCATTTCGAAAACGCCAAAGTAAGGTTTACTGCTGATATTAACAGCATCACAACCAATAATAAGGACCGTGATCAGCATCTGAAGTCAGATGATTTTTTCAATGCTGAAGAATACCCACAACTGAAATTTGAGTCAACGGATTTTGAAAAGGGAGCACTATATTCTTACTCCGTGGATTCAAAAGGCAATCAGCATGTTATTCGGTTTGCTTTTGATGGATGGTGGATGGCAAACCTGGAAAGTTTTTTTACCAATAAACCAACCCGGCTAAATATTGAGGTACTGGAAAACAGTGAGCTGCTCGTCCTGGATAAAAATAATCACGAAAAGCTTTTGGAAGAGGTGCCTGCTTATGGATGTTATAATCGAATCATCGTTCAAAATGCGTATGTGGCTCTTCAGCAACGAGTGGAAAATACTTTGGGCCTTACAGCCGAAGAAAAGTATGCCCGCCTGATTGACAACGATTACCCGTTTTCCGGGACGAGCGATCACGGTGTTTCCGAAGCGATCTACCTGAATGATCCGGATGGAAACGGAGTTGAGCTTTACCGGGATCGTCCGAAAGTAGAGTGGAGATATCGGGATGACGGGTCGATCGATTCGTCCCGACCGGATGCAGCAGATTCAGAACTTTCCGCAGAACGTTCGCAAGATTCAGAAATATCTCTCATCAGATAACAGCGAAAGTAAAATCCGCCAGATTTGCTAGGCAGATTTTGTCAGATATTCCGTAAAGAATCCAATCAGTAACTACTCCTGGTTGTGAATATGCACATCGCGTTGCGGAAATGGAATGGAGAGCCCTTCTTTGTCGAATGTTTTGTAGACCTCTTCATTCATTCGGAAAAATACCGGCCAATAGTCGGATGCATTTACCCATACCCTCACAGTAAGATCAACTGAACTGTCTCCCAGTTCCTTCACTGCCATAAACGGCTTCGGATCTTCCAGAATACGGTCATCACCATCAAGCATTCGCTGGATAACTTCATACGCTTTGTCAACATTATCGCCATACCCAATTCCAAATGTCCAATCGACACGACGCGTCGGCTGCCTGGAAAAGTTTGTTATAGATCCGGTTGCTAGCGGACCGTTCGGTATCAGAATCGTTTTGTTATCGGGAGATGTAAGGATCGTTACAAAAATCTGGATCTCATTCACCGTACCCATATGCCCTTGAGCTTCAATAAAGTGTCCGACCCTAAAAGGCTTGAAAAAGAGGATCATTACCCCACCGGCAAAATTTTGAAGTGTCCCGGAAAGTGCCAAACCAACGGCAAGACCAGCCGCAGCAAGAATCGCAATAAAGGAGGTCATCTCCACACCCAGCATACCGAGTGCAGTGATAAACACCATGATTTTTAACAGTATTGTAAGAAAGCTGACCAGAAATCCTTTAAGCGTCTCGTCTGTCTCCCCCTTATCCAATCCTCGACTGATTCCTTTACTGATCATTTTCACAATCCACAAACCGACAACAAGTGTCAGAATTGCCCAAACAATATTCGGCCCATACGTCAACACGATTTCCGTAAAGTCAACTTCCTGTAATGATTCCATAATTTCAATTTTAGTATTGGTTAATACAGGCCATTTAGATCAACCTGTATTGAAATATTTCCCTTGATTAATATCAAGAAATAACGATAACAATAAACGAATGTATTTAGTCAGTTTAAAATAAATTCTGAGCTGGAAATCATTACTCTTATGATCTTGTTTGATCACAGCGGGTATCGCACCATAAAAGGATTCTACAAGATTCATCCTGCTAAGATAATGCCTGCAATCAAATTGTAAGTTAATTTGGCTTACAACATCATAAGAAATAAGGTAAACCTGTAAGATTATTATGACTGAACTTTCCGGAGATCAATTCCTGGCGATTGCTGAGGTGCTGGGAACCCTTGCTTTTGCTATTTCAGGGGCAACGGCGGCGAAACCTGGGAAGATCTTTCAGTCAGTGATGTGCTCCCCGACGGCGCACAAAATAGAGCTTACTGGTCCTTTCGACGTTCTCAGGCCTCGGCTTCATACGTATCCCCCCCATCTCCTCTTTGGCAAAAAAGGCATGATAACTATGCTATCACTACTCCTTAAACGTAAGTTTAAATACCAGCAAAACCAATAGTATGCACAGTGTAACCACGTTTGCTGCAATGATGGGCAGATCTGAAATGAGAATACCGTAAACCAGCCATAAAAACACTCCTGTCGAAAGGATAGAAAATGTTCCAAGTGACAAATCTTTGGCCGAACGGCTTTGCCAGGTTTTTACCACCTGGGGGACGAATGCAAATGTCGTTAATGTTGCAGCAAGAAGACCGATAAATGTTACAGGTGTGATTTCCAGCATGGTTATTGTTTTTACAAAAATAAAATTAAATAGTCGTTAAACCTTTTTTGTTCCGAAGTACTGTGATGAATGTCAAAATCTTCGAAATCCCGATGAACCGTTTCGGGAATATTATCCAATGATTGTGTTCGGCTTATGAGATCAGTGAATCCGTATTTAAACAAGGAAATTCATGCAATTTTGGTTAATTATTAAGATATCGGAAAAAAATGATTATCTGTTGGAATCACTGCCAGGCCGCGACCCCAACGCATAGATCCCGTTGCCTTTAACATTGCCGGTAAACAAATCTGCTGTATTCAGCAAAAGACACGGCAGCAACACGAGCGGATAGTAAACCACAAGGAGCATCAGCCCGGACATCCCGACCCGGTTCAGCAGCAACATCGGACCCTTGACCGACATCTGCCAGGCCATATGCCCGTACCGGCCATAGGTATAATGGAGTTTATCGACTCGCAGCCCCACTTCTTTGTATTTTTTCTGAATATCCTGTTTTGAATACCCCGCCCGGGCATGCTCGCCCACAAAACTCTCCTCATCCCCTGCATCCTCTTCGGAATAATGTGAAGGTGAGTGCATCAACAGCCGTCCGCCGGGCTTGAGTGAATGGGCCAGATTGCGGATCACTGCCTGATCATCTTCGATATGCTCCAATACATCAATACACAAAATAAAATCAAAAACCGGTTCAGGATCGAACTTCAGCAGATCAGCCTGCCGGAAGGCGATTTTCCCCTCTTTGATCTCTTTTTGAAAATATTTTTTGCAGTCTTCCAGGTAATTCTCTTTCACATCAATGGCCAAAACCTCAACATTTTCAAACCGGTTCAGGATAAACCGGTCGTACTGTCCGAACCCGCAGCCGGCATCCAGCAGCCGCCATCTCCCCTTTCGGTCAAGTATTCCCCCTTCTTTTTTCAGAATCCGCCGGATGTGCCAGCTTCGAAGAAAAAAAAGGTCCAGCAGGTAATAAAACAGTGTTCTCAGTAACCTGGAATGGCGAATATAACCTGCAAACCGGTTTTTAATGGGGTCATATGAGATCGTTCCCATATCAGATCCGGTCACGTATATTGGGCTTGCGGCGCTGCACCTGCCCCTTGTTGATCATATCCCCCAGGAATCCGATGGAAAAGAATTGCACGCCGATCACCACGAGCATAATCCCCAAAAACAGCAACGGCCGATTTGCCAAAGGCTCGTCATGGATAACTTTCATATACGACAGGTAGAAATTGATCGCCCCTCCCACAATCAGTGCCAGCACCCCGAGGCTCCCGAAAAAGTGCATGGGACGGCTCATGTAATGATGGACAAACATAAGCGTCAGCAGATCGAGAAACCCATGCATAAAGCGTGATAATCCGAACTTGGTTTGCCCGTATTTTCTCGGGTGATGCTGAACCACCTTTTCTGCGATGCGGTCGTACCCCTCCCATTGAGCCAGAAGCGGGACATACCGGTGAAGTTCTCCGTAGAGATGGATATTCTCGATTACCTCTCTCCGGTACACCTTCAGCCCGCAGTTAAAATCATGAAGGTTGATACCGGTTACCCACCGGGTTACGGTGTTGAAAAACCTGGACGGGATCGTTTTTGAAACCGGATCCATACGCTGTTTTTTCCATCCGCTGACCAGG
>SKRC01000281.1 GCA_007118695.1 Balneolaceae bacterium | reverse complement strand
AGAATGCACTGATTTGCTATTTTTGTTCGCTGCAACTTCAAACGATTGCCTGTTAACCCCAGCCTGGCATGTAACCATCATGAATCAAGATCAAAGAACAAATCAGCTCAGATGATGGATATTCTGATATCCTGGGTTTTAATTGTTTAATCGCCTAAAGCAGGCATTCTGAATTCAGGCAGCTCCGGCGGTGTGCGTGCCTCCGCCATGATCTGTTCGATCCTTTCAAGAATTTCAGGATATCGGCCGGCCACATTATGCTGTTCCTGCGGGTCGGCCACGAGGTCGTAGAGCTCTATTTCCAAATTCCCCTCGCTGATAATATCCATGCGCACTCCTTTCCACCGGCCCATCCGTACAGCCTGTTGGCCGCCTCTTCCGGGAAATTCCCAATAGAGATAGTCGTGACGGCGCTGTTTGTATTCATTACCTTCCAGGACAGGCAGAAAACTGATGCCATCAATATCTTCCGGAGGTTCCACCCCGGCAATATCCGTAAGGGTCGGCATTACGTCCCAAAAAGCTGATATGTGATCAGTTGTACTTCCGGCTGGAATCCTGTTCTCCCAGGTGGCGATCATAGGCACCCGGATGCCGCCTTCACGTACCATGCCCTTGCCCCATCCTCTAATCCCTAAAAACGGGGCTGCACTGTCAAAATAAACCGGATCGACTCCCAGGCCGTCAAGGGGGCCATTGTCACTGGAAAACATAATCAAAGTATTTTCATAGAGGCCCAGCTCTTTGAGTTTGTCAACAATCTCGCCCACCTGCTCATCCAAATAAGATATCATAGCTGCATACGTAGCATTGGGGTACCTGGCCGGTGTATAGTGCAAATAGCCGGTCCCTCCCATATAATAGGGCTCTTCATCACCGAATTTCTCCCTGTAGTAATCAATCCAACGCTCGGGCGCCTGCAAAGAAACATGAGGGATGGGTGTGGGCAGAAAGAGAAAAAACGGATCGCTGCTGCTGTCTTCGATGAACCTGACCGCCTCCTCATGCATCAGTTTTGCCGAATAATCCGGTTGATCATGGAACATGGCATAACTCTCCGGATCGTACGGATCCAGCCCCTCCGGAAGCGGCTGATGCGGATCTACCAGGTCGTTGTCGAGCATGATTCGTTCATCATTTCTCCAAAGATGGGTAGGATAATAGGTATGCGCCTGTCTCTGGCACAAATATCCGTAGAAAAGGTCAAACCCGTGCTTGTTGGGATGGCCTTCGGTGCCGGGTCCGCCATTGCCCCATTTACCAATGGCTGCGGTCCGGTAACCGGCTTCTTTAAGTTTGTCAGCAATGGTAATTGTTTCAGGCAGAATCGGTCGTTGTCCTTCGAGCTCCGGGTTTTCAAACATGGCTTCAAAATTCCAGACATCACCGCGTTCCGGCAGCTCGCTGTTGCCCCGGATATAGGAATTTCCGGCGTGTCTTCCGGTTAACAGATTATATCTGGTAGGAGCACAGACCGGAGATCCTGCATAGTGATTGGTAAATTTCATCCCGTTTTCTGCAAGCCTGTCTAAATTGGGGGTTTCTATTTTTTGCTGCCCATAGACCCCAAGCTCTCCATACCCAAGGTCATCGGCTAAAATATAGATGATATTAGGCTGTTCAGGTTCCTGAGCCACCAGTTGATCTTGTATGCATCCCGGGAATAACCAGATTATTGCCGAAATACAAAAAATAAGACGAATTTTCATGTCAGTTATCCGTTCATGTAACAAAGATTACAATTAGTATCCATATTCAGATCAATAAAATAATAGATCAAACATAAATTACAAGAACAAACGAAAGCTCTTTCCATTGAAGTAGAGTCAATGCAAGTTCGATAGAAGCACGAATAGATAGGGTCATCTCAAAAAAACCTGACAACAAATTGAGCTTATTATAAGATAGCTAAGCTCTTCCAAAGAAAATTAATGAAAACCGCATTTCGCAGAACGGATAATATTGATTGTAAGCAGCACTTTATTCTTCCGGCAGGGCAAAAGCTACATAGGTATCTCCCGAAGAAGTGCCCATTTTTCCACCGCCGGCTGCAATAACAACAAACTGGCGGCCGGATACCTCATAGACCGAAGGAGTTGCATAACCGCCTGCAGGCAGATCGGTTTCCCAGAGGAGCTCCCCTGTTTTCTTGTCAAATGCCCGGAATTTTTCATCCTGAGTAGCCCCGATAAAAAGCACACCTCCCGCCGTCACCACTGGCCCGCCATAGTTCTCGGTTCCCGTTTGTGGTATGCCCCGTTCTGTTAATTCGAAAAACTCGCCCAACGGAATATTCCAGACATGCTCACCGGTGTTTAAATCAATGGCATTGAGCGTTCCCCAGGGTGGTTTGACCGCAGGATAACCTTCAGGATCCAGAAACCGGTTATACCCGGTATGGGTATAAGGTACCTGTTGTGCATCACTCATGTCTTCGGACACATAAACACGTTCACCTGTATCCGAGTCCATCAGATAATTGACAAGCGCATCAGTTTCTTCCGATGTCAGGTGCCCGAAAGGCGGCATGATTCCCTGTCCGTTTTCTATCACTGACCTTAGTTCCTGATCAGTAAACCTGCCATCCAGATCGGTCAGGGATGGGTATTGATCACCGGGCCCTCCTTCAAGATTGGAACCATGGCATGAGGCACAGTTCATTGCATAAATTCGCTGACCATGCGTGGCCGGTTCCTCACCACTGGCCTCTGTTTCTACCATCGTGAGAATCCATGGCATTTCATTGGAATTGACATAGAGGATGCCGGTTCCAGGATCGAAAGCTGCCCCTCCCCATTCCGCTCCGCCATCATAACCGGGAAAGATCAGTGTACCTTCCCGGCTCGGCGGATCCCACGGATGGCCGGTCCGGATTTCCCGGTAACGTTCCAGTACCACTTCGTGCGACTCCGGGGAAATATCCGTGACATCTTCTTCCCGGAACTCTTGCCTGGCAAACGGTTCCGGTTTAACAGGAACGGGCTGCGTTGGCCACGTCTCCTCCCCCCTCAGGTCCGATTCCGGCGCTTCTACTTCTTGGATTGGAAAAAGAGGCTCACCGGTTACCCTGTCAAAAACAAAAACATGTCCCGATTTTGTAATTTGTGCAACAGCATCTACAAGTCGGTTTTCGCGCCGGATGGTTACCAGATTTGGAGCTGCAGGTAGATCCCTGTCCCAAATATCGTGTCGGACAAACTGATAGTGCCATATCCGCTCACCGGTTGAAGCATCAAGAGCCAACAGCGAGGTGCCAAACAGGTTTTGCCCGATACGGTCACCCCCATAAAAGTCATGGCCCGGTGATGCGGTGGGAACGTAGACGATCCCCCGTTCTTCATCAAGACTCATTCCCGGCCAGCTATTTGCATTACCAACACGGGTCCAGGCATCCGGTGGCCAGGTTTCATAGCCGTATTCACCGGGATGCGGTATGGTATGGAAAATCCATTCGATCTCTCCCGTACGGACGTTATATGCCCGGATATGGCCGGGTGCCCTGTTGTAAACGGTCGATCCCTTAATGAGCAGATCTTCATAGACCACTCCGGGAGATGTGGAGGTGATAAATATATCGAGTGCATCCCGACCCAGGCCAAGTGTAAAATCAACAGATCCGTCATCACCAAATCCCTCTGCAGGTTCACCCGTATCAGCATTGATGCCATAGAGTCTTGATCCGGCAACATAGAAAATACGATTGTCTTCCGCACCATCACTCCACCAGGCTACCCCCCGGTTCCTGCCACGACCACGCGGCTCCTCCCCCTCGAAAGGATCGAACATCCAGAGTAATTCACCTGTATCGGCCCGGAGCGCAAAAGCCTTCAGCTGGGCGGTTGTTCCATACAGAACATCATCAATGATGATGGGATTGGCCTGAATCTCGGTTCGGTCTGCGATGGCATCACCGGTTGAAAAGGTCCAGGCTACGTCCAGTTTATGTACATTTTCAACATTGATCTGATCCAGTGAGGAATATTGTGTGGCAGATTTGTCGCCCTGATACGATGCCCACGTCCGGTAATCTTCCCGATCGGTATCTATGTATCCTGTTTCACCGCACGCTGCAATAAAAAAAGCACAAATAACCATGATGAATCTTGAGGGTACAACCATCTGAGAAGCTTTCATTATCAAAATTTGTTATGATATTTTAGTGTTTTCCCGGACAAAAGTAATAAATATACTCATGGATACTTCCTGAGAGACTTGGGTAATTTGCCGTAGTTTAGTCACTTACTAATCATTTTTCAATTTTTAGACGTAATAACCCGGATTATTTTATAACCATATTCGAACCGAAACGTATTTTCAGCAAAACAATCATTATACATTGATCAGTTAGACTGTATTTTTTATAAATTCACATCGAGCCCTATTTCTGATGATAAAGAAATTTACAATCTCCACTTTTACATTATTGAGCTTTGTTCTTTTCACAACCTGTGCCCAGGAGGTTAAACAATTTGAATTCACCTCTATCCACATGGGTACCCGGTTTCAAATTATCTTGTACTCTGCCGATGAAACAACAGCCCAAAAAGCCGCTCAGGCTGCATTCGACCGGGTGGAAGAACTGAACAGCATGATGAGTGATTATGAGGAATACAGCGAACTAAACAGGCTATCCCGAAGCTCCGGATCCGGGGTAAAGTTCATGGTGAGTAAACCGCTCTTCCATATTCTGGATCAGTCGCTAAAAATCTCAAAAAAAACAGATGGCATGTTTGATGTCACCATCGGCCCTTATACCAGGCTTTGGCGTGGGCTGAACAGATTGCAAAACCCGCAGCTGCCGGATGATGTCGAATTAAACAGGTTGGCGGAAAGTGTTGGCTACGAATATATCGAACTGTATGAAAGAACCCGGGAAGTAAAACTGCTTAGGCCCGATATGCAGCTCGACCTGGGTGGGATTGCCAAAGGGTATGCCGCTGATGAGGTCTTGAATGTATTGAGTGATTATAGCATCCATGCGGCCCTGGTCAATGCCGGCGGGGATATCTCAATCGGGGCTGCCCCGCCTGACCGGGATGCCTGGGATGTGGCTGTCCCGCTTCAAAGAGAAGAAGGTGCATCCGAATATCTGCAACTGAAATTGTCCGGCATATCGGTCAGCACGTCCGGCAATATGTACCAGTACGTGGAAATGGACGGCAAAAAATACTCCCACATCATCGACCCACGTACCGGGCTGGGAGTCACCCGGCAGATACAGGCTACCGTAATCGCTCCCGATGGCACTACAACCGATGCATGGGCTTCAGTCCTCAACATCATGGACCCGGAAGATGGCATTCAACTAATCAATCGACTGGATGGCATTGAAGCCTATATTGAATGTATGGATGAGGGTGAAATTTTGACTTGGGAGTCGAAGAGATTTCGGGAATATATCAACGATTAAATTTATGCTTTAGATTTTATTCAACAGTGAATGAATAGATTGTCGAAGAGCGATAGACTTCTCCCGGATGGAGAATAGCCGATGGAAATTTCGGTTCACTCGGCGAATTTGGAAAATGCTGTGGTTCCAGACATACTCCGGCATATTGCTCAATGGGTGTACCATCAGCAGCGCTCAGTGTGCCATCAAGAAAATTACCCGAATAGAAAACAACTCCGGATTCAGATGTAAAGACCGATAGTTTTCTTCCACTTCCCGGATCTTTCAATTCGGCAGCTAACCTTATCACACCGGAAGAATCGCCAAGTACATAATAGTGATCATACCCCCCTTCAACCTGATCAATCCGGGCTCCAATCGGTTTGAATTCAGAAAAATCGAAAGGAGTGCCCTCAACAGTTTTTATCTCTCCGGTTGGAATCAACTGGTTATTTATAGGTAAAAAGTAACCCGCATGCAGTTTTAGCTGATGATCAAGAACTGACTTTGAAGGATCACCAGACAGGTTAAAAAAGCTGTGAGCTGTAAGATTAACCGGAGTCGCTTTGTCGGTTGATGCTTCATAGCCAATCTTCAACTCATTTTTATCAGTCAGGGTATATGTAACAGCTACCTTCAGATTTCCCGGATACCCCTCTTCACCGTCAGGGCTCAGATATGTTAACCTGACAGATCGATCATTAACCACTTCAGCATTCCAAAAAACCTTATCAAATCCTTTTTCCCCTCCATGCAGATGGTTTTCTCCATCGTTTGCAGCAAGCTCATATTCAACTCCATCCAATTCGAAACGGGCGTTCGCTATGCGATCCGCATGCCTTCCTATCAGTGCACCGAAACAGGGATGTTCACCCAGATAATCCTGCAGGTTGTCAAAACCCAACACAATATTCTGCAACTTACCGTCTCTGTCGGGTGTTTTCAGAGAGGCTATAATCCCGCCATAATTGATCAGTTGTACTTCTAAATTGTTTGAATTGGTTAATGTATAAAGATGTACAATCCTTCCGTCATCGACACGGCCAAAAATTTCTTCGGTCATTTTCATACAATCTCCAGTTGTTTCAGATTCAGTTCATCCTTTTTTAAATGGAATACAATCCATTAAAACAGAAAACATATAATCTTATCAATTCCCATCCGGGACTGCAAAAATTATTGAAGCTTCGAGTGTGGGTTTGCCATAATACAGGTTAAAAGAATGGATCATGAATGTCAAAAAAATGCACTGCCAGCAGTCCCAACAGTCCTATTACAAATAAATAATATATGGTTGGTATCAATGTCATTCTTAGCACATCTCCTTCTTTACCTAAAATTCCAACAGTAGCAGAGGCAGCTACCACATTATGAATGGCTATCATATTACCTGCAGCAGCCCCCACAGCTCCGAGTGAAACCAGAATGGTTGTTGGCATCGACAAACTTTCTGCTACTCCAAACTGAAAAAGACTAAACATCAGGTTGCTTACCGTATTACTTCCGGCAATAAAGGCTCCAAGCCCCCCGATTGAAGCCGCAAAAAACGGGTAAATCTGTCCCACATTAGTTGCCACCCACTCAGCCATAACAATCGGCATGCTGTCAAGGCCGATCTCATTCATCCCGGAGTTGATATAGATGCGTACCATGGGAATCGTAAATACCAGTACAAATCCGGCACCCAAAAGCATCCGGAAACTATCGGTTAAAGACGATTTAATAGCATTAATATCCATCTTGTGCAAGAACATTGTGATCACTCCTACAATGAGCAGCATGGTTCCCGGTAAATAGAGGGGAGTGCTGCTTGCAGAAATAGATGTACCCAAAATCTCCTGCCAGCCGATCTGAAAGCTCAGAAACATTTCCCGGATGGGCAGTTCATTCAACCGGCTCAACACTAAAAATAATGCCAGTAACAGGTAAGGCATCCACGCTTTGAGAAGTGAAAAATCTGGCTTTACCTTTTCGTTTTTATCATCAACGGAAATTATTCCCATCCAGCGATCGGGCCATTGATCCGCTGGCCTGAAATCCCATCGGTCATCAGGCAATAAATACCCTTTTCTGGCAACAAACGTAACGACCGGCAAACCAATCAATGCTCCCAAAATAGAAGGAAATTCAGGCCCCAAAAAAATACCGGTCAAAGTATAAGGCACTGTAAATGCAAGCCCCCCAAAAAGGGCAAACGGGAAAATGGACAAACCTTCTCTCCACGAATTGTTTTTTCCAAAAAAGCGGGTCATCATCACCACCATTAAAACCGGTATCAATGTGCCTGCAAGAGCGTGTAAAACAACTACCTGGGAAGTAATAACCAACAGGTAATCCATCATCGAAATGTTCGCCGCAGCCAGTTCAGCAGAGAACTCCGCACTTTCCAGGCCTGCCTGAACACCTATCAATATGGGTGTTCCAACCGCACCGAATGTGACAGGTGTGCTTTGAACCATCAAACCCAGCATAACTGCGGCAAGAGCAGGAAATCCCAATGCCAGCAACAATGGAGCAACGATAGCTGCCGGAGTCCCGAACCCGGCAGCACCTTCCAGAAACGAGCCAAACAACCACGCAATAATCACCACCTGAACCCTTCTGTCGGCACTGATATCTGCAAAACTCTCACGTATCAAGCTGATGCCGCCCGAATACTTCAGGAGATTCAGCAGCAATATTGCACCAAAGATGATATAAAGGATATCAAATGTGATAAACAATCCCTGAATGCTTGAAGCAACGATATTCAGAATAGAAAATTCCCATATCCAACCCGAAATGATAATTGTGACAGCCAGTACAACCGGCATAGCTACTTTTGCGGATATTCTGAAAACAACTAGCAAGACACCTGCCAGTAGAATCGGAAGGAATGATAAAAACGCCAGGGTAGTCAGGCTCATGAATGGGACGTATATTTTAGGATGATAATAAAAATCCATTTTGAATGGGAGTGCAGGAGAGGGGGCCACACCTGGAATTGTATTCCGGGCCCATCGAATTATTCCTGCGTAAATCCAGGCAGCTTCATGATCTTTCCACCATTCATCGAGGACTCATGGGCCAGCAGGCCGACGCAGGTCCAATTGGCCGAGGTGACGGCGTTGGGATACGGGTCGCGGTCTTCCACGATTGAAGCCACAAACTCGTGGGCCAGGTGCGGGTGCGAGCCTCCGTGGCCGCCGCCCTGGATAAACGACAGATGCGCCTGGTCTTCGGCGTCGTAGACGCCCGCCTGCGTGAACGCCTGGATTTCCTTCGGCAGACGGTGGCCGTAGTCGGGCACTTCCACCCGCTCCGGGATTTCCGGCTCCGGCTTCTTGGCCGTATGGATCACAGGCTCTTCGCCTTCAATCAACGCCCATTCAAACGATTTTTTGGATCCATACGCATCAAAGCTCTCACGGTACTGCCGCGCCGTATCAAACAGCGAGCGGTAGATGTGGGCCGAGACATCTGAATCCTTCAGTTTAATATGGGCCGACTGCACGGCAAACGAGCACCCGGATTTTTCGGCCAGGTCATCACTGATCTTTCCCGACCCGAAGCAGGAAACGTATTCTGCCGGCTTGTCCATCAGCCCCAAAACCGGGCTGACCACGTGCGTGGCATAGTGCATCGGTTTCATGTACTCCCAATAATCCGGCCAACCCTCCATGTCCTGCGGATGGCTCGCCTGCAGATATTGGATCCTGCCCAGCTCCCCTTTGTCATAGAGCTCCTTGACAAACAGGAATTCCCGGCTGTAAACGACCGTTTCGGCCATTGTGTATTTCAGGCCGGTTTCTTTCACCGTTGATACAATCTCCTCACAGTCTTTGATGGTCGTGGCCATCGGCACAGTACACGAGACATGCTTGCCCGACCGGAGGGCCATCAGGGTGTGTTCAGCGTGCAACTGAATGGGGGTATTGATATGCACCGCATCCACGTTTGGATCCCCGAGAAGCTCTTCGTAGGAGGAATATCGTGTCTCTACTGCAAACTCATCCCCGATTTTATTCAGTTCCGATTCCGAACGCTGGCAGATCGCATACATATTGGCGTTCGGGTGTTTTTGATATATGGGAATAAACTCCGCTCCAAATCCAAGTCCAATGATCGCAATGTTAACCTGTTGGTTAGCCATCGTTTTACCAATTGATTTATAAATTAGCAGTTCGGTTAGATATATCGATTTGTTTGATCAACTACTATGAAGAATCAGAGATAATGGTAATTTTTTTCGTTTGATTCATAATTTTTTACAGCCTCGCAAGTGGAGATAGTTATCGCACATTCATTCAGTGATACAACTTAAACTTGCCCCGACTCCGACAAACCTATTGGAGTCGGCGGCTATTCATGACAGTGCCATCTTTAGCTAATCATCCACCTGTCAACTGCCAATCGGCTGCCGGTTTATACCAACCGGGTTTCACCAGGCACAGGCACAGGATAATTGCCATTTTCATCCGGCATGACCGGCGGGTTATTGTCCCAGCTGACATCATCCGGCACCAAAACCTCTTTTGATTGCATGGCTTCGTCCCATTCGATTACTTGCCCGGTATAGGTTGCCATCCGCCCCATTATTGCAGACATCGTGGCTTTGGCGCCATTCTCGGTATCGCTAATTACCCGCCCGCGGCGTATGGACGCAAACAGTTCGTCATGCTCCTGCTGATACGGGTTTGGATCGTCACTGCCATCATATTCAAAGAGCTCGTGACCATCCAGGGTACGGATTACCGTATTATGTCCGGCATCCGTATGAATGGTCGCCCTGGTTCCCTGAATTACTTCGTTCACCCGGCTCATGGTATTGGGTTGATGCCTGCACTGGCTCGAAATTATTGCACCACCCGGATAGGTGAATTCCACAAAATGGTGATCGAAAATCTGACCATGATCTTTGCCTTTTCGAACTTCGCGCCCTCCCATACCCTGGGCTGTTACGGGGTATTCACCGATGAACCAGTTGGCCACATCGATATTATGGATATGCTGCTCCAGGATGTGATCGCCACAGAGCCAGTTGAAATAATACCAATTGCGCATCTGGTATTCCATTTCCGTCTGGTCCGGCTGACGTTCACGCACCCATACGCCGCCACTGTTCCAGTACACCTGTCCGGAAATAATTTTACCAATTTCATTTTGACGAACTCGTCGCACAGCTTCCCGGTAGTTGTTTTGATAATGGCGTTGCAGACCAACAACCACGTTGAGGTTTTTCCGTTTGGCTTCCTTGCCGGCCTCAAGGACCCGGTGAACTCCGGGAACATCCGTGGCCACAGGCTTTTCCATAAAAACATGCTTTCCCTGTTGGATCGCATATTCAAAATGCTTGGGCCGGAATCCCGGGGTACCTGCCAGGATCACTACATCCGACAGATCAATGGCATGCCTGTAAGCATCAAAACCTGTAAACTTGTGTTCTTCAGGCACATCCAACCTTCCTGAGTCGCCATATCTGTTTGTAAGATTCTCATAGCAATCATCGAGCCTGTCTCTGAATGCATCGGCTAATGCAACGATTTTCACCCCATTATCGGCCTGAAGGGCCTGGTTTGCCGCTCCCGTACCACGGCCTCCACATCCCACCACAGCAACTTTCAACACATCACTTCCCCTTGCATAGGCACTGGCTCCGATCGGAAGAGAACTCAACAGTAAACCACCCCCGGCCGCCATCGTTGTATTTTTGCAGAACTGCCTTCTTGTTAATCCCTTATTGTTTGATTTACTGTTATTGTCCATAATTGTATCCCGTTAATCAACTACGTTTTAAATGTTTAATCCAGGGTTTGCCAACAGTTAAAAGTGCATATATTTAATCACAATTCCCAAATTCTTCCATTCCTTTAATTCCTGGCATTCCTTTAATTCCTGGCATT
>SKRC01000013.1 GCA_007118695.1 Balneolaceae bacterium | reverse complement strand
GATATGCAGGTCAGTTCATTGACGAACACGTTATTGACGTTAGACATCAGTATACCGAAGAAGATTTATATTACGGCCATGAAAACCATATTAATACTTGTAATAACCCTGTTCGCACTTATGTCTGATTGCAATGATAAGAAAACCGTTGTCGGCTACCTGCAATATTTTGGCAGCGAGCCCTTTCCGCAACTGGCAGTCGTAACAGAAGAAGATGGACGTTTCTTCCTGGATCTCACCCCGGAAAAACGTGACAGTTTAATGACAGACAAAACAGAGTTTATCCGGATCACCGGCGAGGTCTATGAAGACAAATTCCTGGGGACACCGCATCCTTTTATCAAACTGGAAAAATGGGAGTGGCTGGAGAAATCGGATTGATAAAGCTTGGCAGTAGCAGTAGCAGTAGCAGTTGACAGTGGCAGGGAGCGGGGTGCGAGGTGCAAATAACGAATGTCGAAAAATGAACAATGAATACCGAATTGTAATTTTCATCGGAAGAGTTCAATAAAGTGTGGCATGATTGCATTGCTGATGGGGGCCCTGTTCACCTCTCAAGTTCTGCACTTAGGCAACGGTTCAATATTCGACATTCTTCGGCTCGTTCCATTATTCGCTATTCATTGGGATTTTCGGGCAAACCGAGGCGGCGAAAAAACTCTTCAGGTTCTTCACGAATTCTGACCGTATCATCAAACGGGAGATCGAGCTGTTCGTATAGTGCGCGCCGATTGGCAATATCGGATACCAGCTCCTGGTAGGCGATTTGTCCAACGCGTACGGCCACCCGGCGCGGAACTACCACCACTCCATCCGTGTCAGCTACAATCACATCTCCGGGATATACGGTCACACCACCGACAACAACCGGCCGCTGCACATCCAGGATTTCATTTCTTCCGATTCGCTCTCCGCGACCCCGATCATAATAGTCGGTATAAACGGGATTGCGCTGCAAGATTATTTCATCGATATCGCGCACGCCACCGCCGGATACCAGTCCGACCATTCCGCGGTCCGTCCAATCCATGATGTTGAAAGATCCGGTTGACCCGGCATCATTGACCCCTTCATTATCGATAACAAGAACCGTACCGGGTTCGATATGTTCGGCAAAAGGCTCGGGTGAGAGTTGTGAGTACCACATCCCGCGCCATTCCCGGTATTCTTCATAATTGGCAGGATCAGTAAGATCTGCTCCGGGATGCTTCGGATGGTTCGTGGGACCGTAACGAGCTGTGACGGCAATGCCCGAAATTCTGTGACTCATATCCTGAACATCTTTCCACAACGGAGCTATGGCAGGATCCATCACTCCTACATCAATATATCCCACCGTGACCATCCCGTCGACGATATCTGCAACCCTGGCGCCGTCATACAGCTCCAGGAGTACATCGTCAGAAACGTCCTGATCGTTGTTTTGGGCAAAAACATCAGTCATCATTAAACCGATCGCCGGAATTAACCAGGTCAGTGCCATTAATTTTATCGTTCGTTTTTTTGTATTCATAGCATGTATTGATTTGTTAGATGGAATGATAAATCATAGGAAAACAGGACGCAGGGTGCAAGGTGAAAAGCGCTTTCAATAATCAGATGTGATTTTTGTTGAGAAAATATCTATCTACAGGGCAGATTTATGGAACCAATTTATTAATCAAATACCCGTATGACCTGGAAAGAAGCCATTCAAAAATTTTCTGAACAATCCGGAATCAGCAAGCCGTTGAGCAATCGCATCTACGAGCTTACAGAAATAATGGAACAACTGATTCTCAGGAGGAAACAGGAATCCCTTTATTCACTTGCCGCCGAACTACCGGAATTAACTTCTCATGTACTCAGCAAGAAAAATATTAAAAAACCTGTCCGGGAACTCCAGGAACGGGTAAAGAGCCTTTCAAATGATCAGATTGTTGATCTGCTTCGCATGTATACGATATTTTTCCACCTGGTAAACTCCCTTGAACAGCATGAAATCATTCGAATCAACAGGGAACGGGCCCAGAAAAGCAGCCCTGACAATCCGAGAACCGAAAGCATTCGTGATGCAGTCCGGCAATTCCGTGAAGATGGCCATAGCTACAAAAAAACGTTGAATCTGTTTAAAAAACTGGATATCCAGCCGACGATTACAGCTCATCCAACCGAAGCCAGACGAAGAAGCATACTCAACAAACAGGATCAGATCGCCGGTATCATCAGTGAACTGGACTCGGGAAACCTCACGCCCAGTGAACGCACTGAACTCCTGCACAGGGTCTTCAACGAACTTGTCTTGATTATCTCGACCGATGAGGTTCGCTCAGAGCGACTGACCGTTGAAGATGAAGTGGAAAATGGCCTGTTCTATTTCACCAATTCCATTTGGGATACCGTCCCCCGGCTATACAATGACATTCGGGATGCCTTTCTGACCTATTACGACAAGAACCCGGATATACCCATCATACTCAGGTATCGTTCCTGGATCGGTAGCGACAGGGACGGCAATCCGAATGTGACCCGGGATGTAACCTGGAATACCCTGCTGGAACAGCGCAAAACGGTACTCGAATTATATTTGAATGAGCTTGACGAATTGCGGCGCTATCTCAGCGTATCCAAAAATCTGGTACCAATACCTGATAAACTGATGAAATCCCTGAAAAAGGATGAGCAGGAAGCACCCGTATCGGATCGCTACAGAAGGCGGTATAAAAATGAGCCTTTCCGCAGAAAGATAACCCATATGATGCACCGGCTCCGCAAACTGATTGCCGACCTTAAGGAAGAGCCCCGGCATTTGCTGGCCAACGCAGCTTTATACCGGGCTTCCGATTTTATAGAAGATCTTGAAATTATCAGGGATGCTCTACATAAATGCAATTTGGATGATGTTGCTGAATACGGCCGGTTTCATAATCTGCTAATCCGGGCCAATACATTCGGATTTCATCTCGCTGCACTCGATATCCGCCAGCACAGTGAACTGCACGCCAAAGCGGTTGAAGAACTGCTGGTACTTTCAGGGGTTAAACCGGGCTATACCGAACTGGGGGAAGAGGATAAGGTGGAACTGCTCGTCAGAGAGTTAAAAAACCCGCGGCCCCTACTCCCGATCCGGGCAAAGATTTCGGAAGATACCGATCGGGTTCTCAGTGTCTTTCAACTGCTAAATGATATCATTGAGCTTGATGAGAATGCCTTTGGTGAGTATATCATCAGCATGACCCACGGCGTAAGTGATCTGCTTGAAGTACTGCTTCTCAGCAAAGAAGCAGGCCTCTGGAGCTACGCCGATGGTAAAGTGAACAGTCAGATCGATGTGGTTCCGCTATTTGAAACCATAGAGGATCTTGATCAAAGTGCAGAGATCATGGAAGTGATTTTTGCAAACAAGCTTTACAGTGAGCACCTCGAATCGCGTAACCGGTTCCAGGAAATCATGCTTGGGTATTCCGACAGCAACAAGGATGGCGGCTACCTGATGGCCAACTGGGCGCTTCACAGAGCCCAGGAGGAGTTGGGAGCTGTTCTTCGCAAGAACAAGGTGGATTTCAGGTTATTCCATGGCCGTGGCGGCACCGTAGGAAGAGGCGGTGGCCGGTCCAACAAAGCGATTCTCGGTTTACCCCCCATCAGCAACAACGGGCGTATCCGTTTTACCGAACAGGGTGAAATCATTTCGTTCCGATATTCCCTGCCGGCCATCACACGGCGACACCTGGAACAGGTTGTAACTGCGGTGGCCAGGGTAACTGCGGAAGACGATGATACCGATGCGACCGACAGTTCCAATATCGATTTTATCGAAACGATGGATGAGCTATCCAAGCGATCGATGAATATTTACCGCAATCTGATCGATCATCCCGATTTTTGGGACTGGTACCTGGCCGTCACACCAGTGGAACATATAGGTAATCTCCCTATCGCATCCCGGCCTGTTTCACGGGGCGGATCGAAGTCGCTGCAATTCGATAACCTCAGGGCCATACCCTGGGTATTTGCCTGGACGCAAGTCCGCTATAATGTACCGGGCTGGTATGGTGTTGGAGCAGCACTTTCTGAATTTCTCGAAACGAATCCGGATGCACTCGAGACCTGTAAAAAATGGTACAGAGAGAAAATGTTTTTCCGTTCAATTGTCGATAATTCCCAGAGGGAATTAGCCCGGACACACCTGCCAACTTCCGAACTTTATGCCTCGAGAGTCAAAGACGGGTTTGGGAAAATTCTTGCTGATGAATTCACGAAAACGCGTGAAGTCATACTAAACATTACGGAACAAAATGAGATCCTTGACAACAGAAAGGTGATTCAGGATTCCATTCATTTCCGCAATCACTTCACCTATCCGCTTAATGTCGTTCAGGTAGAACTGTTAAACCGATGGGATAATGCGAAAAACAAAAAACAAAAAGAAGAACTGAGGGATCTGCTCTTTCTGAGTATTAACAGCGTTGCCGCTGCGATGCAGAGCACGGGGTAATTCTGAGTATCGACAGTGGTGCAGCCGCAATGCAGAGCACGGGGTGATTCTGAGTGTCGATGGTGGTGCAGCCACAATACAGAGCACGGGGTGATTCTGAGTGTCGATGGTGGTGCAGCCACAATACAGAGCATTGGGTAATGTGGTAATTGGCTACCGTTTTTGGCTGGCTGAAGCACCCTGACTGGGATCATTCTCTATACGTTTGGGTAAAAACCCGTCCGGATAACCGGTCACATAGTCATCGCCAAACAGGCGGTTGTGTATGACGGTATTTTTATAAATCTCGAAGTCAAATTTTCCTTTCCGCCGGTAGTAAAGGGTTATGAATGAGGAAGTAATAACAATAAATGTCGAATAGAGAATAGCCAGCCACAACATCTGACTCTGGATCGGTTCGGTGAAACTGAGCAAAATTATGGCGAAGGCAATCGGCCCGTTCTGTATGCCTGTTTCCAACGAGATGGCCCGTTGAAACAGAGGCGGCAACAGGAATAAACGAGACATCCAAAAACCAAACAAAAATCCAAGCAGACCAACACAAATGGCTGCCGCATAAATCTCCCAGGGTGTTTCGATAAACAAACCGGAATGCCGTATAAAAGCAGTGCCAATTAGATAAAGAATTACAATAATAGCCATAAAACCGGCTGTGTCCTCAGCCGTTTTTGCCCATTCCCGGGACTTGTAACGCAGGAACATTCCTCCTGCCACCGGGATCAGCACCAATAACAGTGAACCTATTATATTTCCTGTGGGGATCACAAAATCTGATTCGACTCCTTCGGCTCGCATTGCTTCACTGATCTGTTGGGTAAAACCGGATGCATAGAATTCCAGCAGGATCGGCATCATCAATAGTGCCATCATTGTCGAGGCGGTTGTCATTGCAATGCTCAACGCAACGGATCCGCGGGCAAAGTAAGCGAACATATTGGATGTAGTGCCTCCGGGCAGACAGCCGATGAGAATCAGGGCAATGGCATAAGCCGGAGGCAACTCCAGAACGACTGCCAATCCAAATGCCACAAATGGCATCAGGCCGAACTGAGACAGAAAGCCAATCAATATTCCGCGTGGTTTCTTAATCACCGCACGAAAATCGTCTTTAGTCAAACTGGCCCCCATTCCGAACATGATGGCAAATATCATCACTGCCAGCAGTGCCTGATCTATCGGGTATAACAGTTGCGTATCAAATTCCATAGGTTACTCTACAGTAACGGGTTCCGATGAATAGATATCACGAATTGTATCAGCATATTTTTCCAGTATTACATGGCGCTTCAGTTTGTAAAGGCTGGTCAATTCATTGCCGACTTCAAAATTTTCCGGCAGTAAGCGGAAACGATATATCTGTTCAAATCTTTTAAATCCGTTGTTTACCGATACCAGTTTCCTGATCTCATTACGGATGATTTCATTTGCTTTTTCATTATCCTTCAATCCGGCGAGTGAATCGGTTTCTATGCCATTTTTTTGAAATTCTTCGAGATTTGGCACAATCAAAGCGCCAACCTGTTTCTGATCCTGGCCAACCAGCATACTATACTCGATATATGGACTTTGATTTAATCGCATTTCTATCGGTTCTGGTTCAAGATTTTCACCACTCGAGAGTACGATTGTGGCTTTGGACCGGCCAAGAATTTTCAAGCAATTATTAAAAGTTATCATTCCAAGATCTCCGGTTCGAAGCCAGCCATCCTGCATTGTTTGATCCGTCAATTCCGGTTCCCGATAGTACCCTTTCATCAGCTGCGGGCCACGAACCCAAATTTCTCCCCGCCTTGCTCTGCCATTATGCGGCAATTGATCATTTGGAAACAAGGTTTCAGATGAATCCAAATCAACGATACGGATATCCGTATCGTAAACGGGCGGACCCACTGTACCGACAACCAGATTTTCTTCAGTCCGAACTGCCAATACCGGCGATGTCTCCGTCATCCCATATCCTTCCAAAACCGGAATCCCGATATAATTGAAAAATTTATCGATCTCTACAGGCAATGCACCCCCACCCGATACTGTAGCTTTCAATGACCCGCCTGCCCCCAAACGGATCGGCTCAAGGACAGCGGCATTGAAAAATCCAAACCAGGGCAATACAATCAGCCAGCGCAACAGATGAAGCGGGGAAAACAGAATGCGTTGCCATACAGGCTGTGGCTTCAATTTCAGATTGTTTCCTTTCAAATAGAAAACCGAGTCCTTGTAATGTTTACCCAGAAAGTAAGCGATATGAAAAAGAACGCGCCGCATGGGGTGGGCTTCACCGATTCTGTCCATAATCCGCTCATGCAGGTTCTCCCATAGCCTGGGTGCGGACCCCATAAACGTAGGTTCAACGTTTTTGAGATCATCTGCCAGGGTCCGGATGCTGGTGTAGTAGGTACAAACCCCGCAACTGATCGTATAGACTTCAAAAGCCCGCTCGAAAATATGCCAGACCGGAAGAATAGAGAGCACACGGTCGGTACAGTCGAGCCGGATCGGAATGACTTTCATTTGCGACATCATGTTGGCATGCGTCAGCATCACACCTTTTGGTTTACCGGTCGTTCCGGACGTATAGATGAGTGTAAAAAGATCATCCGGGCGGATGCCGTCAATTCTTTCTTCTGCCCGCCTGTCACCAGTTGCCCTTAGAGAGGCTCCGATTTCCATTACATCCCGAAGTGAACGAACTCCCTCTTTCGTTTCACCATCGGGTGAGAGCAAAATAATTTCAGTTAACTGTGGCAGTTGCGGGCGAAGTCGAAGAACTTTATTCTGAAGGGCTTCCGACTCGACAAACGCCACCCTGATGTCTGCATGATTGATGATGTAGACCAGTTCATCATCGGTTACATTCCTGCCCCGTGGCACATCAGCCGCACCGCACAGCTGAACTCCATAATCTGCCAGTATCCATTCAAAACGGTTATCACCGAATAAACCGACATGATCTCTCGCTTCTACGCCCAATTCAATCAGGCCTGTTGCCAAGTTCAATCCCTTTTCATAAAGTTCCCTGAAAGAAACCGGCTCCCAATTGAATGCCGAGAGGCGTGTAGCAAATGCGGGTAAAGATTCATACCGGTTTGCTGCACGTTTGTACAACTCGGCCAAATTAGGTGCGAGTATGCGATTTTCCATAAATATACGATGATACAGAATTCAGTAAGCGAAAAAGTCTGCCAATTGACTCGTAATCGTTCAAACCCAATTAGTCAAGCCCAATTGTTCCAATCCCAATCGTTCTATCACTATGGTTCCAAACCCAGTGGTGTCTAAAATCATTTTTCGAACGAAAAAGTGAATATAGTCATCAGAAACAATAAAACCATGTTAAACCCCTACACCCTATCAGGGCAAACCCTACAGATAATACATTAAAGACGCTACATATGCATATTTGAATCTTGATTATCATTCACAGAGAATAAACCAATGGAGAAACTCTGATGACATTCAATAGCAAACATATTCTGGTTCCGACTGATTTTTCCGAATATTCAAAAAAATCATTCACTCAGGCTCTTTTGATCGCTTCCAAAACTGATGCAAAAGTTACTTTATTGCACTGCATTGAGCCCCCTTATGATTTTGCTTCCACCGTAGAGAGTACCCTTGAACAGATAAAACGAGGGTCAAAAAGGCGTTTGGATGAAATGTATAAGCAAGCGATGAAAGATGAAAGGTTTTCCAGTGTTCAAATTGATACCGTTCTGATCACGGGGATGGCCAAAGCCTCAATTATGGAAATTGTACAGACGAGGCACGTTGATTTAATTGTCATGGGAAGTATGGGCGTATCGGGTTTGAGGAAAAAACTATTCGGCAGTACCTCAACGGATGTTGCACTGCGATCGGAGGTTCCGGTTTTGATTGTCCCGGAAACCCAAACAGACAAAGGCTTTGATCAAATACTATTTGCAACGGATTACAGGGAAAATGATCTTGAGAGCCTTGGCTTTGTAAGCGGACTTGCCGGGTTGTTCGATTCAACCATTCATGTGGTTCATATTGCTGATGATGACAATTTTCAAACCGATCTCAGTTTCAGGGGATTTCGCGATCTGGTCAAAGAACAGATCCAATATGATCCGCTAAATTTCGACCAGTATTATGAAAAAAGTCCCTTCAGAGGGCTCTCGAGATATATTGAGAACAACAAAATTGAGATGCTGGTAATCACCAAATACAAGAAGACAGTTTTAAAATCCCTGTTTGACAAGAACCACACCAAAGAGATGAGTCAGTATTCTGCATTGCCCGTTTTTGTGATACCGGGTTGACATGGGGCAAGGTACAAGGCGCAGGGTTCAAGGGATGTGATGTGAAGTGCAAGGCGCCGGGTTTGAGGGGGCCAGGAGCGGGGTATAGTGAAATGGACACGGGAAGCCTGGTTCAAGGTGCAGGGAGCCAGTTGAGGGGGTCGAGGAGCAAGGCAGCGGGAGCCAGGAACGAGGTACCGGATGCGGTATAGGAGGTGCGAAATTTCTGGCCGGGGGGTACTGGATCAAATCCAGTCGCCCAGACTAAGTATTATCCAGCGGGCTTTTCACGCCTTTGCCTCCCGGGTTCAGAACGTGTGTATAGATCATTGTTGTTTTCACGCTTTTATGGCCCAGTAGTTCCTGGACGGTTCGGATGTCGTAGCCGTTTTGAAGCAGGTGAGTTGCGAAGCTATGGCGGAAAGTGTGTGGAGAATTTTTTTTTCGATTCCGGACTTCCGGACCGCCCATTTTACAGATCTTTGAATTTTTCGTTCTGAAATGTGATATCGATGTATGATACCGCTCCTTGGATCCTTTCTTCTTAGTTTGGAGGGAAATACATATTGCCATTTCAATTCTGTATCAACACCAGGATATTTTCGATTTAATGCTTTTGGAAGAATGGTACGTCCCCACCCTTTTTTCAAATCGCTAAGATGAAGAATTCTCACTTTTCTCACCTGATCCTTCAATTTACCGATTATGCTATCCGGCATGATGGTGATTCGATCTTGCAATCCTTTTCCATTACGAACTATAATCTGCCTGTAACTGAAATCCAGGTCGAGGATTCTTAATCCCAGGGCTTCGGAGTGTCGGAGGCCTGAACCATACATGAGTTGACAAACCAGTTTTTCCACTCCATTGATATGCCGGAACAGTTTTTTTACTTCATTGGAAGACAAAACAACAGGCATTCGCTTTGGTTTTTTAGCTCTTTTCAGGTCATGCAGTTCATCAATTTTCATTTTCAAAACCTGTTCATACAGAAATACCAATGCGCAAAGTGCCTGGTTTTGGGTTGATGCAGCTACATTTCTTTTAATGGCCAAGTGATTTAAAAATGAGACTACATCATTCGCCTTAAGTTCACTTGGATGGGTCAGATTATGGTACCGGACAAATTGTTTTATCCACCGGCAGTAAGATTTTTCAGTTCTGTAACTATAATTTCTACGCCGGATTTCCATTCTTACCTGGTCCAGCAACAGTTGTTTCTTCATGTTCTTTCTTAAGTAAGAACAGACAGGGGTTTATTCCTTACAAAAAAAGTCACATTATCCGACACTTTTTCGTATAATTTTTTCGGATAAAATGACATTTTACCCAAATAATGTGTATTAATAAATAAATAATACTTTACGCGGCAAAATTGCGATTTAAGTCTGTCCGTGTATTTATATGTTAAGTCTCCCGCAGGCCACTACGTGTTGCAAAGGGATGGGCAGCGGGCATGGTTTCTCTCCAGCCTCCTGCCAATACCAACGGGGCACCATCGGCTTTTCAGCGAACTGAACTGTTCATCCTCCTGTTGTCTCCTGCCCGCGAAGGCCAACCGGTGCCCTTGGGCCTTGTTCCGGTTTGCCGTTTCAATGCGCCCAATCTGCACCTCCCAAACGTCCCGATACCGGTTTCCGGCTAAAACGGGCAGGCCTGAATTCCTTCGACGAGCGGCAAGCAGAAAAACGGCCGAGTTCTTCACAACATCGGAGTCGTTGGAGCGTCAAAAGCAGCAATCCGGGCCAGCCGCTCAGCCCTGTAAAAGGTAAGGCCGGGAATAACGGCCATGAACGAATCAAAATTTTTTTTGTCTGATAAAGGGCGGCTTGTTTGACGGCTCAATGGTTCGTCATTTGGGACAACGCCAGTGGCTTTTCCATAAGAAGCCTCTCCGGCAGGCACCAATGGAATAACCGGGCCTGCCTCCCCTGCCGGCGGCTTTCCCTGTGCCCGGGACGTTTCTGACGAGTGCTTTTCAAGAAGGCCGGAGAAAGCAAGTGGCTGGCGGCGTTTTCCTGGATGGCCCCTCCGGCAATCCGGCCGGCCTGCGGGTGGCGGGCAGATGCCGGGACAATCTCTGGTTCGTCAGTGGCAGCCATGTTCATGAATTTCAGTTGCATATTTGCCGGAAACTGCCCTACTTAACCATGCGAATCAACCGGTCGGGTTCCGGCTTGTGATCCTCCCTGACGGCTAACGCCCCGCCGGTTATTCGCCAAACGTTAAGGCCCGTCAGGCGCATAAGGTTCTGCCAAAAAGGTGTGCGGCGATGGTCGCTTCTCTGCTGCTCCGGATTCGATCACGGTTTCCAGCCCGTTTTGTGGTGTGCTTCTTTTGCGTCGCCGGCTGCTAATACGGGGCGCCACGCTTCCCCTTCACCATTTTTGCCAGTACCGACGGCAGGCCTCGCGTTGGTTGGGTTCGGCCAAATAGTGCGAAGCACCGAATTTTTTTCAGGAGGGCGTCCACTTGTGCGGGTGCTGCTTCGACCGGCGAGGCGGCTCGTGGCTATAAAAATATTGCCTGATAAGACCGG
>SKRC01000266.1 GCA_007118695.1 Balneolaceae bacterium | reverse complement strand
TGGTAGAGGGCTTCCGGGTCGGATGCGGTTAGAATCTCTTCCTGCATGTAATCGCGCAGCCAGACAATGATGCCCGTCTCTTCACTGGGGCCGAATTTTTCAACGAGATTCCTCGCCAGGTAATCACCAACCAGGTAATCCCGGTTGATGGTGAAGACCAGGTGGCCAATGACTTCCCTTTCGGTTAGATTTACCAAGGAGAGAGTCATGCTCCGGTGCGTGTCGAAGGTCGATTTATTATTCCAGCGAATATCGTCGATCAGCACTTTCATTCTCGATCTTGCCAGCCCTAAGCCATCACAAACCAGCTCGGAAACCTCATTCAATTCTTCAAATTCCCTGGAAGTCGGGTTAAACTTGTAGATAGGTTTGGATGTGTCCAGGCAATGATCCTGCTCATGGGAAGAGTAATAGATTTCAGAAAAAATGGAATCCTGGCTCGCATCAATCAGAACATCCCTGAAGCTGGGAGGAATTTCCCCATGCTCCTTAAAATACTGCTCATAATATTCGATATCGAGTTTCCTGATGCCCCGGAATGGCTGGAAAAACCGGAACCTGACCTGGTTGGTAAATTCTTCAATCTGATTTTTTTTGTTGTCATAAGCCGCTTCAATCGTACTTTCACGCAACTCATACATCGATAAGACATTCATACCGGTAAGAGCCACGACGGCAATGAGCCCGATCCCGAAAAAGATAAGCCGGAGAGATTTTGTTTCGTACATGTTCAATTGATCAATTATGAAATATCTTCAGTATCGTAAAAAGTTACTTAATAATTCATAAAAACAATGCAATATTATACATTTTTACAAACAGTACATTAATATCACTATTAACATGTAGTATTGCGTAACTATGTAAAAAACGACAATCCCTATCTCTTATTTTTCCCAATAGTTATTGGTCCGGTCCACGTCGGGAAAGTGGTAGTCCGGATCGATGATCACTTCACTGACAGGCCGGCCGGTATCGATCGTGGTTGTGGTCGTTCGTTTACCTTCAAGCCAGGGAGTTACCGGCAGTACTTCTGTGATCTCGGTGCCGTCGTTGAGGATGACCAGCAGCTTCACCGGCATCGGTACCTCACCCAGGTCGTGGATCTCAATGGTGACACTCTCGCCGTTATCATCAACATCTCCGATTGCCTGATCGAGCACCCAGGTCTCGTAGTACCAGCTTCTCCAGAACCAGCCCAGATCGGTATCGGCCACCCTTTCAACGGTGTTGAAAAAATCCCACGGATAGGGATGTTTGTAGGCCCATTCATCAATAAAGGTATGATAGGCTTCCCGGAAGACCTCTTCACCAATCAGTCCCTGGAGTGCTGTCAGTATGGATGCCGGTTTGGGATAGGATGCCACGCCATAGGCCGGGCCGGGGTAGTGGTAGTCCGACCATCGCATGATAGGCCCTTCCATATCGCTTCCGGCCACGCCGAGGTAGGAGTGGAAAATATCAAAATTGTCAAAATCCCGGGGATACCGGTCAACCATCGCCTGGTGGGTGTTGAACGTGGTAAAACCTTCGTCCATCCAGGTGTAGCGGCGCTCATTGGTGCTGACGATCATCGGGATCCACATGTGTGCAAATTCGTGGGCGGTTACCCCGTGCAGCCTTTGGGCGCCCAGGTTGTTGTAGCTGCCCATGATGGTGATCATCGGGTATTCCATCCCGCCGCCGATAATGCCGGCCCCTTCAACGGAGGTCATGTGCGGCCAGGGATAGGGGTGTTTCAGGTATTCCGACAGGAAACTGATGGAGTGCTGCGAATATTCGGCCTGGTCCTGCCAGAGCGGGGCCGACTGCCGGTAAAACGAGTGAATTCTGGTGTAATCGGTGTTGCCGTCACCGCTCAGATCGCCAACCGGCGCCCGTGCCCCGTCCCATACCGACTCGCGGGTGGCACTGAAGGCCACATCTCGCACTTTTTCAGCAAAAAATTTCCAGCTGAGTGTTCCGGTTTCGCTCAGGTCGGTGGCCGCGCCAAGATCCGATTCGGTGACAATATGGACGATGTCATCGGATTCGCCGGCTTCCACATAGCGTTCATAGACAGGATCTGTGAGCACTTCGTGCGGATTCAAAAAATCACCTGTGGCCATCACCAGCCAGTTGTCGGGGACTACGATTTCAAGCTCGTAGTCGGCAAAACCGTGGTAAAATTCGGCATTTCCCAAAAACGGGTCGGTAAACCAGCCGATTATATCATCGTAGACGGCCATTTGGGGATACCAATAGGCGATAAAAAAGAGGTTTTCGTCGCTTCGGCCCATACGTCCGCCGGCTCCCTGGCGGGGCACTTCGAAAGTCCATTCGATTTCAATCTCCACGGAATCGCCGGAATTGAGCTGTTCATCAGGGGCGATCAGCAGCCGTGTCGCATCCACAAAATACCCCTGGTGACGCTGGAAACCCGGACTGCTGGTGTCGATCTCATCCATTTCCTCTCCGCGAAACTTTACGTTGATCAGTTCGATGCCGCCGGTGATCTCTGTATTATCCTTTTTCATAGTGCCCGCCTTGTGCAGGTTCTGGGCCAGCTCCAGGACAAACTGCTGCAGATCGTCGGGGGAGTTGTTTTGATATTGAATCCTGGCAATTCCGTTGACCCTGTTCTCATCCGGGATCAACTCCGCCCGGAGCTGATATGTCGCCTCATTTTGCCAGTAGTCATCACCCGGCTCGCCGGTCATCGTCCGCGACCCCTCTTCGATGGCGTAGAAGTAATCGGCCGGAATGTCGATGGGGTACGGAATCGGCCGTTCCAGGTTCAGGCCTTCACCCTGGGTATAGGCTGGGGTGGTGAGGGTGTCGGGTGGGGAGCAAGCTTGCAGGATCAGGGTCAGGGAGAGACTGACCAGGCAGAGGAAATTCAATGGCGGGTTGTTCATGGAACAGTGATTTGATGGTGCAGTGTGAAGGTCGATATACGTTTTAAAATCATTACCGGTATACCCGGGCAAATTCAACAGACACAGTTCCTGGTTATCAGTTGATGTTTAACGAGAAAATTAATCTGCGATGTAACCGGTAACCG
>SKRC01000236.1 GCA_007118695.1 Balneolaceae bacterium | reverse complement strand
TTGTCCCGAAAATGGCTTGCTCAACGTACTCGGGTACGTTTCCGCCACCATTTTCGGGACGCCTTGCATACAATCAAATTTCGCTTCGCGTGCAAAAAATGAGCTTGGTGAAAAAAGCGGACTAGGGAAGGGAAAAAGCCATGTGTAACGGTTCTGAAACAGGTGGATAAAATAGTGTTGCAGACGCCAGGAGCATTATAATGACCAGATGAATGCCAACCGTGAATATGATATAGAGTATTCTGAACCTGCTCAGGTAGCTTGCAACATCCAGTGATGCAATATTGAAACTCAGAAACCAGATGATCACAAAGAGGGCTGCCATGGCGATCAGCCAATAACCGGATCCGCCCGCCTGATGGACTGCCATCATGGTGATGACCACAGGAAGATTTAACTGAAGAGGCCAGCAGTATAGTGTTGCGACCTGGCTTAACCGGCTATTTTTATTAAGGATGCTTATCCATGAAATTGAAACAGTTTGCAAAAACAAGGCGATAGAAATTCCTGCAAAAAAGAAACCGGTTGCCCCGCTGCCAAAGAATTGCAACAATGGAAAATGGTAATAAAGCGACTCAAGGCCGAGGGGGGAGACCAGGGAGGCAGCAAACAGATAAAAAAGCAGCCCGGCGATTAATATATGCTGAAAAAATAATACCGTTGCAGGTGTGGCAGTTCGCAATCTGTATTCAAGAATATCATCGAGAAAAAATTTATGCATTCCAAAATACCTGAACAATGAACGCTGGTAAACCTGGTTGTTGCGGTAATGAATCAGGTAACTGCCAAGCAACAGAATAAGCAGAACGACACTCCAATTGGGGGGAATCGGTGTTTCGGTTGTGCCGGGTTCAGGAAATAACAGGGTATTATTTTGAGTATAAGCTTTCAATGCATCCTCAAGGAGTTCAAATTGCCCCAGTTTGTCCATTAACCAGGAATGGGGAATCAGAACCGCACTCTGATCACTTTTCAATGATAATGCCAGGATATCTTTTAAATCTTTCAATGCCTCAAGAGACGTATCAGCAGGTGTAAAGTGGATTGCCGGAGCCGGTAGCACCTCGCCTTTTCCATCCGTGAGCCTGGATGAGAGGAATGAAAAAGCCATTGGATAACTTTCAAAGCCGGAGTATGCAGTCCGGTAGTAGATGAGCAACCCATCCTCCCTGATGTCCGAAAACCGGTCTGCATACCGGTCTATCAAAGAGACTGCAAAAGAGGATCTGTCGTCCGGATAGATGAACAGGCCAATGCCCGTGAAGTTTCCTCCCAGCCTATCCCTGTAAAAACGGATCAAGGAAAGATCATCCTGGACGTACAGGCTGTCGTTTTGCTGCAGATGAAATGAGGTGACAAATCTCCTGGATTGGCTGGCGAAGATATAGAAATCGGATTCATTGAGGGCATTGAGAAGCGATTGCGGAGCCCTGCCTTCCAATTCAATGAGCGTGAAACCAAGCCTTTCGAGCAGCTCAAGTTGTGTTGATGTAACTGCCCCATATTCATCCGGGGTCATATACACACCGAGATGATGGTTGATGCCGTCTTGCTGCAGGCCGGATGCTATCAGGCAAGGCAGCAATAAAAATGATAAAAGCAGTACCTGAAGTATCCTGGCGAAATGATGCAAGTCAATTGCTTTTATTGGTTTCCACAGATTTTTCGATAGGCAATTCACGTGTTTCCTTAAAACTTGAGAGGACGATATTCGATCTCGTTCGTTTTACGCCATCCCAAGACTGAATATTGGAAAGGAATTTTTCAAAGGATTCGGTATTCCTGGTCCGGACTTTCAACACATGAGACCCATCACCGGTAATGGAATGACATTCCAGCACCTCCGGTTCTTTTACAACACGTTCAACAAATTTGGGATAATTTTTTGACCCATCCACTTCTACAAAGATAAATGCAGTGATATCGAAATCAAACTTCTTTGAATCAAGTAATGCTGCATAACTCTGTATCAATCCGCGCTCTTCCAGTTTTCTCATTCTCTCAGAAACAGATGGAACAGACAGATGCACGATTTCAGCGATGGTATTTCGCTGCGCACGACCATTTTTTTGCAAATGATTGAGTATTGCAATGTCAATTTTGTCCAAACTATGATCCATATCCTTACTTCATACCTAAATTTTCTAATTGGAAAAGAAATTAACCTAAATTAATTAGGATATCAATGGTTGATATTCATTTTGTAAATCGGGTAACTTGACGAAGTTTAACGCTTTCAGTTTCTAAGGAGCTATTAATTTAACCTGCATTATTCACTCCCGGAACTTTTTGGGATACATGGTATTAACTACTTGTCTACCAATAATTTATCTCAAATAAAACTCATTTATGTTTCAACGTTTTGTCTAACGCTGCGCGTACAAAAAATGAGCTTGGTGAATAATGCAGCCTAAAAAATGAGTCTGAACCTGGTAAATTTTTTTCTGATGAAAGCTGAGGACTCGTATCTTCCAAGCCATCAAATGAGTATCTGAAAATAAGAAGAAATCGGCAAAATGCTGGACATTAATTTTATTCGTGACCATAAAAAGGAAGTGAAAGCCGGAATGCTAAACAAGGGTGAGACGGATATTGCTCTTGTGGACCGGGTACTTGAAGTGGATGAAAACTGGCGGTCTCTTGTAACCAGGGTTGATAACCTCCGGGCGGAAAGCAATGTCCGGGCGAAAAAAATCGGGGAGTTGATGGGCCAGGGGAAGAAAGAGGAGGCTCAGAAAATTATTCAGGCTACGACACAGGATAAACAGAAAATAAAAGATCTGGAAGAAGAGCTTGCTGCCATCAAAAAACAAAGAGAAGAGCTGTTGTTCCGCATTCCCAATATGCCGCACGAATCGGTTCCGGTGGGTGCAAGTGATGAAGATAATGTCGTATTTGCCGAATGGGGAGAACCCGATCAGGCGGAGTGGCGAAAACCACATTGGGAGCTGTCCGATGAACACAACTGGATCGATTTTGAACGGGGTGCAAAGGTTACCGGAGCCGGGTTTCCATTTTATCTGGGCCCCATAGCTAAATTGCAACGGGCATTGATTAACTTTTTTATTGATGAAGCTGAGCGGAAGGGGTATCGCGAGTTGCAGGCCCCGTATTTTGTCAACGAAGATTCCGCCAGGGGGACCGGGCAGTTACCCGATAAGGAAGATATGATGTATGTGATCCCGCGGGACGGATTTTTTATCATACCGACTGCTGAGGTACCGGTAACCAACTTTCACAGGGACGAAATATTCAATGAAAAGGATCTGCCGGTGCGATATGTGGCCTATACACCCTGCTGGCGCAGGGAGGCGGGCTCTCACGGCAAGGATGTTCGGGGATTAAACCGGCTGCATCAGTTTGATAAAGTGGAACTCGTTAAAATTGTGCATCCGTCAACGTCGTTTGAAGAACTGGAGTCCCTGAGGGAGTATGCAGAATCTTTGTTGAAAAAACTGAAACTGCCTTTTCGCACCCTGCTCATGTGTACCGGCGATATGGGCTTTACCCAGAGCAAAAAATATGATTTGGAAGTATGGAGCCCGGGCCAGAAACGATGGCTTGAAGTCAGCTCCTGCTCCAATTTTACCGATTTTCAGGCCCGGAGAATGCAGATCAGATATAAAAATGGAAATGGAAAAATCGAGATGTTGCATACGCTCAACGGTTCAGGGCTTGCCCTGCCACGGGTAGTAGCTGCGCTGCTGGAAGCCTGTCAGCAGGAAGACGGCCGGGTGGCTGTGCCGGAGGTACTGCAGTCTTATATGGGCCGGGAATGGCTGTGATGATTAACCCTTATATCACTCCGTGGGGAAAAGATGTACCCCGACAGCGGTCGGGATACAAAAAATGAGTCCCGACCGCCGTCGGGAGGGAAAAGATGAGCGCCCGGAGCTCACAACTATTTTGGTGAAAATGTGGGTTAAGCCACGGCATAGAGTTCTTCTTCACGGAAATTGAGCAGCAATTCCAGGATGGGAGCCATCTCTTTTTCATCCATGATGGTTGCCCGGAGTTTTTTACCGTTCCGGATCCCCTTCAGGTATTGGCCGTAATGCTTCTTCATGATGATCACGCCGTATCGCTCTCCGTGATGTTTGACGGACAGACGCAGTTGTTCGGCGCAGGTCTTCAGCCGGTCATCGATAGATGGATCCGGCAGCAGTTCCCCGGTTTCCAGGTAGTGGCGGGTCTGCCGGAAAAACCAAGGGTTACCGATGGCTCCGCGCCCGACCATCACACCATCGACGCCGGTCTCATCAAACATTCTTTTTGCATCCTGAGGGGTTGTCACATCTCCGTTGCCAATAACGGGTATTTCCAGTCCGGGTGTATTTTTCAGTTTTTTAAGCCACTCCCATCGCGCCTCACCCTTGTATTTCTGGCACCGTGTTCTTGCATGTACCGTGAGTGTTTTTACCCCAACCCGCTGGAGCATCAGGGCTACTTCCTGAATTCGGATGGTGCTGTCGTCCCATCCCAGCCGGGTTTTTACAGTTACAGGCAGATTGCTGACTGCATCCACAACGGTTCCGGCCATTCTCTCCATCATATCCATATCTTTCAGGCAGCCGGCGCCCGCTCCTTTTTTAACGATTTTATAGACCGGGCAGCCAAAATTAATATCCACCAGGTCGGGATTGTTAAATTCAGCCACTTTTGCAGCGCCATCCATCGCCTCTTCACGGCCTCCGAATATCTGTATGCCAAAGGGGCGCTCCATCTCCTCAAAATGCATCTTGTGGCTGGCGATGTCGGAGTCGCGTATAATGGCTTCCGAGCTGATAAATTCCGTATAGACCACATCTGCCCCCATTCGCCGGCAGATTTGCCGGAACGGGGAGTCGGTCACATCTTCCATGGGGGCCAGAAGAAGCGGTCGGTTTCCGATTTGGATGTTGTCTATTTGCATGAATAATCGTTGATCAATTTTGCCAAACCATAAAATTAAGGGTTTCTGGCGTGATAAAACAGTGTTGAATTAGAAGTGATAACTGTTTTTTGCAACATTCCTTGCCCAGGCGAATATGTAATAAAGAACACAACACAATAATGCCCTTCCGCTCCGGTTTTTAAATTAGCTGGCGCGGATGGATTTGTATATTTTTATTGAATCGTTCTTTACGTATTTTTATTACAACCATTAGGGGTGTCCTGCGGTAGCCAGCAGGACTGAGAAAAAACCCTTATAACCTGATCTGGATCATGCCGGCGAAGGGAAATGGAATCTGTTGATAGTGGATCACTTTTTGATTTGAATTCTATCAGAATAGAAACCGTTTCCTTCACCGGTGGG
The DNA here is from genome assembly GCA_007118695.1 of Balneolaceae bacterium. Taxonomy (GTDB): domain Bacteria; phylum Bacteroidota; class Rhodothermia; order Balneolales; family Balneolaceae; genus SKRC01. Next base: position 25,979 of record SKRC01000236.1, on the reverse strand, counting down.
AAAACGGTTTTTTTTTTGAATTCAAAAAAAGGAGTGATATATGAAAGAATCAGAATTAACCTGGAAACAACTTCAGTTGGTCAGGCAGCAAGCACCGCTGGTTCATAACATCACCAACTATGTGGTTATGAACAGCACAGCGAATGCCCTCCTCGCCCTGGGAGCCTCTCCCGTGATGGCTCATGCAAGAGAAGAGGTAGCCGAGATGGCTGCTATTGCCAAGGCACTGGTCATCAATATTGGTACGCTGAGCCCGCACTGGGTGGAGGCGATGGAGAAGGCAATGACCAAAGCAAAAAGCATTGGGATACCGATCGTTGTTGACCCGGTTGGTGCCGGTGCCACTCGTTACCGGACCAATTCCGTTAAACAGTTGATGCAGAAAAATGCGCCGGATATCATTCGTGGCAACGCCTCTGAGATCAGTGCACTATACTCTGCAGAAGTCAGTACCAAAGGGGTCGACAGTACCCAGGAGAGCCACTCGGCCCGGGAAGCAGCCCGGTATCTTGCCAGTGAATATGGCTGTGTGGTTGTTGTAAGTGGAGAAGTCGATTACATAATCTCGGAGCAGGAGGAAATCGCCGTGTACAACGGATCGGCACTGATGGCCAGGGTAACCGGCATGGGGTGTGCGGCATCGGCACTGACAGGGGCATTTGCCGGTGTAGTCGAACAACCCGTCGAGGCAGCTGCCAGCGCTATGCGGGTGATGGGAATTGCCGGAGAGATGGCTGCAGAAAAGGCCGATGGCCCGGGAACCCTGCAGCTCCACTTCATCGATGCCCTGTATGCCATCGATAAAAACGAAATCGAACAAAAACTGAAATCGGAGGTGGACTATGCGTGATATAGATGTGAGCCTGTATTTGGTTACTGATCGGGGAATGCTGAACAACCTCTCATTAACTGAACTGGTAAAGAGCGCCGTGGATAATGGTGCTACTGCGGTTCAACTGCGCGAGAAGGAATGCAGCACACGGGAATTCATTCAGCTTGCATTGGATCTGAAGAAAATACTCGATCCGGAAAATATTCCGCTGATCATCAACGACCGCGTGGATGTCGCCCTGGCTGCACACACCTCCGGGGTCCATCTCGGCCAAAACGATATGCCCGTTAGTATGGCCCGTAAGCTGCTGGGAGACGAGAAGGTGATCGGCCTGTCAGTTGAAACCGAAAAGGATCTTGATAATGTGGATGCACTGGATGTGGATTATCTTGGCGTAAGCCCGATATTCAAAACACCCACCAAGCGCGATACAATGGACGAGTGGGGATTGGAAGGATTGAAGTTGGTTGCCGGAAAGACCGATTATAAACTGGTTGCCATCGGCGGGATCAACCGGGACAATGCCGGGGAAGTCCTGCAACATGGTGCTGAAGGAATTGCGGTGGTTTCGGCGATTTGTGCAGCCGAAAAGCCCGGCAAAGCCGCAGCTGAACTCCGGGAAATTGTGGATTCGGTGAGGCAGGATGAAGTCAAGACAAATATCGACAGCAATAACCAATGGATGGTTGGCCGGGAACAGTCTCATCCCGGGGAGTTTGCAGGAAACCGGTAGAGCTTGCGTAATAAAATGATATATGAAAAAGGATGATGACAATTCCTTATTCCATGGTTTCCATTCTCTCGGCGAGCTGGGAGAGTTCGGGCTGATCGATCAGATAGCCGGGCTGTTCGGACGGAAATTTGAACCGGATGCGTTTGGCATTGGCGATGATTGTGCCGTACTGCCTTACCATAAAGACCGGTCGCTTCTCGTTACCACCGATATGCTGATAGAAGATCGCCACTTCCGGCGCGATTGGATTACCGCGGAAGATCTCGGGTATAAATCCCTGGCCGTAAATCTGAGTGATATCTCGGCGATGGGTGGCCGGCCTGAATACGCCTTTCTTAGTATCGGTCTTGCCGATGATATTCCCCTCGAATGGCTGGAACAATTTTTCCGGGAAGCTCATCGGCTCTGCCAAAATAATGGGGTGAAATTGCTTGGTGGGGATACAACCAAAAGCCCCGGGCCCCTGGTACTCAATTACACCGTGCTGGGTTCTGTGGCGACCGAGAATATCTTGTGGCGATCGGCCGCACAGCCAGGCGACAGGATTGCCCTGCTTGGCAATGTGGGGGAATCCGGTGCCGGGCTGAAACTTCTGATGAAAAATGGGCTGAATGAAGACCGGCGGTACAGGCAGTTGATCAAAACTCATAACCGTCCCCGGTTGTTTATAGAGGAAGCTCAATATCTGGCAGGTTTTCCGGCTGTTCACGCCATGATCGACCTCTCCGATGGGATCGATTCAGATGCCGGACATATTGCCCGCCGGTCGGGTGTGGGGCTGAAGATCGATATTGAGAGATTACCAATCCGGCTGGTGGTACGTGAGGTGTGTGATGAATTTTCTTGGTCGGCGGAAGAACTGGCACTGACGGCAGGTGAGGATTACGGAATCCTGTTTACGATCGATGAAGCAGGGCTGAATCAGGTGATGAAAAGTTTTAAAGAGACTTTTGGTTACCCCTTCAGCGTTATCGGTCAGGTAGTGGAAGACGATCCCGACGTTCTTTATTTCTTGCAGGGTAATCCATTCAGCCTTGAACAACACGGTTTTGATCATTTCAAAAGTTAGTTGATGCAACTGCCCGACCCTGTCATAGCAGATTGATTCCTTGCCATAACATATTGTTTTTGTGATCTGCTGTAGTTTTCGGTTAATTGATTATCCGGGCCGCCTGACAGTAGGTTTTCCTGGTAACCCCGATAACAAATTTTTGTTCACCAATATATAGAACGGATGCAGCTTTACGGTTTGATGTATACAGAATCATTGAATGGATTACGTAATCGTGACAGTAGCTAAAATCAGGCATCAACAAACCAACACTCAATACTCAACACCATGAATCCTAAAACATATACCCGAACACTTACCATCGCCGGTTCCGACAGTGGTGGCGGAGCTGGAATCCAGGCCGATCTGAAAACTTTTTCGGCCCTCGGATGCTACGGGATGTCGGTAATCACTGCCATGACAGCTCAAAATACTCTTACCGTTGCAGCCATACAGCCGGCTGACAGTGACTTTGTGGCCAAACAGATTGATGCTGTAATGGAGGATATCGGGGCAGATGCCGTAAAAATCGGGATGCTTTTTTCCACCGATATCATCCGGGTTGTCGCCGATCGGCTGAAGGCTCACAAAGCAGAGAAGATTGTATTGGATCCCGTTATGGTTTCCAAGAGCGGGGATAAACTTTTACAGGATGAAGCCATCGATACGATGGTGGAACAACTGTTTCCCCTGGCAACGGTGGTTACTCCAAATTTTGCTGAGGTAAAAGTATTGACTGGCATAGAACTCAAAACGAAAAATGACCTGGCGCAGGCAGCGGAAGATTTCTTTGATAAAGGAGTGAAGAATGTCTTGTTAAAAGGAGGCCACATTGAAGCCGATACAGCTACCGACTATCTTTATTGCAATGAGGATGGAAACTATGAGAGTTTCCAGTTTACCGGCCGGCGGGCCGATACCAAAAACACACATGGCACCGGGTGTACCTATGCATCGGCAATTGCAGCATACCTTGCCCAAGGCTGTGATTTGCACAGTGCCATTTTGTTTGCCAAACAGTATATCAACGGGGCCATTGATGCCGGCGCCGAATACAAGTTGGGATCCGGCCACGGCCCGTTGAATCATTTTTATGATGTTTGGAACAGGTGAACCAGTTGGCAGTGTGTCAGTCAGCAGTTTTTTCTGAGTAATTATTATGGATTGTTAAGTAGATAATTATTAGTTATTTAACATCGATAATCTTCTTTTTTATATCAAAATCACTTGTCTGTTATTCTGATTAATCAATCCCAGAATTTCAAAAAAAACACCGAAGCTATGAAGTTTACAAAGACACTTTGGAAGGAGATCAAACCAATTTATAAGGAAATCCTGGAACTGCCTTTCAACATGGAATTGACCGAAGGGACACTCGACCGGGACAAGTTTGCTTTCTATATGAAACAGGATGCCCTGTACCTGGCCGACTTTTCCAAAGCCTTGGCAATTACCGGCGCCCGGAGCCAATCAGCCGGGGAGTTAAAAGATTTTCTTGAGTTTGCCATTGGGGCTGTAGTGGTTGAACGTTCACTCCATGATAGTTTTTTGCAACGTTTTAATGCCCATATCGACGTGAAGAAATCACCGGCCTGTTTTTCCTACACCAATTTCCTGCTTGCCATGGCCACGATGGAGGATTATCCGGTTGCCGTAGCTGCGCTGCTCCCCTGTTTCTGGATCTACCGGGAAGTGGGCCTGCATATCTATCAACGGGCTGCCAAAAAAAACCCATACCAGGATTGGATCGATACCTACGCCGGGGAAGATTTCTCGGAAAGTGTCGACCGGGCGATTGATATTACAGATCGTATAGCCGAAAACGCGGCATCTGAGACCCGAAGCAGGATGATAGATAGATTTATCGACTCCTCGCGGCTGGAATGGATGTTTTGGGATTCGGCTTACAAAATCGAACAGTGGCCGGTGTAAATATTTGTGATCTTTGACAAGAAAGCGTTTCCATGCTTTAGCCATTTCCAACAGGAACAATTATATTAAGGTTCTGTACTACTTTTCTGATTTGACGAGTTGATGCAGAGTGAATAAATATTTTAACCAAAGTGGAGATTCGCATGGCACTTGCGACTAAGAGTATTGAAGAACTGTTGGGAGATGAAGCTTCCGACCTATTGGAACATGAATGTAAAACAATACCCAAAGACATTTTGCATGCACCGGGACCGGATTATATTGAACGTACCTGGTATGATTCAGACCGTGGCCCGCGGGTATTGAGAAACCTGCAGTCTATGTTTGATCATGGACGCCTGGCAGGCACCGGTTACCTGTCGATATTGCCGGTGGATCAGGGTATCGAGCACAGTGCAGGGGCTTCGTTTGCGAAAAACCCCGATTATTTTGATCCGGAAAATATTGTTCAGCTGGCCATCGAAGGGGGATGCAACGCCGTCGCATCAACATTCGGTGTACTGGGAGCAGTTTCCCGGAAATATGCACACAAGATTCCCTTCATTGTTAAAATCAACCACAATGAATTGCTGACTTTCCCCAATACCTACGATCAGATCATGTTCGGCACAATCGATCAGGCTTTCGATATGGGCGCGGCCGCTGTAGGAGCGACCATCTATTTTGGTTCCCCGGAATCCAACCGGCAGATCGAGGAAGTTTCGCGGGCATTTGCTTATGCACACGAATTGGGAATGGCAACTATTCTCTGGTGTTATACCCGGAACTCCGGATTTAAAGTTAACGGTACCGACTATCATTCTTCTGCTGATTTGACCGGACAGGCTAACCATTTGGGTGTTACCATTGGCGCTGATATCGTTAAGCAGAAACTGCCGACCAACAATGGTGGTTACAAGGCGCTGAATACGGGCGATTCTTCATACGGAAAGCTTGACGAGCGCATCTATACGGAACTGACCAGTGATCATCCGATCGACCTGACCCGTTATCAGGTAGCAAACGGCTACATGGGCCGTGCAGGATTGATCAACTCCGGTGGGGCATCAGGAGATGATGATTTTGCCCAGGCGGTAAAAACAGCCGTTATCAATAAGCGTGCCGGTGGCATGGGGCTGATCAGTGGGCGAAAAGCCTTTCAGCGTCAAAGAGATGAAGGTATTCAACTTTTGAACCTGATTCAGGATGTCTATTTGGATGATAGCATAGATTTAGCCTGATTTTTTTTAACTTTGCCAGCCACCCCGGCAAGCGTGTTGGGGTGGCTTTTTTTTTGGATGGGGATAATGTGAAGTTGAATTGACAATTCCCTGATCGAATCAACAGATGTCTGCATGAGCAACAGTGACATAAAAACCAATAATAATTCGCTCATATCAACGAAGTACATTCTGATTTCACTTGGTTTAAGTGTCCTCGGAATGGCGATCGTGATATATTTGACTTACTCCCCGGGGGTCTTGGAACATCTGCGCCTGAAAAGAATGCCGGGGCTGGTCCTTGCTTTTGCAGTGACACTGCTGCGAATTTGGTTTGTAGCGGCAAAAATCAGATTTCTGGCTGAAGGGGAACTGACATGGATGGGAGCGCTGCGTGTGGCATTAACATGGGATTTTGCCTCGGCCGTTACACCATCGACTATAGGAGGGGCGCCCGTTGCCACATATGCGATGTCGAGGGAAGGCATGCAACTGGGTAAATCAACAGCTATTGTTTTATACGGGGTGCTTCTCGATCAGTTCTGGTATGCAATGGCGGTGCCAATTCTGCTGATAGCCGGTGTCTGGTTTGCAGTGATCCCACCGGAAATCGGGTTTGTAGGAGCGGCTACGATGGTGCTCATCTACGCCGGACTGTTGCTGTATGGTGCCTTACTGGCCTATGGCCTTCTTGTAAACCCGGCATCGATAAAAAAATTGGTCAAATCCGTTTTCCGGCTGCCGTTCCTTCGAAAATTTGAGGAAAAAGTGAGTGAGGAGGCGGATAACCTGGAAGAATATTCCCACGAGCTTCAAAAGAAATCATCAAAATTTATACTGAAAGCTTTCTATTTGTCAACCATGGCTTGGTTATGCCGTGTGGCGATTCCGGTTATTGTTGTCTTAAGCCTGCTGCCTGCCAATGAGATCATGCTCGTGCTTCGAAGCCTGGCGATGAATCTTGCTTTTTTGGTGATCCCCACACCGGGTGGTTCCGGTGGGGTTGAGGGGCTTTTTGCCGTCTTTCTGGGGCCGCTCATCGACAGAACAGCTTTTATTGGGCTGGCAGTATTTGTCTGGCGTGTCATTACCTATTATATAAGTATTGGATTGGGTATTATAGCCACAACATGGTATGTAAACCATAAGGTTGAAGAGATTGCAGCATCGGATCCTGATAAAAAAGAAGAAACCTCCAGGGTTGAAATCTGAGTGGCAAAGGCTAAAATCTTTTACGAATGTAATTCATGCGGCTATAAATCACCCAAATGGCTAGGGCTCTGTCCATCTTGCAGCGAATGGCACACGTTCGGGGAAGTCAAAGAGCAGCCCAAAACCATGGAGAGGCATAAAGTAGATATCAGTTCCGGCCACGGGGATGAAAAACCGGTCAAACTTGCCGAGATCAATTATTCCGAGGAGAATCGCTATAAGACAAAAGTAAGCGAACTCGACAGGGTGCTCGGCGGCGGATTGATGCCGGCTTCCCTGATTCTGCTTGGTGGAGATCCGGGTATTGGTAAAAGCACTTTGATGCTTCAGATAGCAAAAATCAATCCGGAACTCCGTATGCTGTATGTTGCCGGAGAAGAATCGGCGGCTCAGATCCGGCAGCGTGCAGACCGGATTGGCATCCAAAAAAGTGAAATGAAGGTGCTCGGTATTACAGACCTTGATAAAGTGATCGCCCATGCCAAGGCTGAACAACCGGAATTGCTGGTGATCGATTCCATACAAACGGTCTACCGAAGTCAGCTGGGCAGCCTGCCGGGCAGCATCCAGCAGGTCCGGGAATGTGCGGCGCTTTTGCAGCAACTGGCCAAGAGGGAAGGGGTGACAACGCTGATGATAGGGCATGTCACCAAGGAGGGCGATATTGCCGGTCCACGCATTCTTGAACATATGGTGGATACGGTTCTGCATTTTGAAGGTGATCAAAGCCGGCTGCACAGACTTTTGCGAAGCGTGAAGAACCGGTTCGGGCCGGCCCAGGAGGTTGGGGTATTTGAAATGAACGAACAGGGACTCAGCGAAGTGGTAAATCCATCGGAATTGTTTCTCTCGGAAATGGACCAGGAGGTCAGCGGGAATGTTGTGACTTGTGTGATGGAGGGGAGCCGGCCTATGCTGGTTGAAGTCCAGGCACTGGTCACACCCAGCAGTTACGGCACGCCGCAAAGAACGTCAAGTGGTTTTGATCAGCGCCGGTTGTCGCTGCTCATCGCGGTGCTTGAAAAAAGAGCGGGTATGCAGCTATCCGGGCAGGATGTGTATCTGAACATTGCCGGTGGAATGAAAGTGGCCGATACGGCTGTCGACCTGGCGGTTATCTGTGCATTGGCTTCGAGTTTTAAAGACAAACCCGTATTGCAAAATACAATGGTGGTCGGTGAAGTGGGCCTGGGAGGCGAGATCAGAAGTGTGCCCCATGTGGAACAACGTCTGAAAGAGGGGGCTAAAATGGGATTTACCAAAAGTCTCTTGCCGGATAAATCCCGGGGTGCTGAATCGGGAATGGAGTTCATAGGTGTAAAGTATATACACCAGGCCATCCGCAAAGCCCTTTAGAAGGCGGCGGGCTTTTTCCTTAAATTTCCTAGTAGTTGTCTCTCTGCCGGCGGCGCTGCTCGCGGACACTCTTTTTGAGAGCTTCACGACGCTCTTCAGAAGGCTTGGTATACTGCTGGCGTTCCTTATATTCGTTGAGGACCCTGGAACGCGTAACCATCTTCTTAAAGCGGTTTATCGCACGGTCAATGCTTTCATTATCTTTTACGTTAACTCCGATCATACGTTATTTGAACTGTTTTAAAATTTTAGATAGACTCCAAATATAAGCATGAATTCAAAAAAATCACAGAACGAAGTGATATTTTTCTTTGCTGCAATTTTATCAACAAAATATGAATGGAGATCGTGCCGATGAGCGAACCGGAAGAGTCTAAGCGATTTACTGAAAAACTCTCAGATACTGTTATTGACTTGTACAATGAGCCGGCACAGGTCATTGACAGTTTCGTGGAGGGAGTTAAAGGCAACCATGTGAATCCCTTTCTCTATGTTGCCATCGCCGCTCTATTTCTTGCCTTTATCGTTTCGTTTGTGGTTTCCTACCCCGAAATGGAGGTGTCGCCAGCCGATCCTGAACAAATCGAGGAGTTAAGTGAAGATATTCAGGGCTACAGGATGGAAGAGTTTCAGGACGTTATGGAAATTACAAGCCTGATCATCAATACCCAATACCTGGGGTTCTTAAATTTTTTACTGATTCCGCTTCTGGCGCTCGGAAGCATGCTTTTTTTCAGAGAGACCCACCCGGGTTATTACCGGCACCTGATTCTGAATGCCTATGCCGTCGGACAAGCCAATGTAGCCCTGTTGCTTCTGGTGCCCGTTTGGATGCTCTTTCAAGCACAGCTTACTGATCCTGTGATTCACCTGTATCCCAGCGCTTTTCTGATCGGCCTGATTTTGCTGATGACCTACAACCGATATCTGCTCCTGGACAAGATGACCGACTGGCTGAGGGCTTTTTCGGCCCTGATTATCGGGTATTTTCTTTATTCGATGATCGCCGGGTTTGTCGTGGCCCTCATTTCATTGATTACGTATATGGCACTGGCGATCGGAGGCTAGTGTCGATATTGGTTATTGGTTATCGGTTATTGGTTGTCGGATGTTGCTTTTTGCTGAGGGGAAAATTTCTTGTTGAAAAATGCGGGCAGGTGTAATCTTTTGAAAGGCTGGTTAATCGAAACGATCGCCTAACAAGCCGTTTCGGGCTAAACCGAATTCAGCAAAAACCGGTCGGGTACGGTATAACCGAGAGCACCTATCCCGAAAAGGGCGTAATCGTAACGGGACGGGTCGTCGGGGTTAAGCAGGCGGAAGGTCCGGGTTAGCTCTTCAACCGCTTTCCAGTCGTTGGATTTGCGGGTCAAAAGCCCAAGACGGCGCGACTGACGGGCAACATGAACATCCAGGGGAATCATCAGTTCCGAGGCTGAAATAAAGCTCCAGATGCCGGTATCAACCGGGCTGTTTTGTCTGATTGTCCATCGCAAAAACATGAAAAGTCGTTTGCAGGGACTGTTTTTATCGGGATTGGAAATGTGTTTCCGCGTTCTGCCTGTCAGTTCGCTTGACAGGCTTAGAAACCGGTGATGAAATACCGAGAGGAAATGACGATTATCTGCCTTTGCCCGGATATAACACTCCTTCCAAAACGCCTCGAAATCTTCATAATTCTGGTAAATGATCTGAAGGGTGGAAAGTAACCCGTGGATGTCGATCGGTTTGAAGGTGCGATGCCTGAAATTGGTGAAATCCCTGATATCAGCCGGTGAATAATTTAAAACGTATTGATAAGGGGTATTGCCCATCCTTGCAAGTAACTGTTCTGTCTTTCTGATGACGATATCCCGGCGCCCCCAAGCCATCATGCCGGCCAGGAACCCGGCAATTTCCCGGTCCCGCTTCGACTCGAAAGCATGCATAAACTGTACCGGATCGCCCTGCACATAGCCGGGGGCTTCAACCTGATCATTGATCCGGTCGAGAATCGGTTTGAGTTCCATTAATTTTGCAATACTGCGCCTTCTGAGTGGATATGGCATGGAATGAAAATAGGAGTCAGAATTCAGAATTCAGAACGTTATTAAATAACTTAAAAAGTTTGTCCAATCATCACACGGTCATTCACAAATTCTCTCATTAACAGATTCAAAACTCTAGCTTTCTCAGGAGTTTTTCGGTTAAAACCTTGTTCGCCTTTGGGAAGGGGTACTGGCTAAGTTCCGGTACCGTGACCCACCGGATTTCTTGGCTGCTTGCCGGTGTAGGGGCAGGGCTGGGCGGGAGGATCCGGCACCAGTAGGCATGCAGTGTGATCTTAAAGTGGGAGTAGGTATGATTCAGCTTCATAAATTTTTCCAGTACATCCACATCTACCCCCAGCTCTTCTTTCAACTCTCTTTTTACCGTTTGTTTGATCGATTCTCCTGTTCTCATCTTGCCGCCAGGAAATTCCCATAATCCCCCCAGCATTGCATCTTCCGGCCGGAGGGCTATCAGCAGGCGGTCTTCATTGTCTTTAATCAACCCGACCCCGATTTGGTGATGGGGTGACTGTTTTGCCGGTGATTTATACGGAATAGTGTCGGTGGCTGCCGTTCTGTAAGCCGTACAGCCGGCCGAAAGCGGACACGAACGACAGTCCGGCCCGGATGGGGTACAGATTGTGGCTCCCAGTTCCATAAGCGCCTGGTTGAAATCGCCCGGACGATTCCTGTCCAGAATTTCATCGGCCAATTTCTGAATCTGTTTTTTGGTCGACTGGCTGCGAATATCTTCCTTAACGCCAAAATAACGCGTAAGCACACGGATCACATTGCCATCGACAACAGCATACGGTTTATTATAAGCGATGCTCAAAACGGCTGCGGCCGTATAAGGGCCGACTCCTTTCAGGCTGAGGATTTCCTTGTAACTGTCTGGAACCTCTCCGTTGAATTGCTCTGCGACGGTCCTGGCCGCATCCTGAAGGTTTCTAGCCCGGCTGTAGTACCCAAGGCCTTCCCAAACCTTCAGAACGCTCTGTCGGTCGGCATCTGCAAGCTCCTGAATCGTCGGAAAAGCTTCCCTGAAACGGTGATAATAGTCAATAACCGTATCCACCCGTGTCTGCTGAAGCATCACTTCGGATATCCAGATGCTGTAGGGATCTTCAGAATCCCGCCAGGGAAGGTCACGGCTGTTGCGGTCGTACCACTCTAAGAGTTCGTGTTTCGGGAATTCAGGCACGTTATCGCTGACGGTAAACCAGTCCATTGGATCAGGGTTCGGTATCGATATCAGCTTCTTCGTCGGGATCGGTTTCAATCACCCTGATTTCTATATCTTTGGAGGCAGCTGCCCCATACTGATCGGTGGCAATAACCTGGAATTCAAATTCACCAACCTGCCGGATGTTCGGTGTCCACTTGAATTCCCCGGTTTTCTCATCGAGAGAAGCTCCGTCGGGCATGTCTACCCCGAGGTACCGGATCAGGTCGGGGTCCATGCCATCGGGGTCAATCGCGTTGATTTCGAGCGTAAATTCTTCATCGACACTGACCGTAACCGGCTGCAGGGGTGTAAATCTCGGCGGGGAGTTGAATGGTCGGACATCCACAGTAAAACTCACAGTATCGGTTCTTCCCGAAGAGGTGGTAGCTGCGATTGTGAATTGTTGCCGGCCTACCTGCGAGGATGTTGGCTGCCAATAGAACGACTGGCCCCGTATTTTTGCATTTTCAATGTTTGATCTGTAGGAGAACTCGATTTCATTGACATCGTGGTTGCTTACCAATTCCAGAGGCAGAATCACCGGACGCGGATAGGGAATGGTGATATCATCAATTGGTTTGATTTCCGGGGACTGATCCGCGCTGGCCGTGAATTCTGTTTCAGAGGCGGCATCGATTCTTACGACCGGGGAGAGCCTGTCGAATTCGGAAACCCAAAGCTGTCCGTTTGAGACTGTGAAATAATTCCCGGAATCTGTATCGTCTCTCCAAAGTTCGGGTTGTTCACCAAATTCACCGATCCACAATCGTCCGCTCTGCGTTCGAACAACCAGTTGATCTTCCCATATACGCAGTGACGAAACAGGCTCCTCAACGTCAGCGATGGTTTGGGTTCTGCCATCAGAGTCAATCAAAAACAGAGTCCCGTCAGCATCGGTGCCGATCAGTTCGTCTTTGGTCAGGAAAAGCCGGGTGGCACGCCGGTCCAGTTCAACCGTGCGGTTCGGTTCTACCGTCTCTTCAGCATCAATCCGGTCGAGCAGCAAAAGTTCTTGCCCGCCGATGAGGGCAAACAGTCTGGTCGCCTGGTCGGAAGCCAGGTCGAGTACTTCGCGCCCATCAATTTCATCTGCAAAAATCATTTCGGGATCGCTGTCAACATCATCCGGGGACTCGAGCGAGAGCCTCCCGAGGCCGTATTCTCCCATGGCAATGTACACCCTGTTACTCAGGCGCTGCACCGATTTTGGCTGATGGGGAAGGGTAGTTGAAGAATACACTCCCAGCACGGATGTAGGTTCTACTATCGTCAGCCTCCTGGAATCGCCATACAGATAGGCAAACCTTACATCGGCCTGAAGCCTATCTCCGCGCCGCTCCATTCCGGAAGACGAATAGAGCCACTGCAGTGTATCGGCATTTGTGCGGAATACAGCCAGTCCTTCACTTTCCGAGAGTACGTACATGTGGGCGGGGGAACTTTCAACGGCTTTGATGGATCGAATTTCCATCGTATTTCTGAAATCGTTGGCCCATTTATCCTGTGCATGCAGCTCTTCCGGCTGCGGCAGATTAACAAGCATGATCAAAAAGGGTAAGATACAAGTGCTGAATTTTAACTGCATAAAGCTATAACCAATGATGTTTTTTGTACCAGTGAATTGTTCGCGATATTCCTTCCTCGAGAGAAACCAAAGGGTGATAATTCAATTCCTTTATGGCCTTCAGGTTTGTACAGGTCCATTCAAGCACCATTTCACTTGCTTTTTCCCGGTTCAGGACCGGGTACAACCCGAAAACAGATGCCGTCGATTCAACCACATCGGCAATCCGTTTAACCATACCAGGCCGGATATACAACGGAACAGGTTTCTTGCCAAGTACTTTTGATGTCACATTTCTGATTTGGTTCCAGTTATAAACTTCAGGGCCGGATACAAAATACGTACCAACCCCCGGACTCTTATTTACTGCAGCCAGTTCGATAGCCTGAATCAAATCGGAAACATAAATCATTGAAATTTCAGGTTTTTTCCCGTCACCTACAATGGGGCAAATCCTTTTGTTCATTAATTTAAAAAAAGTATAGATTTGATCCTCGCGGGGCCCGTATACTGCCGGTGGCCGCAGGATGGTCACCGATAAATCCGGCATATGAATCCGCCGGATCATCTCTTCCATCTGTTTTTTGGATTCCCCATACATACTGACCGGCTTCATCGGGTCATCCTCCGTCCGGGGCTTGCCGTTGCTGGGACCGGCTGCAGCAAGCGACGACAAGACCACAATTTTCTTAACGCCCGATTTATTTGCAAGTCGAATGATATTTTCCGTTGCCTCGACATTCGCCCTTTTAAACTCATTCATATCCGGTGCTTTCACAATAGCGGCAATATGAAACAGTGTGTCAACACCTTCCAGTGCTTTTCTGAGTGTGGTAATGCTAAAAAGGTCTCCCCGGACTTTGGTGTAAGGTTTATCGGCCAGCCATTTTTCCTGATTTCTTACAAGGCATCGGATTTCATCGTAGGTTTTGCCTGCAATCAGTCGGTCGACCAGGTGGCTTCCAATAAATCCTGTTCCTCCGGTAACAAATGCTTTCATTTAATCCTTATATTCACGCGCTCGGTGCCATCGATTTTATCATTGTACAGTTTGAACACAGCGAAGATACAAAGTTGAAAGCTGCCTTTTAAAAAAATATGGAATCCTTTAAAATTGCACTATTTACCGGCAATTATAATCACATTCGCGACGGTGTCTCACTCACGTTAAACCGTTTGGTGGCCTTTCTCGAGGATTCCGGGATGGAAGTATTGGTCTTTGGTCCGACCATCAATAAACCCGCGCTGGAGCATAAGGGCCGGCTGGTTGATGTGCCCTCAATCGCTATACCGGGCAGGCCTGAATACCGGATGACGCTCTCTTTTTCCAAAGAAGCACAGATTGAACTGGAACATTTCGATCCGGATATCATCCATATCGCAACACCGGATCTGCTCGGCTACAAGGCATTGAAATGGGCAAGAAGAAAGGGCAAGATCGTTGTCGCCTCCTATCACACACATTTCCCAAGCTATTTAAAATATTACAGGTTGCAATTTCTCGAATCCCTTGGCTGGAAATATCTTCAATGGTTCTACGGCCATTGCGCACAGCTTTATGTACCCAGCACTTCGATGCTCGAAACACTCCGAAACCATGGAATCAATGGGAATCTCAGGATATGGGCACGGGGGGTTGATTCGACCCTATTCTCCCCGTCGAAAAGAGATGAAACATGGAGGCGCTCGCATGGGTTCGGCAATGATGATGTTGTCGTCACATTTGTTTCGCGGCTGGTGTGGGAGAAAAATTTACATCTTTTTGCTGAAACCGTGAACGCCGTAGCGGCCAAAAATCCAAAGCTGAAAGCGCTTGTGGTAGGGGATGGTCCGGCGATGGATGGATTGCGCGAAATATTGCCCGATGCCGTTTATACCGGGTTTGTAACCGGTGAAGAACTGGCAAAGGCATACGCATGCAGTGACCTGTTTTTCTTTCCATCCGATACGGAAACTTTCGGCAATGTGACGCTTGAAGCAATGACCAGTGGATTGCCCTGCATCGTTGCTGATGCGGTAGGTAGTAAATCGTTGGTTGATCACGGGGAGAACGGTTATCTTATATCAGTTTCCGAACCGGAAAAATTTATTTCCGCGATAACCGAACTTGCTGCCGATGCTGAGTTGCGAAAAAAAATGGGCAGGATGTCACTCCAAAAATCACAGCACTATACTTGGGACCAAATTAATGGTAAATTACTCGCATACTATTTAGAGATTCTGGATAACAGTACCGGGAATCGTTGAAAAAATTAAAAATACTTTACATATCTCACTCGCATCCTCCAAAAAATCAGCCGCTTGAAAGTGTCGGTGGCATGCAAAATGTGAGCATTCAACTTGTTGACGCCCTGGGGAAAAATGAACAGGTTGAACTGAAAACCATCATACAACGGGCTCCCTGGAAGGGGATTGGTATCGCCACAACCATTTTCCTATTTAAATTGTTGAGGTTGATTCCAAAAGCTGTCAGGGAATTTAATCCGGATGTCATACTGTTTTCTTCCATGGTTACGGCAGGCGTTATTCCATTTCTCAGCAAAAATATCGATAAACCGATGGTAACCATAAATCATGGCCAGGATGTAACCCTGCCATTTTGGGTTTATCAGAAATACCTGCCGGTGGTATTCAATAAACTGAGCGGGGTGATCTCGGTCTCTCAAGCCACCAGGGTAGCCTGCATTGAAAGAGGTATGGAGCCTGAGAAAGGGGTGGTACTGCCCAATGGTCTCGACCGGCGGAGAACTTCAAATTTGCCAGAAAAAGGGGCGGCGAGAAAAAAATTAATGGAACATTTTGGCATTAAACCGATAGGAGAAGGTTTCCTGCTGTTGACGGTGGGCCGTCAGGTCAAACGCAAGGGGCATGCCTGGTTTATCCAGGAAGTGCTGCCGCGTCTGAAACATAAAGTGAATTACCTGGTTATCGGTGACGGGCCGGAATTTGAGAATATCAAAGAGGTAGCTGAAAAATCAGAATTCAAAAATTCAATCTTTCTCACCGGCCGGCAACCCGATGAGATTCTGAAATCGGCGTATTCCGGTTCGGATCTGTTTGTGATGCCGAACATCCCGGTGGATGGGGATATGGAAGGGTTCGGGATCGTATTGCTCGAAGCCAACCAAGCGGGGGTGCCGGCCATTGCATCCGATCTTGAAGGCATTCAGGATGTGATTGAACAGGGTGTCAATGGCTACCGGATACCCCACGGAAAACCGGAATTGTTCGCACAGAAAATCGATCAGGTACTGGAAAATGAGTTGGGCAGATTGTCAGAATCGTCCAAAAAATACGTCCTGGACCGTTTCAGCTGGGATACCATAATTAAAGAATACGTGAACTTTTTAAATGAAGTTTCGTTTAATTGAAACAAGTGGCCTCAGGCGTCCTTTCTTAATTTGATGAAACGGTAAATGTGGCTATATTTAAAGGTTTAATGACAATGATCAAGCCGTTTATAATGGGCGAATCCAGACCCGATTTAAAAAAGACAGACATTTTTGACAAAGCCTTTAACTTTACCAAGGCTGATGAAATAAAAGGAAGGGGACTGTATCCATATTTTAAGCCTCTTCAGGCTACCGACGGGACTATTGTAAAGATTGAAGGCCGGGATGTAATCATGGCCGGCTCGAATAACTACCTTGGACTAACCAATGACCCGCGTACGATTGAAGCGGCTCAAAAAGTAATTGCAACATATGGAACAGGATGCACCGGTTCCAGGTATCTGAACGGTACCCTGGATCTGCACCTTGAACTGGAAGAAAAACTGGCCGAATTTTTGCAGAAAGAGGCGTGTGTTCTTTTCAGTACCGGGTATCAGACCAATGAAGGCTCCATTCAAACCATAGCGGGTCGAAACGATATAATATTTTCTGACAAGGATAATCACGCCTGTATCGTTGTTGGCACCCAGGTATCCAATGCAAAGACCGTCCGGTATCGTCACAATGACATGGAGCATTTGAGAACCCTTCTGGAGAAAGC
This sequence comes from Balneolaceae bacterium, assembly GCA_007118695.1. Taxonomy (GTDB): domain Bacteria; phylum Bacteroidota; class Rhodothermia; order Balneolales; family Balneolaceae; genus SKRC01. The sequence goes on along the minus strand of SKRC01000236.1, from coordinate 8,849 downwards.
AGATCCGGCCGCCGGTAAAATTATTGTCAGTGACGGGGTTTTTTCCATGTCGGGTATGATTGCGAAAGTGCCTGAACTGGTGGAGCTTGCCAAAGAATTCGGAGCCCGGCTCTACCTCGACGATGCCCATGCAATCGGTGTGATTGGTGATGGCGGGCGGGGGTCTGCTTCGGTCTTCGGATTACTCGATGATGTAGATCTGGTCACCGGAACATTTTCAAAATCTTTTGCCTCTCTCGGCGGGTTCATAGTAGGAGAACAGCCGGTTATAGATTTTATCAGGCATCATTCACCGGCACATATCTTCAGCGCCAGCATGCCGCCTGCCAATGTTGCCACGGTATTGAAAGCCCTGGAGATACTGAAAGAGGAGCCCTGGAGGCTTGAACGACTTGAAGAGATTTCCAACTTTATGAGAAAAGAATTGAGAAATCTCGGGTTCAACGTGTGGACCAGTCAGACCCCGATCATCCCGGTTGTTATCGGGGATATGATGGACTGTTTCCAGTTCTGGAAAAGTTTGTTTGAAGAAGGGGTCTATGTCAATGCGGTGGTTCCGCCGGCGGTTCCACAAAACCAGGCCCTGGTGAGAACAAGCTATATGGCTACACACACGGATGAACACCTTGAAAAGGTACTCGATGCTTTTAGAGTCGTGGGAATCAAGCATGGTATTATAGACAAAAACGGACATTCACTGCTTGAGAACTGATTTGGAAAGAATGCCAAAAACAACCGGGATCACGTACGTTTCTACCGAGACGGAAAAGAAGCAATTTATTCATTTCCCTTATAAACATTATAACGGGGATCCCTATTGGGTTGCCCCCCTGTTGCGGGAACAAAAGAAACTGCTCAACCCCAAAAAGAATCCATTCTATAATCATGCGGAAATCGCATTTTTTGTCGCAGAAGAAGATGGGGAACCAGCCGGACGCATAGCTGCAATCATCGATCATCGATACAACGAACATCACAACACAAAAACCGGATTTTTTGGTTTTTTTGAATCCAATAATTCGAAAGGGGTTGCCAACCTGCTGTTTCGGGTGGTGGAAGATTGGTTGAGGGACAGGGGGATGACGGATCTCCTCGGCCCGTCAAATCCAAGCATGATGGATGAGGTGGGTATCCTTGTGGATGGATTTGATAAATATCCATACATCATGATGCCCTATCATAAGGATTATTATGACAGCCTGATTACCGGGGCCGGCCTGGAAAAGGAGATGGACCTGTATGCCTATGAAGTGGATCAAAATACGGTTGACAGGGACAGGATGAAACGAGCGGTTGAAATTGTAAGAAAACGGGTGCCGGGGCTGAAAATCCGGGAAATTAACCTGAAGAAAATGAAAGAGGAAGTAAAGATCATCCGGCATATTTTCAACGAAGCGTGGAGGGAGAATTGGGGCTTCATCCCTCTTTCGCAGGAAGAGCTCGATATACTTGCCAAAGATTTAAAGGCGATTGTGAATCCGAAATTTGCTCATGTTGCCGAAATAGATGGAGAGCCGGTTGCATTTTCGGTAGCCCTGCCCGACTATAACCAGGTATTCAGAAAAATGAATGGCAGGCTGTTTCCGTTTGGGATTATCAAGTTGCTTTACCTGAGAAATAAAATCAACAGAGTCAGAACCGCCCTGATGGGGGTGCTTCCAAAGCACCGGGGCAAGGGAATCGATGCACTTTTGCATCAAAAATCCATTGAAAACGGATTGAAATTTGACTTTCACACCTCTGAGCTGAGCTGGATTCTTGAGACAAATCTCGAAATGATCCGGGTCGCTGAAAAAATTGGCGGCACCAGGACAAAAACCTACCGCATGTACCGAAAAGACCTGTAATCCGGCTCGATTATTCTTCAAAATTCTGTAAATTGCAGTACTAGGCTACTGGCCGCATCAAACGTACTTGTGCATAAAAACAGAAATTGACATCCGGAATTTACTATGAGTGACTATCGCATCGAAAAAGACTCAATGGGAGAAGTGAAAGTACCCAAAAACGCTTATTACGGAGCGCAAACTCAACGGGCATTCGATAACTTCCCAATCAGTGGCATTGTTTTCAGCAGAGAGTTTATTGAAGCGCTGGGATTGGTAAAACAGACAGCAGCCCGGGTAAACAGTGACCTGGGAAAACTCGACCCTTCCATAGCCGATGCCATCAGCAAAGCTGCCCGGGAAGTAGCCGAAGGCAAGCTTGACGAGCATTTCGTGGTCGATATTTTTCAGACCGGTTCCGGGACATCCACCAACATGAATGCCAATGAAGTGATTGCCCGCAGGGCGAATGAGCTCAAGGGCGACAGCGGGGTTGAAATTCATCCCAATGACCATGTAAACTTCGGACAGAGTTCAAATGATGTGATTCCCACGGCAATTCGCGTAGCGGCTATACTGACTGCAACCCGCAGACTGCTGCCGGATTTAAAACATCTGCACGATACGCTGGTTGAAAAGGGGAAAAAGATGGCGCATATCGTAAAAACCGGCCGCACGCATCTCATGGATGCCATGCCGGTAACCCTTGAGCAGGAATTCAGTGGGTATGCCCGTCAGATTGAACTCGGCATTCATCGTGTGGAATCTACGTTGGCCCGAATGAAGGAGCTGCCACAAGGCGGCACGGCCGTGGGCACAGGAATCAATACCGATCAGAACTTTGGAAGCCGTTTTGCTAAAATGTTGTCCGAAACGACAAAAGTGGAATTTCAAGAGGCGAAAAATCATTTTGAAGCACAGTCGACCGTAGATGCCCCGGTTGAGATGAGTGGTCAGCTTAAAACGCTTGCAGTGAGCCTGATGAAAATAGGAAACGATTTGCGCTGGATGAATTCAGGGCCGAACAGCGGCCTGGGCGAGATTCAGCTCGAAGCGCTCCAGCCGGGTTCGTCCATCATGCCAGGAAAAGTAAACCCGGTTGTGGAAGAATCCCTGACCATGGTCTGTGCGCAGGTAATCGGCAACGATTCCGCCATCACCGTGGCCGGGCAGTCAGGCAATTTTGAACTCAATGTGATGTTGCCGGTGGTAGCACACAATCTGCTGGAGTCGATCCGGGTGCTGGCCAATGCTTCCAGAAACCTGGCTGACAGGTCGGTGAAAAACTTTACTGTCCGGGAAAATAATATCCGGCAAATGGTTGGGAAAAATCCGATTTTGGTTACTGCATTAAACCCATTGATCGGATACGACAAGGCAGCAGAAATTGCCAAGAAAGCCTATACTGAAGACCGGGCGGTTCTCGATGTTGCCCTTGAAATGACAGATTTATCTGAGGATGAACTTGCAAAAGCCCTGGATCCAATCAATATGACCAAAGGTGGTTTCAGTGAATAACGATTGAATGAATACCCTTTTGCTGTGGCAGAAGAACTCAGATTTGTAAAATCGGGTGATCCTGTTATTATTAATTTGTCACTTGTGTTCAAAACTGTAGTGGTAATTGAGTATATAATGAACTAGTTATTATGGGTGAATCAGAAGCGACAAAATCGAGAATGAAAATTTCCAAGAAACAATCCGGGGAAATCCTCGAGGATTACAGGATTGCCCGGGTTAGCCGTGAAATGTCGCATCTTGGCAGACGGGAAGTTCTGACCGGTAAAGCTAAATTCGGTATATTCGGCGACGGAAAAGAGCTGCCCCAGATAGCGATGGCCAAAAATTTTCAGAAAGGGGATTTTCGCTCCGGCTATTATCGCGATCAAACATTTATGCTGGCAATCGGAGAGCTGACGGTAGAGCAATTTTTTGCACAGCTTTATGCAAATCCCGACGTGAAGGAAGATCCCAGTTCCGGCGGCCGGCAGATGAATGCACACTTTGCCACCCGCCTGCTCGATGAAAACGGCAACTGGAAACCACAAACGGAAATGAAGATCTCCTCGGCGGATATCTCACCGACAGGCGGGCAGATGCCGAGACTTCTTGGGCTGGCCCAGGCTTCAAAAGTGTATCGCAACCATTCGGATCTGCAGGATCGAGCCGAATTTTCAAAAAATGGAAATGAAGTGGCGTTCGGGACGATTGGTGATGCAAGTACCTCGGAAGGACTATTTTGGGAAACCATCAATGCTGCAGGTGTCATGCAGGTTCCCATGGTGTTGTCTGTTTGGGATGATGGGTATGGAATTTCTGTTTCCAAAAAATATCAAACTACCAAAGAAAGTATTTCGAAGCTTTTAAAGGGGTTCCAGCGGACAAAGAAGGAACCCGGCCTTGAAATCCTGACGGTGAAAGCATGGGATTATGAAAGGTTGCACGATATTTACGCTGAAGCTGTAGAACTTGCCCGGTCTGAGCATGTGCCGGTATTGATTCATGTAGAAGATGTAACACAGCCGCAGGGACATTCCACATCCGGCTCTCATGAGCGCTATAAATCTGAGGAGCGGCTTCAATGGGAAGAGGAGTATTGCTGCCTGAGGCAGTTCAGAGAGTGGATCCTGACTTTGGAAATTACGGATGAGCAAGAACTTGATGAGATTGATAAAAAAGCCAAAAAGGATGTGCTTGATGCCAAAAAATCGGCATGGAGTGCCTTTCAGGAGCCTATCATTCGGGAAAAGGACGAAGTTATCGAGATTTTAAAGGTATTGGCTGAGGAAAATACTTCCGATCAGATCAATGAATTAATCAGGAAATTGAAGACCAGGACAGGCCCATTCCGGAATGATGTTGTTTCTGCAGCCCGGAGTGCGATCCGGTTGGTAAGAGGAGTGGATTCCGATGCCCGTCAGGAACTGATCCAATGGTTGAAAGAGAGCCGTGAGGCCAATGAGCGACGTTTCAACTCCCATCTGCTCAGTGAAACCGACCATTCACCGCTGCATGTCGAAGAGATAGAACCGACATTTCCTGGCGAAGCGAAAAAGGTTGACGGCCGTGTGGTGTTGCGGGATAATTTCGACAAAATATTTAATAAATATCCTGAAACACTGGTGTTCGGAGAGGATACAGGCAAGTTGGGAGATGTGAACCTGGGCCTTGAGGGAATGCAGGAGAAATACGGTAAGTTACGCGTTTCCGATACCGGGATCAGGGAGGCAACGATCCTGGGGCAGGGGATCGGGCTGGCTATCCGGGGATTGCGGCCAATTGCCGAAATTCAATACCTGGATTACCTGCTGTTTTGCTTTCAGGGGCTCAGCGACGACCTTGCTACCATTCGCTACAGAACGGCTGGAGGGCAGGCTGCCCCGGTTATCGTGCGCACGAGAGGACACCGGCTGGAAGGAATCTGGCATTCCGGCTCACCCATGGGCATGATCATCAACGGTTGCCGTGGCATTCATCTTTGCGTACCCCGGAATCTGACGGATGCGGCCGGGTTTTACAATACACTGCTGCAGGGCGATGACCCGGCACTGGTCGTGGAACCATTGAATGCATACAGGCTCAAAGAGAAATTGCCTGAAAACCTGGGTGAATTCACCGTACCCCTCGGCATCCCGAAAGTGCTCAGGGAAGGGTCGGACATTACCGTTGTCTCTTATGGATCGACATGCAATCTTGTTGAAGCTGTATTGCCGGAGCTGGAAAATGCCGGCATATCGGTTGAACTCATTGATGTACGAACATTGATGCCTTTCGATCGCCATCACCGGATAGTGAAATCCCTGGAAAAAACGAACAGAATCCTCTTTGTTGATGAGGATGTTCCCGGCGGAGCCACCGCCTATATGATGCAACATGTGATAGAAGAGCAGGAAGGCTACTATTTCCTCGACTCTGAAGCCAGATGCCTGTCTGCAAAGGCACACAGGCCGCCATTTGGCAGCGATGGCGACTACTTTTCAAAGCCGAGTGCCGACGATATTTTCGAAGCGGTGTATGAGATCATGCACGAAGCCAATCCCTCCCGGTATCCGTCACTTGGAATATAAACTGATTTACTCACCTTTAAATCACCAGATCATCCAGTCAACAAATATAAAGATCCAGATGATGGGCAGGTATGCAAATGAAGAGAACATCAGGGCTCGGGCTTCGGGTATGTTGCGGTGGATGGCGAATTTGATGCCATACCAGAAAAAGATTGCCGTCGCGATCAGGGAACCTGAAAGATAGAGCAAACCGACAAGGTCCATGACATATAACTTGTACACGGTGGGAAACAGGATGAGCAGCGGCAATAGAATCCAGATGGAGGTGATGATCCCGTTTTTGTCGTTCCTGGGGAGCATTTTGAAGCCGGCGTGTTCGTAGTCTTTCTTGCATACCCAGGCGATGGACATCACGTGGGGGATCTGCCAGCAAAAAACGATACCAAACAGGATCCACATGCCGTGTTCAAATACGGTGCCGGTGGCGGCCGCCCAACCGCCGACAACGGGGAGAGCCCCGGGTATGGCGCCAACGAATACATTCAGTGCCGAGATTCGTTTCAGCGGGGTATATGCCCAGAGGTAAATCACTGTGGTGGCAAGGGAAACCAGTCCCGCCACGATATTTACGACCACCAGCAGGTAGAACAGGCCGGCGAGGATCAGCGACATGGAAAAGATAAATCCCTGGCGCGGACTGATACGGCTGTCCGGGAGCGGGCGTTTACTGGTGCGGCGCATCAGTCCGTCGAGGCCGCGCTCCATAAACATATTATGAGCGGCTGTGCCGGCGGCAATCAGATAGGTGCCCATGATCGCATGAGCCATCAGGGCATAGTTAAGCTGTCCGGCAGCTCCCATGATAAATCCCACCATCATGCTTGCCACGACAGTAAACGTGATGCCGGGCTTGGTCAGCTCATAATAGTCGCTCAGTGTAGCCAGTAAATGCCTGATACTTGCTGTTTTTGTAATCACGAAGCCGGTATATTGAGTCGATAATATCGCAAATCAAGGTAAACAATTTTCATTTGATATGTTACCTTTATAACCGTTTCAAATTAGCGAATTATCTTGTTGACGGACGGTTGTTAATAGAATATCGATTACCCAGGTGAATTTTATATGAATTTGAACAGATATCAGAAGCTGGCGATTGCCACGGTTATTGCCACCATTGTACTCATATTTGTGGGCGGGCTTGTGCGTGCTGCCGGCGCCGGCCTCGGTTGCCCCGACTGGCCGAAGTGTTTCGGAATGTGGATTCCTCCCACATCGGCCGATGCCCTGCCGCCCGGTTTTGACGCCGGCCTGTTTAATCCGCTTCATACGTGGCTCGAATATGTGAACCGGCTTGTGGGTGTTATCATCGGACTTCTGATTACAGCCACATTCGCATTCTCCTTCAAATACCGGAAATCCGATCCGGTTATTTTGTATAGTGCAGGGGCTGCATTTGTCCTGGTGCTGATCCAGGGCTGGCTGGGCGGGCAGGTGGTCCGGTCCGGACTGAGTTCCGGTATGATTACCCTTCACATGATCATGGCGATGATCATTGTCAATGTATTGCTCTTTACCGCCTTCAGGGCTACACACCGTCAATTGGATATATCGCTGTCGGAACCTGCGAAAAAACGCCTGATGACGGCCGGTATCGTGCTGCTTGTGCTGACAGTGATTCAAATGGTCATCGGCACACAGGTGCGTGAGATGATTGATGTGATTAAAAACGTTCCCGAACCGCCACCCAGGTCCGAATGGATCGATCTGCTCGAAGGCTGGATGTATCCGCTGCACCGGAGTTTCTCCTGGCTGGTTGTAGCGGCCACCGGCGGATACTGGTGGATCAATCGCCAATATACCAATTACAGATCACTGCATGTTCTGGGAAATATAATCGTCAAACTTGTACTGCTGCAGGTGGTACTTGGCGTGGGCATGGAATGGCTGGATATCCCCGGTGTCTTGCAATTGTTCCACCTGGTTGGAGTTGCCCTGCTGATCTGCGCCATTTTTCTTCACCTGCTGATGGTCGGGTTCTCGAGGAAAGGAATTACCGGTTGATTTTCAGCCGGATCCGGCACATTTGCCGGCATCTGAAGGAACAAACAGGATTCGATGAATTTTATCGGGCTATGCGAAAATTTGTCTCGTTAACACAGCACTCAACGTTTTAACCCGTCTGTGCCCATATTGTATACCATAGAGATAGGTGTGTTAAAGCGATTCAGAGAGTTTGCTGAGAAACATCCGCACTTCCTTGAGATCTCTTTTCACTTCAGCCGGCAGCTCACTGGAATTCCCTTCCGCGGCAGGCAGGTCTTTCAATATTTTCCTGGCGCCTGCCGTGCTGTACTTCTTCTTTTGAATAAGATCTTTCAGCCGGAGTATTACTGCAATATCCTGCTCTTTATAGGTGCGGTTTCCGGCGCGGTTCTTCCGGGGACTCAGCTCATCAAAAATTGTTTCCCAGTAACGAAGAACATGCGGCTCTATGGATGTAATTTCACTTACTTCACCTATTGAGTAATACAATTTTTTCATAGCAGTTTAAAAATGTATTTTTACAACCGTTGTTTTAAGAATGCCCATATATCCTAAGAAATAACATAAGTTGCAAACTTTTGTCTGATTCAGAACCAATAATTCAAAAAAAATCCAATACATCCGGCGGGATGGAGCTGTCGGTGGTTGTTCCGCTCTTTGAAGAGTCAAAATCCCTGCCGGAGCTGGTGGAGCGAATTGCAGAGAGCCTCGGGGAGTTCACATTCGAACTGATTCTGGTCGATGATGGCTCCAAAGACGACTCATGGGATGTGATAAAAGAGCTGCGGTCAAAGTATCCTTGGGTAAAAGGCGTATCGCTGCAAAGAAATTATGGGAAAAGTACGGCATTGCAGGCGGGTTTTGAAGTAGCCAGGGGCCGTTATGTTGCAACCCTCGATGCCGATCTTCAGGACGATCCTGCAGAGATCCCTTCTCTGATCGAAATGCTGGAAGCAGGCCATGACCTGGT
>SKRC01000257.1 GCA_007118695.1 Balneolaceae bacterium | reverse complement strand
CCAGCCGATCCTGAACCTGTTGCCAGACATTGACCCCGATGGCCTGATTCGTACTATAGGACTTACCTTTGACAATATTTTTGGCCCAGTTGGAGGGAATCGGAATCCAGTCCTCACGGTCAAAGAAAAACGGCTCGGTCAGGATCGTGCATCCGATGGACGGATTCAGGTCATAGTCATTCCGTAAGTTCAGGATCAATTTCCGGAACTCATCATACGTTGCCGCCCGTTTTTGATGCCGAACGCATCCCAAGCGAGGGTAAGCGGCAGAAACAGGTGCCGGACAAAAAACCCGCCGCCTGTGATATAATCATTCGGTGCTTTTAGCTTGAACAAAAAAGGCGCCCCCTCCTGAATCACCCTGAAATTCGACTTGTCCCTCGGACGCCAGAAATTCACTTCATCCGGCCGCCGGCTGGCCAAGAATCGGAACCAATTATCATCTGTGACGCCGATGTAGAATTTCATGTGACTGATATCTCTTCTGGCTGCTTTTCTCCATCCAGCCTATATTCTTTGTTCAAAGCTTTCTGCTGAATATTAAATGTTCGGCAATATTCCGGATAACCATTAAAGGTCAGTTGTTCCCTACGGCATGGTTGTTTGATGAGTCTCTTCCGGCATCACTTTATCAATCACGAAATAGACCGGACAAAAACCGGTAAACATGCTGAGGATCTGAAGAATTGCAACCCCTCCCGCCAGGTAGAGCCATTGTATGTTTACAGTAAAGGCAAGAACAACACTCAACAGATAGATCAAGCCGACGATACCATCATGCATCTTAATTTTGGACTTCAAGCGACTGTTAGCCATGGTAGTTATGTTTGGTTAAGAGATAGAAAAGCAATGCAAAATAGTGCAAAAATTTGAGGACATTTACAACACGGATGATGTAATCAACACCCGGGTTTGGATCGAGGGGTTTTCGGGCAGGGGTCGTTTCGGTGATTTATTTGCTGGAGTAATTCTAAGCATACATCATATGATCATCATCTTTCTGTGGTGATGATATAGGCTCTTCGATTTCCGCTTCAAATCGCACCCCGAAGGTTTCTAAAATCCGCTGAGCTTTTTCAACTGTGATGCCGTGATATTCGTTTTTTTCATCCCGGGAAACTTGTGCGGGTGATACTTCTAATCTTTCCGCGAATTCTTTTTGTGATAAACCGAGGGCAATTCGAATTCCAATTAACCAGCGACCAATATTATTCAATCCATACAGTTTACCAAGATTACCTCTTCTCATCTGTTCGTACGCCTCCACTTCTTCTTTTAATTGATTATGAAAAGAGATTAAGCGCTGCATTAAACGATCCAGTTCTTCACCGGAATGCCCCAGTTCTTCAAAATGAGCACGCTGTTTTTCAATTATCTTTTGGTCTTCTTCCAGTCGTTCAACTGCTTTATTGTATTCCTTATCCGTTCTGATCATAGCATGTCCTTACTTAATAATTTTTATGATACCTTTTTCCTTATTGGTTGTTCGATCTCGCCGAAATGCTGCGGGAAATATCAGTGGATTTCCATGTTTATCTTTTATTCCACTATTTTGACCGTAGTGCGGATATAATTCCACCCGGTACTTGTGCCACATGGGAAGCTGCTTTTTTACATAACCGCGATAACTTTTACGATCAGCAGAATTCCATGTCCAAATCTTATATGGATCTCTCTTATTTAGCTCTCGATGTATATGTCCACTTGCAAATTTAGAGATATCACATTCAAAGTAGCCATCAATATCATTTGGATGGGGTTTTGCTTCCGCAAATGAACCGTCGATAAAGATTTCTGTAATTCCGATGTCCCACAATTGTTTTATTAATATTTCTGACTGATTCACCAAATGAAGTCGCCATTTTTTGTCCCATCCTTGAATAACTGGCCTTCCAGGACCATCTACAAAAATTGATTCACGGAGTTGTTCAATAGTGTACTCATACTCACCTTTTGGTAATAATCCATCCTTTGTAAAATTGATCTGACTCACTCCAATATGGATAAGTTAACTAAATTGTTGATAACTTATTTTATTAACATAAATGTTATGAACAAAAGTTCCAAATCAAGATTGTCATAAAAATAAAGTGTTGAATTAAGCAGCTCTCGATTTCCAAACTCCAACCAGGCGAAGCAGCTCGCTTTCTTTCTCTTTCCTATCTTGTTTACAGCTGCTAAAATGTGTTCCTTTTTGATTTGATCAGGTTCGAATGGCATAAAATTTATTTTATCGTGATTACAGGTTAAAACTAATTCGAATGATCTAAAACATTTTCAAATAACTCAACTCTCCTCATAACTCTTCAAAATCAACGGCTCGGCTTTGGTTAAGTCCTCTTCATTTCGAATCGTAATTTCCAGGTCTCCGGTTCCGAAGTGGCCGATGTTGCGGACGTCTCGTGTGAAGCCTTCCTCAAGCTGTATCTCGTCTGGGTTTAGTTTTACGTAAACCTGCAGCTTGTTGCTTTGGGTATACACTTCCACACAGGCAAAGTTTTTGATGCGTTTGTAGGCAAAATAGTACTTTAGGGTTTTTTCCTGCACATCATCGCCCAGGTTCATCATGTAATCGCGAAGGGCGTGGTAGAGATCGGTTAACTCCTGGTTGGCGGCCTTCAGGTTTTCGGAGACTGTTTTATACTCTTGTTTCGTTTTGGTTGAGCCGGTTGAAACCGTGCTGGAATCGTTGTTTTTAGCCTCTGCAACATTAACCAATTCAAGCAAGAGCAGATCATCACCAAACCGCCGGTAGCGAATGAGCTCAATATTTCGGTTCATCTGCTTGACGGCATGTTCATCATACTTCGTAAAGTCACCGGCAATACAGAGCAGACGCGGATTATACCAATCTATCACCTCCGATTCAGATTCGCCGAATTTCTTGAGCACCAGCAGTTCAAATTCCGCCTTGTGGTCCATCAACCAGTCCAGGTAGAAAAGCCCCTGGTTAATCACATTCTCGTTCATCGACCGCTTGTACTCGATAATGACCGTGCTTCCGTTCTCATCAATACCCAAGGTATCAATGCGCCCACCGTGGTTTACACCGGTTGAATACTCTGTGGCCAAAAAACGAACTCCGAGGTATGTAT
>SKRC01000147.1 GCA_007118695.1 Balneolaceae bacterium | reverse complement strand
ATTACCTGATCCAACGCTTCGCAACAGTTTTGGAATAAACCGGAAAGGCAGAGCTGTTTCCGTAAGCTGATCGACTGTCCCGCAGAGATTAAGATCGTAATCCGGACAGTAGAAAAGCCGGACGCGTTCCCACTGCCTGATCGCATGACCTGCTCTTTGTTCCGAACGTTTTTGGAGCTGTCATGACAACTTTTGCCTTTTGCGTTTTGCCCCCGAATGGCCGGGACTTTCACTTCGTGTTCAAAAAATGAGCGCTTTGCTCCAGCTTTTCACTATGAATTCGTTTGTAAGAGTTTAAAAACTTTAACTCCATAAGAATTCATGACTTAAAATTTCTTATGACAATTCCGGGTTTATCTAGTTATGCGATACTTTTGCATGAGAATGGACAAAAAATCCATCGGTCTTATCCAGGAATCGTTCATCTCGCATTCCCGAACGATTGAACATGATGACACTCCCTACACCGGATTCTGGATAAATCCTTATTTCAACATAATATCCACCCCCACCACCGGCATGGGTGTAATAACGGGCCCCGTTTAACTCACCTGTAAACCAGGAGAGGCTCATCCCCGATGCCTTGCCGCCGGCAAGAATATTCTCTGTGAAAAGCTGCTTCTTATAAGGACTGGGTATCAGGTCACTTTCTTCCTTCAATAGCTCTTGAATATAGGCCATCAACCCCGCCGGGGTACCGATAAGTCCGCCGTAAGCAGGGTCATTCACATAGAACGAATTGAACGGTTTCCAGCCATCAATCGACTTATCCATAAACGTTGCTCTATCAATAAACAGTCCGAGAACAGCGTTGCTGATACTCCATCTTTTGTGATACCCGGTTGCATGCACAGCCGAATCGGGAATCTGAAACGCAAGTTCCTTCCGGGAGAGCTTCTTCAATATTTGTTCTTCAACATAGGCTTCATACGGCTGCTCCGAAACTTTCTCGATGATCTGACCCAGAATCATATATCCGATATTGGAGTAGGCAAACTTTTCATTCGGCCTGAATTTCACCTTGCTGTTATCACCCGTTACCCGTTCAAAAAATTCATGCTTATTAAAATTCCGGTGATCGTCAGCGAGGTGTATCCAGCCCAGCGGAATCGGATTGGGTATCCCGGATGAATGCGACAACAGGTTTCGTACCGTAATTTGCCGGCCATAAGAAAATTCAGGCAGATACCGGTAAACAGGGTCATCGATCTCCATCTTCCCATCGGCTGCAAGCTGCAGAATGGCAAGTGCGGTAAATGTTTTGGTAACCGAGTATGCGTGACAGGTGGTTTTTGGATCTGCTGTCCGATGACCGGCGATATCAGCCAGCCCATTCGACCAGGAATAGATGATACTGTCATTGTTGAAAACCAGATATTGAACGGATGGCGTTTGTTGATGATCTGTTAACTTTTTCAAAACGGCTTCTGCGTCATTCTGTTTATTCATAATAGAACCCCCGATTAGTATTGAAAAGACGACTGTAACTGAAAGTGAAAGAAGGACAATAATTCCCCTGGTCATGTTTTGCCTCACCATTTACATTTATGTGATAAAACAAATTTAGGACCTTTTCAGTAGTTCTCACTTATCATTTGATAAGAAATCATCAATGGGTCAGCTCCTTTCTCAGGCGGGAGAAAGAAACAGGTGTAACTCCGATATAGGAAGCGATACAGCTATGGGGCACCTGGTTTTCAAGATTCGGATACTTTTTTCTCAACCGGAGCAGTCTCTCTTTGGCGCTGCTGCTGCGAAACACGGTTTCATGAAAAAATGCGATCTTTAACTCTCGTTCAACCACACGCTGGCCCCATCTGCGGATTTCCGGGGTTGAATTACGCAACTCGTCGAGTTTATCAACCGGAATAAAAGCAATGACGGATGGAATCAGGGCTTGCAGTGAAAAAATACTTTTCTGATCCGATGTTCGTGCAAAATTGGGGGTGATAATAGTTGGGCTCATATAAAAACCCGTTGTAATAAACTCTCCTTCTTCCGCAAATGTATATCGATGAACAATGCCATCGAGCAGAAAATATTCATTCAGATCCACATTCCCGGTTTCGGCTATGTGTTGCTGTTTCTGGAATGCTTTGATTTCACACTCATTGGTGATCTGTTGAAGTTGTTTAGGTGCCAAAACATGAACCCTGCCAATCAGCTCAGTAAGTATTGTGTGATTGTTTTTATCCATTTATATCAGCATGTGAAATAAGAGAAATGGCAATAAATTTAATTTGATATTGCAGTATTTCTGAATGCAGTTATTGAAAACAGAATTTTAACGGCTTGCGAATCCCTGAACAACCGTTTTCAACGTTCGCCTGCCCGGCCCGAATATCAAAATCGAGCCGACAAGAAAAGGCAGCCCCCAAAACAGGAATGCCCGGAGTACGAACGGCCAGTGTGGAAGCATATCGATAAAATGCGATCCGGTTGCCATCACCAGTCCGATGTAAGAATAGGCGATCCAAACGTAGTGATGGGCGATCCAGTGGGGATGGTATCGCCTGAATAAAGGGAAGTACAGGGCTATGGTCAGACCGGCTCCACTCAATACTGATAATACATGAAAAACACCATATTGTCCGAATGCATCGTAAATAAAAAAAGAAGAGAACAGCAGCAGATACATGCTTCCGGCGTATATCCAGCCGATCCGGCGGTGCAGCCTCGTCCCCTTTGTCATTAACAGGTTGACAGCTCCTGTGATAAGCGACAATACTCCGAATAGGGTATGGACAACGACGATTGAGCTCATTCTTTTCCTGGAAAATGATTTACTGTTTAACCGGCTCATAAAATGTTAACAAATTACGGTGCAGGTCCACGACAGGAAATTCTTTTGTACCCCAGGCAGTTTCTTCTACAACCGTTGATGAACTGTAAAGCACACCGCTTGCTTTATATTCAGAAAAAAGTTCGTGAATATTTTCAACTGCAATTCGACAACTTGCAGTACCCGCCAGAAAGCTTTCGGCTCCACTCCAAATGGGCCGGATGAATAGAATAAAGCTGCGATATTTTCAGCTGTAATCACATGCTGCCCATAGATGTATCTCCACTTCATCACGATTTATAATGGCAAAACT
>SKRC01000251.1 GCA_007118695.1 Balneolaceae bacterium | reverse complement strand
GTGTGATTCGCACTGCGTCTTCATGACTGCGGATCCCAAATCCGATCAATTTCGGATTTTTCTTTACATTCCGGTTAACACGGTTTATAAAACGCTCAACCGACCTGGCTATTTCATCGCCTTCCCGGGCACCTGTCACACCGGTTACGGAGACGCAATAGACAAAACCCTCCGAAGCCTCATCAATCCTTGCCATTCTCTCATCACCCGTATTGGGAGCAACAAGATAGATCAGGGAAAGATTATGACTTTTTGCCTCATCCCGAATGAGTTCCGACTCCTCGAGTGTTACATCCGGAATGATCAGCCCGTCAACACCCACCTCGGCTGCGCGGGTGCAAAACCCTGAAATGCCATACCTCAGCACCGGGTTGATATAGCCCATCAGTACAATCGGGATGTTGGACGATTTGCGGACTTTCCGGACGATTTCAAAAATCCCGTTCATGGTGATCCCGTTTTCAATCGCCACCGTACTTGAAAACTGTATGGTGGGTCCATCTGCGAGAGGGTCACTGAAAGGCATTCCCAGTTCAATGATATCGGCCCCGTTTTCTTCAAAGCCGAGGATGAGCTCGGCCGTGCTTTCAAGGTCCGGGTATCCGGCCGTCAGAAAAAGCGACATCACCTTATCTTCCTGATTCCGGTTTTCAAATAGGGTTTGTATCCTGTTTTGTGTTTTGATCATGATAAATTTTCAGATATCGTTTTCATATCCTTATCGCCCCGGCCAGACAGGTTCAATACCACAATCTGATCTTGTGTGGTCAGAGGCAATAGAGTCTCCAGATAGGCAAGGGCGTGGGCCGTCTCCAGGGCGGGTATGATTCCTTCCAGCCCGGCCAAAAGTTTGACCGCATCCATAGCTTCACTGTCAGTGACACTATAATATTTTACGCGTCCGATATCGAACAGGTAAGAGTGTTCGGGTCCTATGCCCGGGTAGTCAAGCCCTGCGCTGATAGAGTGAGCCAGTTGTATCTGGCCCTCTTCGCTTTGCAGCAGGTAGCTCATGCACCCGTGAAGAACGCCGGGTGTTCCTTTGGTGAGTGTGGCTGCCGTCTGATCAGTATCAGCTCCCAGGCCGGCCGCTTCGATGCCGATCATCTTCACGTTATCGTTGTCGAGGAACGGGTGGAAGAAGCCGATAGCATTAGACCCGCCGCCAACGCAGGCGACCAGATAGTCCGGATCACGGTTTTCCGCATCCCTGAGCTGCGTCCTCGTCTCTTCACCAATCACCTTATGGAAATCCCGCACCATCATCGGGTACGGATGAGGGCCAATGGCCGAACCGATGATATAGAATGTATCCTCTACATTCGTTACCCAATCGCGGATCGCTTCATTGGTTGCATCCTTCAGGGTTTTGGAACCACTCTCCACACGCCGCACCTCGGTGCCGAGCAGACGCATCCGGTCCACATTCAGCTTCTGACGTTCCATATCCTCTGCTCCCATATAGACAACACAATCCATGCCGAACTTGGCACAGGCCGTGGCTGTCGCCACTCCATGCTGGCCCGCTCCGGTTTCCGCAATGATGCGGGTCTTTCCCATTTTCCTGGCAAGCAGAATCTGGCCGATGGCATTGTTAATTTTATGGGCTCCCGTATGACAGAGATCTTCCCGTTTCAGATAGATTTTGGCTTTCCCGTAATGATCCGTCAGGCGGTTGGCAAATGTGAGCTTTGTCGGCCTTCCCACATAATCTCTGAGAAGCTCCTCAAATTGCGCCTTGAACAGGGGATCATCCTTCACTTCCAGGTAGGAAGCTTCCAGCTCTTCAATTGCCGGTATCAAAATTTCCGGCACAAACTTGCCACCAAACTTGCCAAAATAGCCCTGTTTAGTGGGTGCTTTATATTTCATTTATTTAATCTTGTGTTCCAGGTTTTCAGTAAACAGTTATCAATAAACAGTTGACAGTTTGACAATTGACAATTGACAATCTGCCCTTCAAAATTCGACATTCCTTATTCGATATTCGATATTCAAAATTCCTCGCTCCTTCGACATTCCTTGTTCGATATTCAATATTCAATGTTCCTTGCTCCTTGCTCCTTCGACATTCCGTGTTCGATATTCAATATTCGATATTCGATATTCGATATTCCTCGTTCCTCGCTCCTTGCCTACAGCCCATTGACATGTCGCATTTCCTCGAAAAACTTCTCCAGTTTGTCGTAATCCTTGATACCCGGTGCCTGTTCGACTCCGCTGCTGAGGTCCACAGCATACGGTTGGGCCAGCCTGCAGGCATCTCTGACGTTATCTGCGTTCAGCCCTCCCGACAGAAAGAACGGGCGGTCCTGAGAAATCTTTTCAAGCAAGTTCCAATCAAACGTTTTTCCGGTCCCGCCCCACAACTCATCCGTTTTGGTATCAAACAGGAAATATGCTACATGCCCGATATACGGCTCCATAGTGATTTTTAAATCATCGGGCGTCGTATTGCTGTCAATATGGAACACTTTAATCACCGGTTTCTCCATCAGCTGACAATAGTTCGGGGATTCTGTCCCGTGCAACTGCACCAGATCGATTCCGGTCTGCCGTACGATCATATTGACATCATCAAGGGGTTGATTGACAAACACACCAACCGTCCGGGGGCCTTCAATCCAGTTAATAATGGCCCCGGCTTTTGGCGGTTCTATGTAACGCGGGCTTTTCTCAAAAAAAATAAAACCAAGGTAATCGGCTAATGCACCTGAAACAAACCTGGCATCTTCCAGGTTGGTCAATCCACAAATTTTAACAGCTACCCGGTTGTCTGGTTCTTCAAACATCAGTTGCGTACCTCTTCTTCCGATTCTTCCGAATCTTTATCAATCAAATCAACCATTTGACCCAGTAAATCTGCCACCGCACGGCCCGGATCAGGCTGTCTCATAAAAAACTCACCTATCAGTGCTGCATCAATTTCGTGATCCACAAGATACTTTAAATCCTCCGGTGTTGACAGTCCGCTTTCAGAAACGCGCACAGTCTCCACGGGCGACTTTCGCAGCAATTCAACGCCTCGGTGCAGATCCACCTCAAAGGTGCGCAGATCCCTGTTATTGACTCCAAATAGTGTTATGTTATTCCAATCCAGCTCCTCAACCTCCTC
>SKRC01000223.1 GCA_007118695.1 Balneolaceae bacterium | reverse complement strand
CAGAGTGGGGTAAAATTACAGCCTTGATCACCACTGCCGTCGTTCTTGGGATGTTAGGAACGGCTGAACGGTATTGGAAACTCATGGAATATACACCGTACAGTATTCGGGGAGGATCTGCTATTGCAGAAGTAGCCTCCGAAGGCGGATTAAGCCTTGCATATGCATTTGAATGGTCTCAGGGATTTCTGGAAACACTCACTTTACTGATTCCAAACCTTTTCGGAGGAGGTAGCGACCTTGCCTACTGGGGAGAAAAACCCGGCACCATGGGCCCACACTACATGGGCTCGATTACAGCTTTTCTGTTTTTAATCGCACTATTCAGGTCGAAAAAAAAGATTGTCTATCTGTTTACAGGAATCGGTGTTTTAACGATGACATTTTCCTGGGGGTACTATTTTCCGTTAAATGAATTTTGGTTTAATACTCTGCCACTCTTTGACAAATTTCGCACACCTGAAATGTGGTTGATAGTCACTGTTTTTTGTTTCTCTGTAGTTGCCATATATGGTTTACAATCTGCCATGGATTTGGTTAAAGAGGGGAAGAATGGTATCAGGAAACTATACACACCTGCCGGAATAACTGTAGGTATCGGATTGATATTGCTTCTGTTACTGTTTGGGAATAGAATATTGCAATTTGAAAGTGAACGGGAGCGGGATAGGATTTCACATCAAGTCGCCGTTCATTTTAATATGCAGCCAGATGCCCCTCAGGTCCAACAGCAAGTCAGTGAAATGATAAATTCCCGCTTTAAGACTGAACGCAGAGAGCTTGCACAAATTGATATTCTGAGATATCTGTTCATTGTTGGAGCAGCAGCCCTCCTGATCGTCATGTTTATACGAACCGATATTGGAACAGGATTCTTTTTGCTTTCACTGATTGTGATTTCTGCATTCGATTTGTTGAGCGTTGGAAATCGCTATATAAGTGAACATACACTGCAACCATCTGACCTTGACATTACGGATGTTATAGAAAATCAAAAACGTCCTGTTGATAGCTTCATCCGGAAAAATATCAATAATCCTGAGAGTTATCCCTACAGGGTATTTCCGATGGACGACAATCCGTTCGAGAATGCCATTCCCAGTTATTTTTATCCGACAATCGGGGGATATTCCGGCGCAAAGCTCAGCATTATCCAGGATTTTATTGATGAGGGGCTCTTTACCGGCCCTCGCGGCATAAACATGAAAGCATTGGATATGCTGAATGTGAAATTCATTACTTCCCAACGTCAACTTCCACTTCCGGGATACACTGAAGTTTTTAGAGAAGATGAATACAGAGTTTATAAAAACGATATGGTACTTCCGAAAGCCTGGTTTGTTGAAGAGGTTAAAACGGTAAGATCATCCCGTGTGGCATTCAAGTTTATTCAACCTCAAAAAGAATTTAATCCGGAGCACCTTGCAATCGTGGAAACAGGGCAAGAGATCCGAAGTGCACCTGACGAGCAGGCTTCTGTAACAATTGACCATTATACTGCACGTCGCATTACTCTGTCGGTAACACGTACTGTTCCCGGATTTATGGTTCTGAGTGAAATTTATTACCCGAAAGGCTGGATAGCCAGGCTGGACGGGGAAGAGATCCCGATACATAAAACCAACTATCTGCTTCGGGGGGTTGAAATCCCAACAGGTTCTCATAGACTTGAACTTGAATTTAAACCAAAATCACATACCTGGGGTGTGCCTGTCAGTTGGGCGGCAAATATTGCTCAGTGGTGTATCGGAATCGTTCTATTAACCGGATATATTAAAAGGCGTATGATGAAGTATAATGATAAATCATAAAGTACTGATCGCAACCTATTACTGGCCGCCGAGCGGAGGACCCGGAGTTCACCGGTACCTGAAGTTTGCCAAATACCTGTTCGACTTTGAGATTGAACCCATAGTACTGACGGTTAAAAACCCGACCTACCCTTTCCGGGATGAGAGCCTGACATCCGAGATCCCGAAAAAGTTAAAAGTTTACAAGTCAAAAACGATTGAACCGTTCCAGATTTATGCTAAGCTCAAGAGTAATAAACCGGAGAATATTAAACCAACCGTTGAAATTGAATCGGATTCGTTTATCGCTTCTGTAGGGAGCTGGATACGGGCTAACTTCTTTATTCCGGATGCAAGAGCAGGATGGGTGCTGGCTGCACGGCCACAGGCAGAGAGACTGGTTAAACAGCAAAATATTCAAACCGTAATCACAACGGGCCCACCACACTCATTTCATTTTATCGGGAAGCATTTGCAGAAAAAATTTGGAATACGATGGTTGGCTGATTTTCGTGATCCCTGGACACAGGTCTATTATAATAAGATATTACCGAGGACATATGTAGCTGATAAAATTGATGAGATACTGGAGAAGTCAATTCTAAATAAAGCTGATGAAGTGATAGCGGTAACGCCATCACAGGCTGGAAACTATCGGAAAATTTTTGAACGTGATTATCACGTAATCACAAACGGATTTGATCCGGAGGATTTTAAACATAATGGCATCAAAAATAAGCAATCGTCTTCCATTCTGATCCGACATATCGGAAATATCCGTGTAGCAGCTGTTCCGGAAATGTTTCTAAAAGCTGTGAAAGCTCTTGAGAATACGATAGATATGAAAGTGGAGTTTATCGGTGATAATAATCCCAGACTGGAAAAACTGATTAAGAAGTTTCAACTTCAAAACACGGTTTTTTTGAAAGAATACCAGCCACACAAAATAGCAACCAAAAAAATGACTGAATCGGATATTTTGGTATTATATGTCCCGGATGTTGATGATATCCGTCATCACATTCCCGGAAAATTATTTGAATATATTGGTTCCGGCCGGCCGGTATTAATGCTCGGTCCTGTCGATGGTGATTCAGCTGCAATTCTGGAAGAACAAGAGGCCGGCATTGCCTGCGATGTAAATGATATAGATGCTATCAAAAAAGGACTAAAAAAGCTGATCGAACAAAAATCATCAACAGTCAGACCGGTTGATCTGGAGAATCATCCATATTCAACGATTCAGTTAACCGAAAGTCTATCCCGGCTAATCCTTGCAGAATCGGAGCATCATCATAAAAAAGTGGTTAAAGTTTGATTTATTCTTTCGTCCTTCTAACCCAAATTTCTTGGTGAGAAATTCGGGTTATGTCTGCCATTGATGAATGATAATGGTAACCGCTGGACGGTTTCATTCTGTTTGATCTGCAGAATTTGGAAAATGGGTTAAATATCAAATTCCCTGAACTGTAGTAATAAGTTCATCGGTAAAAGATTCCCAGCTTAACTTATGCTTTAGCTCTTGAAGGTGATGCCGATATTGATCTTTATTATTCTGATCTAAAAACTCCAAAATGGTTTTTTTCAGATTTTGAGAGGATCCCGGTTTAAAAAACAGTCCATGATTATTTTCAATAAGATATTGCGTTAACCCCGGAAGGGCTGATGTAATAACCGGAACTTGAAAGTTGATCGCATCTGCCAGAACTCCACTTTGAGTTGCATTTTTGTGAGGCAAAATTAAAGCATCGGCCATCGTGAAATATTCTGCCATCTCTTTAACAGAGACAAATCTGTCGACGATGGTATACATCTCAAGATGGCCGGGGTCAATTCGATCGAGTAATGATTGTTTATGAATATAAAATTCCCCAATAATTACCGGTTTAATTTTATAACCTTTTAAATCAATCTGGTTCAGTGCATCGATCATGATGTCCAGACCTTTATATTTCCGAATTAATCCGAAAAATAGGAGGATGATATCGTCTGAGTTAAAACCGTGCTCTTCCCGGATCACCTCAGAGCTTTTTTCCGGAAATGACAATTCAAATGCGGGATGGAACAATTTTATTACCTTTTTTCCGGGAGCTAAACTTTTGGCTTCCTCACAGGTTTCATTTGACAGGGTAATAATTGCATCCGTTTGCGAGAATACTTTTTTGGCCAAAAATTTCTGGAAGCAGAAAGGTTCATGGGGATAAATGTTATGAGCCAGTGCAACCCGTTTTATCTTGGGTTTTGTCCCGATATTTTTAAGTACAGATCTAATTCCTGGTGCAAAAAACGGATGCCAATAGGAATAAAGAAATATCTGGGGAGAACTGTTTAGAATATCCCTTGTAGCTGTTTTCCAGTTAAAAGGATTGAATGGATGAAAAACACCGGGAATATCGTTATCCGATACATCTTTTGTTGTTTGACAGGTGCCGGGATAAAAAACGGTCGGATACTGTTTTTTATAATTAAAACAACGTACAGACGATGTCTTCTTGTTAAGTTTGGTTTGCAGATATTCACTGAACCTTGATATACCACCCCGGTAAGGTGGGAAAACACTTAAAAATGCAATGGATGGATTTCTCAAAACTGATCATCAAGGATTTTTGTTTAAAAATAGGAGTTGTGCAAGTTTGCAATAATTTTCCAATCTATCGATAACCCGCCAACCAACATTATAACTAAATGAATAACTCACCTTGAAACCAAATCAGAAAGAAAACTTTGCGGGTTTTGCCGAAACTTCATATGTGACATAACACTAGCCCGTATTTCTCAGTACGCCGTGGAAAGCCGCGGGTCTTCAGTAGGTAAGATAACAAACCTCGACCTAACCCGCCGCGCCACTTCCCGACTCTACCAAAGAATAACTTTCTTAGTGAGAAAAGCGGGCTATTGCGCCATACGTACGCAGATACGTGCTCCACTCCATACCGACCAGCTTCCGGACGGTGCGCTCGCGTTACCCCATTGCTACGAGCCTGCCGTGTGGGAGGATTGCGAGTCATCACTTAAAATGGCTCGGTACGCGGTCAGGGTTTGCCGGGCCAGCGTCGGCCACGCGAGTACATCCAAGTCCGAGGTGGAGCTGTCGCGAGTGGTATGCACCGCCCAATCCAGGCCTTCGCGCAACGTTTCGTGAGTAAGCGGACCGGCGTAGGTCTGTACCCAGTCGTGACCGATCTGAGTCTGGAGCTCCCCCATTGCCCCCAGATCGGGCACCAGAACCGGCCGATTGAACGAAAGTGCCAATAGTGCCGCCCCCGAATGAAGAATGTTGCGATAAGGGAGCACAACGAGGTCGGACGTCCCCAGGTAAATTGGCAAATCGTCATCCGGAATGAACCGGAGTTCGCACTGCACGCGCGAATCCTGTGCGGCTTCGGCCGCAATAGTCATCTGCAGCACCTCATCGTTCGACTCACCCACGACGAGCAGCCGAGCCCGCTCGTCTTCGATCAGGCGAAAGGCTCGAATGAGCCGCGGCACATTTTTATATGGGCGAATGCGCCCAACGTAGAGCATGACTCGATCGTCGGTCTCGAGATGTAGGCGCTCGCGGGCTTCGTCCTTGAGAACGGCCTCGGGGTAGGCTGTGCGGTAATGACCGTGGGGCACCACAAACCCGGAAATGTTGCGAAGTGCCGGGAACCGTACCTCAGCCTGGCGCAACCCAACTTCACTTAAGCTGATGAAACCGTCGATCCGGGGTATAAAAAAGGTCCAAAAGAGGCGTTCGAGCAGCAAATGGCGCTGCTCGTGTGTATCGAGATTGTGTACCGTCCACACGATCCGAATGCCCCGTATCCGGGCGACGACCATGAGACCGAACAGGCCAACGATCCGCAGCATAGCATCTAATAGCTTGCAGATGCTCAACAGATTCTCCGGCCAATGCAAATGCCAGACGTCATATTCGCCCGTTAGCAACCGCTCTGGTGTAAACTCGTCAATCACGGTTCCTTCCTTTTCCATCGCCTCATAAAGGAGGCGATTGTAAGGGTTGCCCGTCCGGTTTTCGAACGCGGGCCAAGCCAAAACGCGCAATGACTGATCGGAAGGTGCGTCCATACTTGTGAAATACTGGGTTTCAATGATGGATAGCTTAGACAACAAAAGATTTGCCTACTCAAGCCACGCGGAGAGGTCACGCTCGATAAGCTGCTCCAAATTTCGGATATCATCCCGATAGGTCTGCATGAGTCGTTCGCGGGCTTCTACAGGTATCGGTGGTTTCTCTAAATTTCGATTCTTGAGCACGAGAACGCGATCGACCAACGGCTCAGGGACGAGCGGGCGCATGACCTCGTGGATCGGCTGCAACACCATCAGCAAATTATGAAGCCACTGGCGCTTCGGCACGCCCGATTTATTGATGCGCCGGTTGAGGTTCGGTTCGAAAGAGGGATCAACGCCTAGAAATTCAAACAGACGGTGCATCACTCCGTCCATGTTATGCACAAGGTCGTCGTGCAAGATAACATGGAGCTGATTATCAGAAAACCGTTCGGTGTAGCGCCGCAGCTGTTCGGAGTAAAACCCTCGGTCCACGTAACGCCCCATTGCCCAGCGGCGCTCTATACGCTCGGGTTCGGCATCAAGCGCTTCCATAAAATCGAGGGGCTCATGGCCGTCCCGCACGAAGTGCAGATATTCGGAGTAGGCGCGCTCGACCGGATGGCGCAGAATGGCGATGATCCTGGCACCCGGAACGTACTGCTTGATGTTATCAGGAGCCGGTGGCCAGTACAGAGACCAGTGCGAAGCCTCACCAACGATGGTCTCTGTCGTCGCCCCGGCAAACAGTTGGCGGTAAGCAACCGGATCGGTGATCGAAGCATGATTGATACCCCCAGGCTGCCGTTCGATAGGCGCCTGAAAGTCCGGCGGATCCGTGGCAAACGCGAAGAAGTTAGGCTCCTTCAACGGACTCATGAATACGTCGGGATGCTGGTCGAGAGCGGCGTAGAGGGCCGTCGTACCTGCCTTCATGGCACCGATGATGAACGTATTGGGCCAGCGTGCCACGGTGGAAAAAGCGTTGATACCCGTCTCGATGCGCGACGTCCGTCGGCCTTCTTGGCACACGTTCTTCGCCCCGACAGGGTGGGTGGATCTGCTCATTTCGTCGAGCAGCTCATCCATGACGCGCGCCATGCGCTTGAAGTCTTTCGGGTTGTTCATGCGCATTATGCTTCCCAACTATTGATTATATGGTTACCAGATAATACCACTATCTGCCTTCGCTTTGGTATAAAATGCATATTCAGCTTTTTTAAATCAATAATGTTTTGAATACGATACAGAAGATTTTAAACTTTGTAACCTATCCACTGAAATAATCCTACCATCTTATGAAAAACTTTTCAGGAAGCAACGCGATTCTAACAGGAGCCTCAAAAGGCCTTGGAGTGCACATCGCCAGGGCGCTTGCCAAAGAGGGAGTGAATCTTGTGCTTACGGCACGTTCTGCTGAAGCGCTTGAGCAAGTTCGGGATGAGATGTTGTCATATGATGTGAAAGCTGAGGTAATTCCGGCAGATCTTACAGAGACGGACCAGTTCGATTCGCTCACCGCAGAAGCAGAACAGAAACTCGGTCCGATTGACATCCTTGTGAACAATGCAGGAATCGAGATCTCTAAGCCGTACGAAGAGTTCTCCCCGGATGACATACAGATGATGGT
Source organism: Balneolaceae bacterium (assembly GCA_007118695.1). Lineage (GTDB taxonomy): Bacteria > Bacteroidota > Rhodothermia > Balneolales > Balneolaceae > SKRC01. Next base: position 4,093 of record SKRC01000223.1, on the reverse strand, counting down.
AACCCTGAACCTTACGGTCCCGATGCTTCTTACAAGAAGCCTGCTTCCCGGAATGCTGGAGCGAAACCGGGGCCACATTGTAAATATTTCATCTCTGGCCGGTAAAACCGGATTTCCAACCCAAACCCCCTATGCGGCTTCAAAAGCGGGGTTGATTATGTTCACCCACTCACTGCGGGTTGAACTGGCCGATACGCAGCTTGGCGCTTCGGTTGTCTGTCCCGGTTTTGTTTCGGATGACGGTATGTATGCCCGTGTGGAGGAACGCGCCGGACCTGCACCTAAAATTCTGAAACCGACCACCCCGGAAAAGGTTGCCGCTGGAGTGGTTCATTGAAACCAAAGAAAAACTGCAGCAATCCGGGCCGCCTCCACTTGGATTTCATCTGCTTATGGGTGATAATGCATCAGAGAAGTTTGAAAATCAGATCAAAAATTTACGGGAAAACAGGTTTGTCGTCATTCAGGCAAGTGCAATAAAAAGTTATAATTGAATAGAAAACAGATAACCCAACTTCAAAAACTATGGCAGATCCCAAAACACTCAAAGAAACATTTGAACGCGTAAAGAAATTGTTGACGATCAAACCCGAAAAAGGCCAATACACAACCACTACTTCAGTTCGGGTTCGGGACGGAACCACCTGCGATGTTGAACACAAATACTGGAAGTTCACGGCAGATGTGGGAAAAACCGAAGGGGGTAATGATACCGGGCCGGGTCCAAGCGTTTTGCAGCGCGGTGCCCTGGGCAGTTGTTTGGCAATAGGATACGCCAAATGGGCCGCTTACCTGGATGTGCCGGTGAATAACATTGAAGTAGAGGTTGAGGCCGATGTGGATGCCCGGGGTACCTATGGCATCGACGGTGTTAAACCGGGATATAAAGGACTGCGGTACCGGGTTCATATTGACAGTCCGGCGCCGGACGAAAAGATCCGGGAAGTGATTGAAAACGCCGATAAACACAGTCCCGTGTTGATGGATTTTACAGAGCCAGTTCCGGTTGAACGGGAGGTAAAGATTGTGAAAAATGAGAAGGCAAGAAGTGAAAAGTGATTAAACTGGACGGTAGACCGAATACGGAAGACCGGGGGATGGTTCAATCTTCGGTCTTCAGTCCCCGGTCCCCGGACAATAATGTCAATACTAACTACTCAATACTCACTACTAATAACATTATGGAACCAAGATTACAGCGACGCGTACAACGATATGGCTGGGACAAAGCCGCGCAATTTTATGATGACGCCTGGAAGGAACAATTAAGGCCAGCCCAGGATAAATTGCTGGAAATGGCGGAATTCAAACCCGGTGAAAAGGTTTTGGAGACATCTTGTGGTACCGGTCTTGTTACGTTCCGGGCTGCCGGTCAGGTGGCTCCGGGAGGTGAAGTTGTTGCAACGGATCTCTCCGGGACGATGGTCGAATTGGCCGGGGATCTGGCAAAGAAACAAAGTATCGACAATGTTTCTTTTTACAGGATGGATGCCGAAGAACTTGACCTTGAAGATAATCAGTTTGATACGGCCATCTGCAGCCTTGGTCTGATGTATTTTCCATATCCCGCAGAGGCTTTAAAGGAGATGCACCTTGTGTTGAAACCCGGTGGTAAAGCGGTTGTTGCTATCTGGGGTGAGAGAAAAAACTGTGGATGGGCCGATATTTTTCCCATTGTCGACAAACATGTGGCATCAGAAGTTTGTCCGATGTTTTTTCAGCAGGGTACGGGGAACACTTTAAACCATTCGTTGGAATCAGCCGGATTTGAAAATATTGACACGGAAAGGTTTAAAAAAACGCTTCATTTTTCGAGCCGCGAGCATGTGTTAACAGCAGCGTTTGATGGCGGGCCGGTGGCACTGGCCTATCGCAAATTTGACGATCAGACCAAAGAAGCCGTTCACCAGGAATACCTGGACTCCATTGCACCCTACCGGAAAAATGGAGGTTATGCAATTCCGGGTGAATTTGTGGTTGCAAAGGGAGTAAAACCGGTGAGATGACCGACGCCGGGGGCGTAAGTTTTGCAGCGGGCTGGAGCAAGGATGTCTCATTTCCTGGCGATGATCTGCGCCTGAAGATCCGCGCCGGTACATCTGCTTCTCAATGGTCTTCTTAAACCCCTCTGCCTCAGGAGGCTTTGCAAAATCGCTGACGCGTTTAAAAAATGAGCGTCTTTTTGCTTCCCGGCAGCCGTGCCTGTTTTGTTGTGCAACAGAAAGCTCGGGACGTTATCGGTATTTTAAAATCCTCATCCCGAATACTATGGCTTTTACAAGTTTTGCACTTTTTTCTGTCGATCAAATCGGGATACTTGATCAGGAACATGGGGCCGACCGCTGTTCCAAATGGCATATATAATTTTGATCAACTTGTTGATCAGATTGTTGCGCGAGGCTTCGGGACTTCGGTTTTAAAATACCTCTGATCCTGAACCTGCCTAAAAATCCTGGTTTTTCAATGCCTTCTCTCTAAAAAAAATTTTATATAACCATGATAGGATTCTGATCCTTTTCAGGCTTTTAATAATGATATGAGCGGATGTTTCTGAAGTATCCGGTCAACTGTAACCTTATAATACTTAAAATAACAAGGTATTTAATATGATAATTGCTGAAATCCGACGCTTTAAAAAACCCTGCATCTTTTTAATAGCTTTTGCCATAACTGGAATGTTGATGTTCAGCGGTTGTAACGCAGATGAAACGACTGGTCCTCAAACTCCTCAAATTATGGCGATTGGCATTTTTCCGGACAGTGTTTCCATTCCTGTGGGAGAAGAGCTGGAATTTGAGGCATTTGCACTAACCGCAACGGGCGATACGGTTGATACCTCTGATCTGGACATCGAATGGCACTGGTGGTCTACGGATCCGGAAGTATTCACTGTGGAACCAGGCGGGTTAGCCACGGGAGAGACCCCGGGAGAGGCTTTTTGTATGATTGAAGCCAGCATAGAAGTAGCGGACATAGTTAACGGGATGCCCGAAACATTGATCGTCAGATCCGGAGCCCAACAAAGACGCGGAGCTCAATTTCAAACCGTTCATCTGAATTTATCAGCCGGCGACCAAAAAATAACCGCTTTTGAAAATATTGCATTGAAAAACAGATTGAGGTTCACCGGCCGTGACTCTGCTTTTGTAATGGTATTTTAAGACCGGCAGTGGCAGTTGCAGTTGGCAGGGTGCAACAACTCACGACATGACTGTGTCCTGACTCAGGACTCATAACCCCCGACTAACTCATCATACTTCTCCCGCATCAGCTGCACATCTTCCCAGGTCGGGCGTTTCCACTGGGAATTGCGGAGTAGTGCTGCCGGATGAAACGGTGAACCTTCCAAAGGAATCGTCAGAAAACTGGCAGCAGTTCCCCAGAAAATCTATGGGAAGATTTGATCACAGAAGAACGAAACAATCCATCTCAACTTCATCTTCGCAAAGTTTGAATTTACTCTATTGAATTTTTACATAAAAATAAGTTTATTATTAAATAATGTGATCAATTAAATTATTGATTTCACTTTATATATATTATTTATACAATTGTAGTGCGTGGTTTAATCAAATCGGGTTCTCTACAACACTTATCTGCCTGATAGTTTTTTGATTACAACTAGATCGTCTAAATGGAATGATTAAGTCCGGAAAAAAGCAGAGAGATCATGCAGGATACTCAAAACAAAATTCAGAGATTAAAGGAAGAGAACCAAAGGCTTCGCAGAGCCGTAGAAGAACTGTCCATTTTGAATGATTTAGCACTCGCTATTGGAGGAAATCTGGATAGTGAAAAAATTATGCGCTCAATCATTTCCAAATCCAGTCGTGCAGTTGGTGCCGAACAGGGAGATATAACTTTGATTGCCGAAAATGAAACCAACCCTGCCCAAACACTAGTACGAAGTATGGTTAGTTCCCAAACGCAATCCCCTTTGCACCTGAATCAGAATCTGTTAGGCTGGATGCAAATTCACAAAAAACCTTTGATGATTAATGATCCGCGTACTGATGAGCGGTTTAGAAATGTAAAATGGGAGGAATCAGTTCGAACGGTTTTGTGCGCCCCGTTAATGGCAAAATCAAAATTG
>SKRC01000131.1 GCA_007118695.1 Balneolaceae bacterium | reverse complement strand
ATCGCAATAAATACCGGTATGCGAAAAGCCAACCTGATGTCTGCTGTTGGTGTTGTCGCTGGATTCACTGCCTGCAAAATTTTGTCAACCGGTTTTTGTTACATGAACCGGATAGTCATATCGATAAATGGATTGTCTGAAGGTATGCTTCCATCATCATGTAGTCTCATGATTTTCCCTGAATGTAGGGATTTATCCTGCGGGGTATGTATTCCCCCCCTAATTCCAACAGGGAAATACAAATAATTATCATTGTCAAAAACTATTCTACTCCCTGTCCAATCACCTCCCCAAGTGAAAGGGCCGGCCGAATATAAAACTTCATCATCAATCAAAGTATCACCATCCGTAACGATCCCCTGGCAACTCATCCCACTCAGGTGAAGCCATTCCATTGAGATCCCACATCACCCTCCCGTTGAGAATGGTTAGTTCCGTTTCAAGTTTTTTATTTCCTTTCATGGTTTTTAGCAACGAATCCAAATACCCAAACTCTCCGTCTATCAAGTTAATGACTGCGATATCTGCATCGGCACCTTCAGTTAAATGTCCTAAATCCTTGCGTTTAATATATTGAGCAGGATTCCAGGTTGAACGTAAAATGACATCCTGAAGTGACATACCCATACTTAAAAGTTTAGACATTACGTTGTTCATATCTTTCATTGCGTGGTTCATACTCCATATGTGCAAATCTGTACTTATTACATCAGGATAGAAACCTTGCTCAAAGGAAGGGATTGCCTGATGCCAAATCCAGCTACCCTGACCATGTCCTACATCAAAAACTATTCCTCTTTCCTGTGCTTCAAAAATGATGGGTTTTACTTCAAAGTTCTCATCAACAATTTCTCCCCGATTGGGTGTAAAGGAATACGTATGCGTGAACATATCTCCTGGCCTGAGCTTCTCCATGAAAAGAGTTTCCAGTGATAACGGAGGATCGGCATCGCCAAAATCTACCATTACTGGAATATTCGCAAGCTCAGCGGCCTTAACAGCTCGTTCTACCGGTATAAAGTCAGAACCCATGTAGTGATGCTTTTTTATACCGACAATATAGTCCGAATACTGTTTGGCTATTAGTGAGGTTACCACCGGTTCCATATCATTCAGATTTTGCGCTGTGTGTCTTCCTTGCATCCCTTCGCCCACAATGCTAAAAAAAGCCAGGACCCTAGTATTTGACTTATCAATAGTTTGTTGTTTAAATTTTGGAAAGTTTCGCCAACCAGAAGAACCTGCATCTACAATTGTGGTTATCCCCGAGCGAAAGGTAAACGCGTCTGGTGCAACAGAACCATGTGCGTTGGCGAGCCAGGAACTATTATCATGTCCCTGAAATAAATGGGCATGCATGTCTATAAGACCGGGGGTTACATACAAACCACTTACATTCACAACCTTGCTGGCATTATCAGTGGATATATTACTGGCTACCTGCAAGATTTTTCCGTCAGCAATTGCGACATCCATTGGGTAGTCAATATCGTTTTTAGGATCGATTACATGACCGCCTTTCAACAAGATATCGATTTGCTGGGCCTGAGCCGGATTAATCAGAATGATTAATAATAAAATGCCCAATATACAGCCATATCGAATTTTAGCCTGGCTGTTAATCAATGAAGTGCATGACATATTTAAAATTTTATTGTTCATGAAAGTTATTTTTTTGCTGTCCAAAAACCTGGTCTCTGGCTTGATTAAATTATACTGCCGCATTTTGTAATATCTGATGTAAACGTTGAGCCACCGTTCTTTCCTGGCCAGGACGAGCCATGGACATACAAACAAATACTCCTTCCCCAAGCCAGCTTTTTGTAGCTGTTTCAATTGATGGGTGACCATTTCTCAACCTTTCAATCAACTCCTGATGAGTTAGTTTGACTAGGTTAGTATCCCAGTTTACCCGAACTTGCGGATAATGATTACCTATATGCTGAATAACTATCTCCGTTTCTACACCAGGGACTTGACTTGCCATTTTACTAATCAATTGAACCCGCTCTTCCAGGTTCTCTCTTTCTTTCTTGTGATTCAACTTAAGGTATCGCTCAACTGCAACCATCAGGCCGAAAATCTCTTCTTTGTTAACCTTCATTCCTCTGCCAATGGCATTTGAATTGGGGGGAGCATTCAACCTGGCAGCTTCAATCAAGTCTTTGCGACCCAGTAACAAACCTGTACTTTGAGGTCCTCGCAAACCTTTTCCACCTGAAATTGTAACAAGATCAAAACCCATTTTTGTGTATTTCCATAAATGCTCCACAGGCGGTACGTCAGCAGCACAGTCATTAAAAGTTGGGATTCCGTGCTTTTTTCCCAAAGCAACAAATTCTTCATCCTGAATTTGACCCTGATTATTTGCGTAATTAAAGAAGAGCATCATCACGGTGTTAGCATTGATTGCGTTTTCCAGCTCTTTCCGTGTTTCAACTTCAACAAACTTTATTCCTGCATTACGCACCGCATGATCATAACCAAAACGATGCCTTTTTTGAACTATGACTTCACGTTGCGGACCAGGCAAATTGGGGATATCTATGATTTTTTGCCTGTCTTTGCCTGTGATACAGGCCGCGGTACCTAATGTAAGGGCCGAAGCAGCCCCGGCAGACACCATTGCAGCTTCGCATTTAAGGAGATTTGCAAGATGAGCGCCTATTTTATCCTGCAATTCATTGAGGTCAACATACTGATTTGAAGTTAAGTTAATTGCATCCATAACCTCTTGTGGCATTAGAGAACCAGTTAAATAAGTATGTGTACCTGTTGCATTTATAAAGGTCCTTAAACCAAACTCCTTGAAAAAATCCCGGTAAGATGAGGTTGTTACGACCTGGGCTGAACTTTGTATACTACTAGCTCCTATTAATCCACCCACGAATGGAAGAGTCGTTAGAAGCTTCAACATTCTTCTTCTACTTATCATATATATAATTTAAAGTTTCAATATTCTATTAACTAATTCTCCCATCTTTCCGCAGCCATGCCATTAAGAACCCATGCTACCTGACCGGCACGTATTGTTAATTCGGCTTCAAGTTTTTGATTGCCGTCTATAACATAACCGGCTGCATCTATATAGCCAAAGTCGCCATCTCTTAGTTTTATAACTGCGATATCGGCATCAGCTCCCTCACTTAAATGACCAAGGTCTTCACGCTTAATTGATTTAGCTGTTTTCCATGTGGCTCGATAAATTATATCTTCCAATTCCATACCCAGGGTTAAAAACTTGGACATGATATTGAGCATATCCTTCATGCCTGAATTCATGCTAAAACGATGGTAGTCCGTGCCAAACGAATCCGGGAAAAAGCCTTCTCCGAAAGCCGGTAGCGCTTCACTGTAATGAAACCCTGCTCCACCATGACCTACATCAAATAAGACCCCTTTTTCTTTAGCCTCCCATACGTAAGGCCTAACTTTACCTTGATCATCAACGATGGATTCCCTATCGAATACTTTATTATACGTATGCGTCATGATATCGCCAGGACGCATCTTCTCCATTAGCTCTTGCAGCTGCATTTCGGGAATATGGCATTCAACCAACAGAGGCATATCCAGGTTTGCCGCAGCTTCCATCGCCCTTTCAAACGGCTCCCTCTGGTTTCCATGGAAGTGCCCTACCTTAGTACCGACTATGATATCCCGGTTGCGTTGCATAACCAGATTGGTCGGATATGGGTCCATATCACCAACATCCTGCACATAAGGGTATCCAGTCATGCCTGAGCCCACAATATTAAGAAATGCCAGTATACGTGCGCGCGACTCATCGATAACTTGTTCTTTAAACTGTGCAAAATTCCGCCAACCTGATGTCCCCCCATCTACAATCGTGGTAACACCTGAGCGAAATGAAAATATAGTTAACAATTTGAAATGAAGCTCTAATTTTTTTCAAAAAGATTTGTTTCACTCCATATCAACAGCAAATATTAAAAGCTGGCTTAGTGACTCGTCCTCTCCAATGACTATGTACTTACCATCAGGGGATGATACAAGCCTGCTCATATTAAAAGCCCTCCATCTGATACCCTGCTCTATGCCCGGAGCTACCATTTGAAACTGAGGGTTTCCATAGATATGAAAACCTTCTCCATTCTTACTATAACTGAACAAATGACCATAACCAGGAGGCCCACCGGCCACACCATAAAGTTTTCCGTCTCTGCCAAATGCCAATCCTCTTAGTTGATGCATCAATACCGGTTTACCCAAATTCTTTACTCTATTTGTTGCAGGATTGAGCTCAAAAAGTTGACCGTCACCAAAATTTCCCCCATATAATATTCCATCCGGAGATTTAACCCACGATTGTACCTGTCCCAATGAAGTCCGACCCCACACTTCGGGCAGCTTATCATCCAGTATTGTAAAATTATTGTCATTAGGATTAAAGTAGAAGATATCATTGAGGCCTGTACTTCCATATATCATGCCTTGGTCATCTTCAATAAGAGCCCGGCTTAAATACATGTCCGGTACCTGAACATAGTTTCGGAAGGTGCGAAGTTGACTTTCATCTGGGACAAGGTCTTCATAAACCTGGGTCTGTCCTGTTGCAATATCATAGGTAAAAAACATTCCGGTTGGATAAGTAATACCGAAAATCGTAGTGCCATCGGCGTCACAGGTCACAGAAAAGATACCTTCTCCCGGTACAGGGGAACCAAGGTCCCGAAGAGCAATGCCACCTTCCGAGTCTACATTGATTTGAATTAGGTGGCCGTCGCCCCGGGTACCATTCTTATCTTTGTTGGCAATGGTACCGGCAAACAGCACATCATTTCTCCCCCGGCAGAAATCGGACTGTATACTTCGCTGACCGCGAACAGTTTCATTAAGATCGGCATAACTGAGCAATTCACGCTGTGACAACGATGCTACGTATATAAAAGGTGTCAACCCCTCGTTTGCCGAAGTTCCAACAATGATATGATCACCTGTTACCGTCAATGACTGAACGGCATTTCGGTATATCGGCAACCGCTTCAGATCGGTATTTTCCAGTGAAACTTCAATTGCGAAACTCTCTCCTTCAGGCTGCCAGAATGAGTATTGTGCTGAAATCGATTGCAACCAGCCTGTGAATATAAATATCACAATTAATGCTAATGTATATTTTTTCAAGGCTGCACCTCTTTTTCCGGATTGAATTTAATCATAAAAGCTGAACTCTCACTTGTTTGTACATCAGTACCATCACCCGCATCCTGGGCTCTTTTTCTTCCGGCAAAATAGAGATTACCTTCGTGATCTTGAACATCAGATCCAGTTGCCTCTACCATATCGGAGATATGAAACTCATATATGATGTTTCGTTCACCAGTCGCCGGATCCATCTCCATAAAAATGGTTGTATCGTCTTTCACAAAATTGCCATGACCACCTATGAAGTAATACAGTTTTCCGTTCTGGCCGAATGCAAGATTAGGGACATAAGGTCGCCACAATTCCTCCTCGAGTTCATAAACCGGACCCAGATCTATTATCTCTCCAATTCCTGTTTCCTTTGGATGAAATGCCAGTAACTTTGCTCCATATGTGACGAGGTAAATAATCCCGTTTTCACGATCTTTAGCATATGCCGTAATACCTGTTATAATATGTGTGCCTGGAGTATCGTCAAAAGCAGGCAGGCTTTCTTTGGCAAATACGAGTTCTCCCAAACTTTTTTCATACTTAACCAACCGCTGCCTCCAGTCAACATAATAATTATTCCCCCACTGATCAGTGAAATTAACACGGGGTACATGTCCACCCCCGAGCCTTCCCAAATCACGAAAATCATTGGTTGAAGGATCGTACACCATAAAATGAACCTGAGGAAAGCTGACGCCATACATTACACCGGTTTCCGGATCCACATCCATGTCTTTGACAGTATCGTATTCCAAGCCCATTCCCAGGTTGGTAAGTTTATTGGTAGCCGGATCCCACTTCATAAAAAATCCACCCCTGTATCCGTGGGGATGATCCCTTAAATGTACACTTCGTAATACACCACCATCCATTGAGAAATATACTTTCCCATTCGGCCCTTCGACAAATTTGGAGTGCACTTTTCCCTGCCATTGGTGGTCTCTCAAATTAGCTAAATCTTCAATGAACCCAATTTTCTTCATAGTTCTTGAGGCGACATCATAATCGTATAGGGCGTTTGATTTTTGGTGGTCAGATACCCCAATGAAAACTTTATGATGTGTAGGACTATATCCAATTGAGTTCCATGTTGAGTGTTGCTCCGGGAACCCGGGATAATCAATAAACGTGATATTATTTTCTGTAATATCAGGATTTCCTGTGGAGTTTGTCGAACCTTGGCTTATTGCCACCTCAACTGGCACTGCAAATAACACAGCCATTAGCATGAAAGTGAACTGTATTTTTATTTTAAACATAATACCATACATAAAATAGATTTATATTTTATGTTATATAATATTTGTAATACTGACTTACAAATCCTATAAACAGTTAAATATATTTGAAAAATCTTTAAGGAATATCAGGTCTATCATCTCTTACATCCCACCATAATCTGGTACTATTTTTATCTTCTCCGCCAAGAAGTTGAATAGCATCCTGTACAGCAGAGTTATTATTGTTGTATTCGCCGGTAACAAAGACCATCCTTCTGAACATGTCATCCGGCCCAACATCTGGATTTGCTGATACAATTCTGGGATACAATCTCGGGTACTGTGTACGACGATGCTCGGCCCAGGCTTCCCAGCCATCCGGATATAAACCAATCCATTTCTGTGTAATAATTTGCTCCAATTTTCTTTCAAAGCTACCTGCTTCATCAAATAGAACCGGAATTTCTGATAACGGTGGTGTATTGTAATTATCATCAAGTGCCACCGGTGTATTCATGCTGGCTATATAATCCTCAATTTCAGAAGTGGAAATCGGATGATGTGCATACTCCTGCATAGATTGTCTGATACCTTCATTATAGAAATCTTCTGCGGTTCCACCCATATCCCATCCTCTCAAAGCACCTTCAGCTCTAAGGAAATAAACCTCGGCTGCACGCATAACGGGGTATGGAGCCGTTCTTGTAGTTTGCCAGTACTCATGCATATTTGAATGAGCTGGATTAAGATCACCTGGATTCCTGTCAGAATTTGGTAAGCCATTTCGAAAACCTTTGTATCCACCATTTTCAGCCTCTTCGAAATAAGATTCCATTCTTGGATCTTCAAATCCTTCAAGAGTACTTTGCATGGCTGCACTCATCCGGAATTCACCCCAAGCGGTAACCCTTGTATATTCACTGAATGAATTCTCTTCAAATGTTTTGACTTTTGCATTATCCGCATTGTCAACCATAACACCACCCTCTTCAGCAACGGCTTTTTCAGCTTCTGTTCGAGCTATTTCAGGTTCGACATAAACAACACGCATAGCTAGTCTGAGTCTCAGGGAATTCGCAAATTTCAGCCATTTACTCACTTCACCTTCATAAACAAGATCATTCATTCCAAAAGCATTCACTCCGATATTTTCCTTTAGTACATCAACTGCATGATCCAATTCCCTGAAAAATTCCATATACACAGACTCTTGGGAATCATATGGTACAACGGTTTCTCCATTACCAAATTCCGAATATATAATTGGTCCCCAATAGTCTGTGGTGCGATGATGATGATATACTTTCCATATTTTTGCCATAGCATTATGTACTTCCATTCCTTCATTTGCGGTAAACTGTTCGACAAAATGAAGCTGTGGCATAACAGTAACATATTGACGATTCCATGTACCATTGGACCATCCACCTACCTGCACATATTGATCTGATGTGAAATTTTGTGCACTTGTTGCAAAATATTGTGCATACAAATCCGAAAACAGACTTTGAGAAGTCTGGAAGCCCGCGCCTCCGGCACTTGCAAACTGAGCTCTTGCAAAAGCCTGACCCAGATTTGTTGCATCCAAATTATCTGTTGACAATCGGTCATCTGGTGTATTAAGTGAATCAAAATGATCCGTACATCCAATTGCTAATATGATGAAAAATGCCATTTGCCAAATCCAAATACATTTAAAATATTTTATTTTATTCATAACTCGTTCCTTTTAAAAAGTTTTATATATTCGTTTTTAAAAATCAATTTTAACATTTGCACCGAATGAACGGGTAGTAGGAGGCGCAAACTCGTGCTGCCCCTGTCTAGTCACGGCCGTGCTTACCATGTATTCTGGATCAGCACCTTCAGCTGCTTTATAAATGAAAAACAGGTTTCTGCCCACCAAAGAGATTTTTAAGTTGGTCAATGGTAATCTTGTTAACATTGACTGAGGTAAATTATATCCAATTGTCAATTCTCTGAGCCGTGTATTGGTAGCCTCTTCTACAAATGGCTCAGCAATTGGAGCTGTTCTACCCCCAACACCTCTCCAAAAAGATTCCGCATCTATCTGTATATCATTCGGGCTGTTATCTGCTTCTTTAATGGCTGTTTCATGGCTGAAAAAGTTCTCACCAAATACGAGTGTCCCATCCCTGCCTTTCAAAGTTTCAGCAGTCACACCATCGAAATATAAAATGGCATTCGTGTAAGATACGAAAGAACCACCCTGCCTGTGGTCAATTAGAAAAGACAGGCTAAGATTTCTATAAGTAAAAGTATTTGTGATACCTGCCGTAAAGTCTGGGTTAAAATCTGCTACTGGAACGTCGAATCCAGGTGTAATTCTTGGCATACCATCACTTCCAATAAGTACTCTATCCTGATCATCGCGTTGCCAGCCCCTTCCATACAGTACACCGAAAGGTTTTCCCTTTTCTATGCGGTAATTTAATATGGTTCCGCCTGCTAACTGCAGTTCATCCTGATCAGAATGAACTTCCTTGACCATACTTTGGTTTTTTGCATAGTTAAGATCAATATTCCACATAAAGCCACGGGTTTGCACTGGTATGCCTGAAAACAAGAATTCAATTCCTCTGTTTTCAACATCTCCAGCATTAGTAAACACCAGACTGGCTCCTGAGCCTACAGGTGTATTAATTCCAAACAGTTGATTTCGTGTATTCGATTGATAGGCTGTAAGATCCACCCCTAATCTGCCGCCGAATAAACGGACATCCAAACCTAATTCTATAGACTCAGTTTCCTCTGGTTTCAAATCTGGATTGGGTAAAGTATTGTCCAATGACAAGAAACCGTCTGTACCTCCAGCGAAGACACTTGCACTGCGCGAAAAATGAAACGCCGGAGCACTACTGCCAACCTTAGCCCACGAAGCTCTGACCTTAGCTAGTGAAATTGCTCCAGGTAATGAAACTAAATCATTAACAATAGCAGATAATCCAATCGAGGGATAAAAATAAGAGCGGTTATGAGCTGGCAAGGTAGAACTCCAGTCATTGCGCCCGGTTAGATCCAAATACAAAATATCCCTCCATCCAATCTGACTGAAAGCATATAAAGATTGTAAATCCGAAGGTGAACCAATGCTATATGAGGAATTAACATTCTGGGCATTACCTAATGAAAATAAATTTGGCACAATCAATGCACCACTTCCTCCAATACCTGTATTACTGCTTAAACTACTATTTCGATGACTATTAATACTACCACCAAAGCTGGCATTAACACTCCAGTCATCCAAAAAATCCTGATTAACAGATAACAAAAAATCACCATCCATTTGCCTGCTTTTTGAGCTCTGTAAACTATAGTATCCATTTTGAGCCAAAACATAAGTATCATTATACATCCTTTCTGACCAATCGCTATGTCCTGCGTTGACTGAACCCCGTACCATCAAACTTAATACTTCCGAGAAGTCATATTTTAAAGATGCAAATGTTGATACTCGTTCAGTCTCTCTGTTATTGAGAACACGATTATTGGTCCAATATGGATTAGAACCACCATTTGAGGAAGGATCCCAATAGTGTTGACGCGGTTGATCATTTTGATCGATATATTCAAACATTTTAATATCTTCAGTTCGAATGTTACGTGGCAATCTATATACATGCCGCATTGAATTACTGATTTGCTGGCCAAACCCAAGCTCATTATCAATATTTTGCATTATATAGGATAATCTGCTATCCAATGAAAGCCGATCAGTCAACTGACTACTGACTCTCAGTGATACATTATGTCTTCGTAATTCATTACCAGGTACAACTCCCTGTGCATCCGTAAAGGTGTATGAGAACAAACTCTGGGTTCTTTCTCCACCTATACTACCAGTAATATTGGATGCTGAACTGTAACCTGACTGGAAAAAGTCTCTGTTATTATTTGGCTGGGCATTGAATGCATATTGTGATCCTGCCAAACCATCAGCCGGTGACCAGTGATCAACCATTTGACCTTCCATTCTCGGACCGTAAGAAAATTCAGAATCACGGGAATATACACCACCAGATCCCTGACCAAATTCATTTTGATAATTGTGATGGTCCAGTGCATTTTCAAGCGTAAACGTATTACTCAAACTGAAATTAGCCTGATCCTCTTCGGCTTGTCTAGTAGTAATGATAATTGCTCCATTTTGAGCTGCACTTCCATATAGTGCTGCCGCATTTGGTCCTTTCATGACATCAATTGAAACGATATCATCAGGACTCACGGCATCCATAGAAGCTGGAACTCCATCCACAACATAGAGAGGTTGACTATTCCCACGAAAAGAACGCTCACCACGAAGTATTACACGTGAAGGACTACCGATTCCCTGCCCACCCTGTGTAATGGACAACCCGGCAACTTTACCCTGAAGAGCATTGACCGGATTCAGTTCCCTTGCTTCACTCATAGTTTCGGTTCGTACACTTTGAGTACTGTAAGTCAAACCTCTTGCTTCTCTCTGAATACCGAAAGCTGTAACAACCAGCTCCTCTCCTGCCATGATCTCAGTTTGCAGGGCGACATCAATATTCGTACGACCATTTATTGGTATTATTTGTAATTGATAACCTATATAAGAAAAGATAAGCGATTCCTCTAAAGTAGTAACCGCAATTTGAAAGGTTCCGTCTGCATCTGTTGAGGTTCCTCGATCAGTCCCCTCAATTACAACATTTACTCCAGGAAGTGAATCTCCGGTTTCTGCATCAGTTACACGCCCAGAAACTTCCTGTTGCACTGATTCCTGAGGTTTAGGTTGTTCTTTAATAATGATCACACGTTGGTTATCCGAAATTTCAGCACTTAAACCGGACCCATACAGAACATCCACCAATGCTTCTAATACATTTTTGTTATCACATGTATATGTAATACTTTTTTTCCAAGCAATCTCCGATTGAATGGAAAAACTAATACCAGCCTGTCTTGAAAATTCTCTCAATACTATCTGTAAAGGAGCATCTATAAAATCAATATTGACAAGCCTTTCATTTACTGGCACATAGAAGTTATCAGTTATTTTTTGACTAAGTTCATCCTGTCCATCCTGAGTTTGATAACTTGTACTCAAGCTTTCACTTGGCAGAACCAGTATTATCATTATTACAGAAATCACAAATAACAAGAGTGATTTTCCTTTTTTTATATATCGAGATTTCGAATGTATCATAGAATCATCCTT
>SKRC01000210.1 GCA_007118695.1 Balneolaceae bacterium | reverse complement strand
CCGGTACAATATCCGGGGAGCTGGTTGATGCGGGCTGTGAAAGTATTCAGGGCAGGGTATCCGGTTCGTTGAGAGAAGTGGTCAGTAATCCCAGGGCAGTGGTCATCGAATACAATGACGGATTGAAGGGTGCAATTCTGATGCTGAATGAATATATTAACAGGGGATAGGCTTATGCGGCAAAAGCGGATGGGAAAACGGTTGCTACGGAATTTGTGCTCAGTGGGAATGTTCAGGCCTCACATTTCAGCTATCTGACGCTGAACATTCAGGAGTTCATAGTAAGCGGTGGCGAGCCTCCGGTTCCGATAGAGCGAAATTTGCTGACCAGCGGGCTTATCGATATGGGAATACGGTCGATTGCAGAGGGCGAAAAGGTAAAAAAGACACCGTTTTTTGACATACATTATTCAGCCGAGGACGGCTATGCAATTTTGCCGCCCAATCCGCGGCCGACTGGAGCAAGTGCCGGCTCCTGGCCTCCACCGGGATTTGAGGAGGATTATGACTTTATTATTCCGGACAGCTATAGATAGCGGGGGGCGGCTTTCCCGGATCAATTAATCAATTCTATATATGAATATAATGATTCTCAGAAGATCGTTTTTTGATAAGTTTTCCGTTTTTACGGTAATGTTTCTGCTCTGTTGTACCATAACGGTTTCCGCCCAGGTCGACTCGGAAACCCTTCGCCCGCCGTCGATGGGCAAAAACGGGATGCTCGGGACGGCCCATCCACTGGCCAGCCTGGCGGGCCAGAAAATACTGGCCGAGGGTGGCAATGCCGTCGATGCCATTGTAGCCGCCGCGGCGGCGCTGAATGCGGTCGAGCCCTACATGTCGGGTACAGCCGGAGTCGGGTACATGCTTTTCTACTCTGCCGAAGAAGACAGGGTGAGATCGCTGGTTTTCGGAGGCTGGGTACCGGAGAGGTTCGATGCGGCAGCACTGGAAGGCGCCATGGCGTATGATGACGGCGCTGGGCACGGCACGGTGGAGGCGGTCGGGCCGATGACGGCAGCCGTACCTGGTAATCTGGCTGGCTGGAACCGGGCCCTCGAAGATTACGGTACGCTCTCGCTGGCAAAGGTTTTCGAGTCTGCGATCGAGTATCTCGAACACGGCGTCCCTGTTACGGAGTATGACCAGGCCATGTGGCAGGGAACCCGGAACCGGGTGTTGCATTACCCGCATTCCAACGAGATTTATCTGAAAAACGGAGAGGAGCCGTACCGGATCGGGGATATTTTTGCCAACAGGCGGCTGGCCGAAACCATGAAACGGATTGCTGCGGAAGGGATCGACGTATTTTACAAGGGAGATATTGCCCGACAGATTGCCCAGGCGTTTGAACGCGACGGAGGGTTTATCAGTGAAGAGGATTTAGCAAAAGTACCTGAGAGGGTCCAGTGGACAGATCCGCTCAAAATTGATTATCGAGGTTATACTATTTACAATCACCCGCCTCCCGGCATGGGTCTGCAACAGCTTCAGACGCTCAGGATCATGGAAGGATTTGATCTGAAGGAGATGGGTCACAACAGTGCGGAATATCTTGCCCATCTGCTGGAAGCCGTTTCGCTCAGCCGCGAGGACACCGACAGGCATATCGGCGATCCGGACTTTGTGGAGGTGCCGGTTGAGATGCTCCTTTCCGACAGCTATATCAGCGAACAGAGGGCACGTGTAATAGAGAAGGTGAAACATAGAAAGGAGATGACAGATAACGGAACCTCTATGCACCGGGAAATTGATTACCAGGATCACCCTCAGGATGCCCGCTACAAATATGCAACCACTAGTTTATCCGCGGCCGACCGCTGGGGCAATGTTGTGGTGATCACCCAAACACTGGGTGGAGGGTTTGGTTCGGGATATGTGGCGGGAGAGACCGGCCTTGCGTTCAATAATGCCATGGAGTGGATGAACATGGAGCCCGGCCGGGCAAATTCTGTCGAACCCGGTAAAGGAATCGGCTGGTGTATAGGCGGGATGATGCAGGTGCACAGGAACGGCCGGCCGGAGTTGATCATCGGGTCCCCGGGCAGTTTCGGAATTCTACAGTCTGTTCCCCAAATCACGTTGAACGTACTGGATTTCGGCATGGGAATTCAGGATGCGATTGATGCACCGCGGTTCCGCTGGAAAGATGAGCTTGGTTCGGTACCGGCCAGTGAAGTCATTATGGAAACACGGGTCGATGAAAATGTGCGCAGATCTTTGACGGAACTCGGATTTATTCTTGATACCCGCGTCGGGGAGTGGTCGATGTCTGTGGGTGGAGCGCAGGGGATTATCATAGACCATGAGACCGGCTGGATGTACGGAGGGGCCGACCCGAGAAGAAACGGGTATTCCCTGGGGTGGTAACTTATATTCTAATTAACAAGTAAAAAATCATTATGAAGTCAGACAAGAATAATACGAGGCGGGATTTTCTTAAAAAGTCGGCAATGGCTACGGCAGCTTTCACAATGACGCCGGGTTTGTTTTCGGCGGTCAAGGGGTCCGGGATTCCGGGCAATCCGTTCCGAAAACCGAAAGTAGCCTTTATAACGACCACCTACAGCTCCGGGAGTTCCCATGCCGATGTGATCGGCACCAAGCTTTTTCTTGGTATCCCCACCGATGAAGGACTGGTCGAGCCTGAAGTGGAAATTGTGTCCATGTGGATCGACCAGATTGCGCCCGGTCACACCGGACCCCGGATCGCAGAGCTGAACGGCATAGAGATCTATCCGACGATCACTGATGCGCTGACGCTCGGAGGCGATGAGCTGGCGGTCGATGCCGTCATTTATGTCGGGGAGCACGGGGATTATCCGCGAAACCGCCTGGGGCAGAAAATGTATCCCAGGATGAATCACATCGAGCAGGTTTTTCGTGTGTTTGATGCGTCCGGCCGGTCAGTGCCGGTCTTTCACGATAAGCATCTGTCCTACAGCTGGCTCGACAGCAAGTGGATTTATGACCGCTCGAAAGAGCTGAATGTTCCGATGATGGCGGGATCGTCCCTGGCCTACTGCTGGCGCGACCCGATGCTGGTGCATCCCCTTGGCACGGAGATTACCGAGGCGGTGGCCATAGGCTACGCTACGCTGGATTCCTACGGCCATCACGTGCTGGAAATTCTCCAGTGCATGGTCGAGCGCCGGGCCGGCGGGGAGACCGGAGTGGCCAGCGTTCAGGGCCTGGAGGGGGATTCCGTTTGGAATGCGATTGATGCCGGTACCATATCCGGGGAGCTGGTTGATGCGGGCTGTGAAAGTATTCAGGGCAGGGCATCCGGTTCGTTGAGAGAAGTGGTCAGTAATCCCAGGGCAGTGGTCATCGAATACAATGACGGATTGAAGGGTGCGATTCTGATGCTGGATGAATATGTAAATTCAGGATGGGCTTATGCGGCAAAAGCCGACGGGGAAACGGTCGCTACGGAATTCGTGCTTTCCCGGGGTCCGATATTCGCACATTTCAGCTATCTGACGCTGAACATTCAGAAGTTCATCGTGAGCGGCAGGGAACCGGTCCCGCTGGGCCGGAACTACCTGACAAGCGGGCTTATCGATATCGGCATTCGTTCCATTGCCAAGGGCGAGAAGGTGATCAGGACCCCCTTCCTGGACATACAATATTCGGCCGAGGACGGCTATGCAATCCTGCCGCCCAACCCGCGGCCAACAGGGGCGAGCATCGGAGCCTGGCCGCCTCCGGGATATGAGGAGAAGTACGACTTTATCATTCAGGATCGATTCAGATAAATGAAGCCGAAATTCATTTACCATTTAAAGTGTAATAAAGAAAAGAACAGCGAATAATGACTAAAGAAATTAGTTTTTCAGGTTTCATTTTAATGGCAGTTATGTGGACAGCCTATATGATAACCGGATACACAGAATCTGACACTTTAATTGAACTGGATCGACCGTCTGTGGAAGTGATAAAGGATATAAATGTCAATACTTCTGTTGGAGTAATACCAGTTGGAGAGTTTGCTCATAAGGAAAATATACCGGTCATTGCTGTGACAGGTATCTCCCATGAATCGAACTCTTTCAGTTCACAGAGTGCTACGTTAGAGCGATTCGGAGCCCGTATCGGTGAGGACCCGGCTGATAGGAAAGAAAGGTTTTTTTCCGGGGCCAATTCGACTACGAGGGGAGGCGGTTACATCGATGGGGCCGAACAATTCGGATTGGAACTCTACCCAGGACTTTTGACAGGTGCCCGTCCGATGGGGCCGGTGACAGATCATGCATTTGAGACCCTGATGGGGGAACTTCTTGCACAGCTACTGGCCATTCCGAAACTGGACGGCATCATCCTGAATTTACACGGAGCCATGGTGGTCGAAAGCTATCCAAGTGGTGATGAGGAGATCGCTAGGCGGGTACGCGAGGCATTTGGCCCCGACATGCCGATCGTCGCAACTCACGACTTTCACGCAAATATCACACCGGCAATGGTCGAATATACGGATGTACTCATCACGTTTAAAGAAAACCCACATGTAGATACCTACGACCGGGGCTTCCAAGCAGCGGAAATCATGGCGAAGATAGTTCGGGGAGAGGTAAATCCGGTGCAGGTCTTAAAGAAACCGCCAATGGTCTATAATATTGTCTTTCAATCTACCTTCCGCGAACCACTGCTGCCAATCACAAGTGAAAGTAAGCGACTGGAGGAGAATGAGAAGATTCTCGCTGTAAGCGTTGCCGGAGGCTACCAGTATGCCGACGTGGAGTGGATGGGCCCATCTGTTATCGTGGTTACTGACGACGACCCAATCCTGGCAAAACAAGAGGCCGATCGTCTTTCCGATATGTTGTGGGAGACCCGGCACCAGACCACGCTTAGCAAACCGGATCCGACCGAAGCGGTGAGGATGGCCATGGAACATGACGAGCGGCCTGTTTTGCTGATCGACATGGGCGACAACATCGGCGGCGGCTCGACCGGAGACAGTACATTCCTGTTGGAAGAACTTCTGAAACAGAACGCACAGGGATGGGCGATGGTGATCGCCGACCAGGAGGCTTATGAAGTGGCCGAAGCGGCCGGTATCGGTGAACCGTTTGATTTTGAGGTGGGAGGAAAAACCGATGACATGCACGGTGCCCCTGTCCGGGTGCAAGGTCATGTGCGGTCGTTGCATGTTGGCCGGTATTACGAGCCGGAAGTGCGCCATGGTGGTGGATCCTTTTGGAATATGAGCCATACGGCGGTTATTCAATTGGACGGTTCGACACTCGATGAACCTAATCTGTTGTTGCTAACCCAGCGCCCGTCGAGTCCCAACAGTGCGCATCAATACATCTCGAACGGTGTCTATGTAGAGCGCCAAAAAATTATCGTGGCAAAGGGTGCAATTGCACCGAGGGCTGCTTACGAGCCGATTGCTTCGAAATTAATTCCGGTCGACAGTCCTGGGGTCACTGCCGTAAATCCGGCATGGTTCGAATACAAATATGTTCGTGAAGGACTGTTCGGTATGAACGAAAGGGAATAAAGAGAAGGCGGAATTGACAATGATGTACTGGCATATAATGTCGGCAAAGACAAGTATGAAAAGTGAGCTTTAAAAAATTTGCATTGATAAATATGAATAAAAAATTACTTATTAGTACGGCTCTCAGTATTCTATTAATGATATTGTCAGGTTATGGTTTAAATTCCATTCACAGTGTAAATGAGAAACCGTCTGAACGGATTGCAATAGACGAAAAATCATTTTTGAATTCAGTTGAGCTTTTACCTGTTGCCCATAAAATTACAGAGGGAAAACCCAGGATTGGTGTTGCAGGTATTTGGCATGAGTCAAACTCATTTAGCAGTCGCAAAACGACACTCGACGAATTTCATCCGAGTAATTACCTCGGACAATCAGAAGATTACTTTGAACGTGCCAATACGCAAACAATAGCAGCCGGGTATATTGAAGGGGCAAAACATTTTGGGCTTGAATTAATTCCCGGATTATCTACGGGAGCTATTCCCATGGGACCCGTGACTGACCATGCCTTTAACGTAATGATGGATGAGATTTTAAGTCACCTCCGTCGTATTCCGGAACTCGATGGTATTCTGCTGGATTTGCATGGAGCTATGATCGTTGAAAGTTATCCCAGCGGCGATGAGGAAATTGTGCGGCGTGTGCGGGAGGCATTTGGTCCCAAAATGCCCATTGTGGTCACCCATGATTTTCATGCCAATATCACCCCGGAGATAGTTAAATACTCGGACGTACTTATTACATATAAGGAAAACCCCCACATCGATACGTTCGACCGTGGCTTTCAGGCAGCAGAGATCATGGCGAAGATTGTACGTGGCGAAGTTGAACCGGTTCAGGTGGTGCTGAAACCACCCATGGTTTATAACATTGTCTTTCAATCGACCTTTGATGAGCCATTGCTGCCGGTAACGAGCGAAAGCAAGATAGTGGAGGAACATGAGAAGGTCCTGGCTGTGAGCGTTGCAGGAGGATACCAATACGCCGATGTACCAGCCATGGGGCCTTCCGTTGTGGTCGTCACTGACAATGATCGCAATCTGGCAGAAAAAGAGGCGCAACGTCTTTCGGATATGTTGTGGGAGACGCGGCACCAGACCATTCTCGATAATCCACAGCCAGCCGAGGCGGTGAAGCAGGCGATGGAGCATGAAGGTCGTCCGGTTCTGCTGATTGATATGGGCGACAACATCGGGGGCGGATCGGCCGGAGACAGTACGTTTCTGCTGGAAGAGTTGTTAAAGCAGAACGCCCAGGGATGGGTTATGGTCATCGCTGACCCGGAAGCTTATGAAGTTGCTGTGAATGCAGGTATCGGGGAACCGTTTGATTTTGAGGTGGGCGGAAAAACCGATGACATGCACGGGGAATCTGTCCGGGTACAAGGGCATGTACGGTCGTTGCATATAGGTCAATATATAGAAACTGAAATACGGCATGGAGGGGGGCGTTATTGGGATATGGGGCATACGGCAGTGATTCACCTGGATGGATCTACTCTGGATGAACCTAATTTACTTCTTTTAACAACCAGACGCTCGAGTCCAAACAGTGCACACCAATTGATCTCCAATGGAGTTTACATTGAACGTCAGAAAATCATCGTGGCCAAAGGTGCTATTGCACCCAGAGCGGCATTTGAACCTCTCACCTCTCTGATGATTCCGGTGGACAGTCCCGGTGTTACGGCTGTGAATCCGGCATGGTTCGAATACAAACATATTCGCCAGGGACTGTTCGGGATCGAGGATTAGGAGCTGATATTTTCATATACATTGATTATAAACATATATTATATATGATTTTATTTAATTTTATTAAGTAATTGAATTAAAAATGAGCATGGAGAATTTGTATTCAGCTGTAATTTGCGACGCGTTGGACAGTATGGGGTATCGGCATCAGGCCCTGACCACTCATTTCTATAATTTTACAGGCCTCCCCAGGATCACAGGCCGTTGTAAGACGACTTTATGGGTGGATATGTATCATGAGGATGAGAATCCTTATGAATTGGAATTGCAAGCGGTCGATTCCTGCCGGCAGGGAGATATTCTTATCTGTGCTGCGGGTGGATCTGTTCGCTCTGGCATATGGGGAGAACTGTTAACAACAGCTGCAATGAATAGTGGATGTGAAGGAGTTATTGTTCATGGATGTATTCGGGATATAGAAAAGATGAGAGCTATGAATTTTCCTGTATTTGCAACTGGTAAAAGTCCCTATGATAGTCAAAATCGCCAACGTGTTGTTGATATAGATGTAAATGTAGAAATAGATAATGTAGTATGTAAACCCGGAGATATAGTATATGGAGATGAGGATGGGATTGTGGTTATTCCACAGGAAATAGAAGAGGAAGTGATTAAAAATGCATCAGAGAAGGTTAATGCAGAAAATATTTCGAGAGACGCGATTAAAGCGGGTATGAAGGCAACTGAAGCTTATCAGAAATATGGAATTCTATAATATAAATTACAAAGAAATAAATAGAAAAATAATAATTTTAATTTAAGTATAATTAATCATGTTGAAAATATCAGGGTTACTTGTTTTTGTATTAATATTTTGCGCCTGTACGCAGGATGTGTCCGAAAATCAAACAGAACGTGTAGACGCCGAACAACGTATCCAAGACCTTGGAATTCATCTGAGGACACCGGGTGAACCGTCTGCCAATTTTGTCGGAGCCGTCCGCGTGGATAATATCCTTTATCTTTCCGGACGCGGGCCGGTAATGGAAGAAGGAGGGTATATGACCGGTAAATTGGGTGTGGACTTGACGGTGGAAGAGGGGTATGAAGCTGCGAGGTTGACAGGTATAGATTTATTGGCTGCTTTGAAAGCCGAAATTGGAGATCTGAATAAAGTGAAGAGGCTTGTAAAGGTATTGGGAGTGGTAAATGCCGATCCGGATTTTACCCAACATCCTCAGGTGATTAACGGGTTTTCGGACCTGATGGTGGAAGTTTTTGGGGAGAACGGAAAACATGCCCGTTCAGCCCTTGGGATGGGTTCTCTGCCTTTTGGGATTCCTGTCGAGATTGAAATGATTGTACAGTTAAAAGAATAGAAATTTTTCAGCCAATAAATAAAGAAAAAAAAGGTATCATATGTTTAGCAGAAGACAACTCATAAAAATGATGGCCTCTCTTCCACTGGCCGGGGGCCTTGGATGGCTGGGGAAAACAAGCGGAACCGGACAGATCCGGCCGATTTACAATCGGAATTATTTTACGGAACTGGGGCTGCGCCCAGTGATTAACGGACGAGGTGTTGTTACAACGTTAACAGGCTCATTGATGCCACCCGAAGTCATGGAAGCAATGAATTTTGCTTCCCGGCAGTTCGTCAGTTTAATTGACTTGAATGAAAAAGTAGGTGAGCGTATAGCAGAAATGCTCAACTGTGAGGATGCGATGGTTTCGGCGGGTGCAGCATCAGCCATTCAGCTTGCAACGGCAGCCACAGTTACCGGCAAAGACAGGGAAAAGATACGGATGATACCAAATCTTCCCGGACCTCAGCGGGAGGTTGTCATGCCGAAAGGGCACCGGATATACGAGCAGCAGCTCACGGCCTGCGGGGTAAAACTGGTGGAAGTTGAGGGACCTCAGCAGATGCGTGAAGCGATAAATGAGAATACGGTTATGGCTTTTTATTTCAATGCCTCCCCGAATCAAAGCATCAGCCGGGAAGAATTTGTAAGCATCGGCAGGCAATACAATGTGCCTACTTTTAATGATTGCGCCTCTGATGTACCACCGGTACGACGCTTGTTTGAATATATTGAATTGGGTTTTGACCTGGTCACCTTTTCCGGAGGAAAGGGAATTAAGGGACCTCAAAGTGCGGGGCTATTGTTTGGCCGCAAAGATCTGATTGAAGCAGCCAGAATGAATCACAGCCCATACGGGTCGATCGGCCGGGGCATGAAAGTGAACAAGGAAGAGATTCTGGGCATGATGGTAGCCCTGGAGATTTATCTGGCGAAAGACCATGAAAAAGAGTGGCAGGAGTGGGAGCGGGGCGCGGAGAGGATTGCCTCTGTCGTGAGCACAGTCCCATCGGTCCAAACGGAAAAATATGTCCCGGAAATCGCTAATCATGTCCCTCATCTGAAAATAACCTGGGATGAGTCAGTTGTCGGAATTTCACCTCCTGAAGTCGTGCAGCAACTTCGTTACGGTCATCCTTCTATAGAAACTCTGGGCGGCCGGGAAGATATAATTTACAATATGTTTATGCTGAAGCCGGAGGAAGTGAATATCGTTGCGCACCGGACTAAAGAAATTTTAGAGCAAACTGTTTAAAAGAAAAAGTATAACTAATGCGGTCTCAGCAGTATAATGACGGTTAAACCCGCGAAGTTTTTCTCTATGTTACATCCCGTTTTTGATAATGGCTGCTGATCAACCAAGTAAACTTCGCGGGTTTTTATACCAATTATCCGACATTCGAACATTGACATCAAACTAACCCATCATACAAATTAATAATAAAGATTATGAGAATATTACGTGTTTTATTCATGTTTTTTTTAACGGCATCCATATTTACCGGCAATCCGGATCATGCGAATGCGCAGGCGTATGATATGCTTTTGAAGGGCGGACATGTCATTGACCCGAAAAACGGAATTGACTCTCCAATGGATATTGCCATTAAAAATGGTATAATCGTAAGGGTAGCCCAGGACATCTCTGCTGAAAATGCCGGTCAGGTGGTGGATGCCGGCGGGCTGTATGTAACACCGGGTCTTATTGATATACATGCTCATTATTACTGGGGCACCGAACCCAACAGGTATCTCAGCAACAGTTTTGCTTCCCTTCCCCCGGACGGATTTACATTTCGGTCCGGAGTGACAACAGCCGTGGATGTCGGAGGCGCCGGCTGGAGAAATTTTCAACATTTCAAAGAACAGGTAATCGACCGGTCACGTACGCGTGTGTTGTCATTTATTAATATTGTGGGTGATGGCATGAGCGGCCTGCCGGAGCAGAATATCAATGATATGGATCCGAAGATGACCGCTCTGGCTGCCGGCCGGCATGATGAAATTGTTGGTGTGAAAATTGCCCACTTCCGCGGCTACAACTGGGAGCCTCACTATAGAGCCGCCGAAGCCGGGGTAGAGGCCGGTATACCCGTGATGATTGATCTGGGATTATCAGATATCCCCCTTCCGTTAGACACACTGTTTTTTGACATTTACAGACCTGGTGATATTCTTACGCATACATACGGCAGTCCTGTAGTCGGTCCCGGGTTTAAAGAGGCAGCTGTGGATGAGGAGGGGATACTCCGGACTCACTGGATGGATGCTCAGCAAAATGGGTTTATTTTTGACGTCGGTCATGGTGGAGGCAGTTTTTTTTATGACATTGCCATTCCTGCTACGCAACAGGGTTTCTGGCCCAATACGATCAGCACGGATATACATACGGGAAGCATGAATGCCGGGATGAAAGATATGCTGAATGTGGTATCGAAGTTCCTTAATCTCGGAATGCCGTTACAGGAAGCGATTGAGGCATCGACTTGGAAACCTGCGCAGGTCATACAACGTGAAGATTTGGGTCATTTGAGTGAAGGAGCTGAAGCGGACATTGCTGTGTTTCGCCACCGTGAAGGTGACTTTGGTTTTATTGATGCAGCGGGAGGTGTCGAATCAGGGGATCAAAAACTGGAGACTGAAGTAACGATTCGCGCCGGCAGGGTCGTGTATGATCTGAACGGAATTGCTACCCGACGCTGGAGATGAGTTTCGAGCGGAAGCATCAATTAAATATCATATCATAGATAGTTAAAATACATATGAATACCTTAGACAGGCTATATAGGATCGCTTTGTATTTTGCGGGAATAACTCTTGCTGTGATCCTCATCATGCTTTTTGCCGGCTACGGATCGGAGACGGGTATACCGGTAATATTATTTTTTACTTTCCTTCTTATCGGCATAAGGGGTTTCCGCTATCTGAAAGGTTTTGCCTTTACAGTATGGGTGATTGCCGCTGCTACACTGGCCATGATCTATCCGCAGTATATCACTGAAATCAGTGGATATAACACAGAAGGACTCATTGTTCCCTTGATCCAAAT
>SKRC01000078.1 GCA_007118695.1 Balneolaceae bacterium | reverse complement strand
GTGGGAAGCTGCAAGGCGCCCTCAAAATCCGGGACCAGTGAACTGAATGGCTCTTTCAAGTATTGACTGACTACTTCCACAGCGATATCCTCGTGTTTGGCATTGGAAATCATCCGCAAGTCATCCGGCTCCCAGAAATCTGAAGCTTCTTCATATTCCGTATAAAGCACAATTTCCCTGCCATCAATGGTAGTCTCCCATGGGTTGTCTTTATTGTGTTCATCCGCCCAGTTTTCGTCCTGGTTGATGTTTTGCATGGAGATTTGAATCGCCGTGTGGGCCGCATTCTTGGCCATGATAAAATCGGCGTAATTTACATTATATTCCGTGAGTGCCTTGCCCTGTTGAGAGGTAGAGATATTGATAAAGCCAACAGCTATGAGGGCGCCAGCACATAAAATCAGCATTGCCCGTCCCATATGTAGATAATTTTATTTGGTTAACGCATTGTCCGTTAATGGTAATGAAATGACGACTCAGAAGGCAATCCGTTACAGGATTTTAATAAAGAATTGAGTTAAACTTGATTTTTCACCATGAAATATTCCCTTACATGACCGCCAGCACGATATGCCCCGTTCGCCAGCCCTGAACCTGCTGATATTGAACCGTGAAATAGTTCGGACTTCGCTGCAGCAGGTAGTGGTTGAAAGGGAAATGTTCATTGGGCATTCTGGGCCGCTCGAATATAAAGTTGTAGTTGGGATTCTCCCTGTCGTAGGAATAGGCCCAATGCATGCGATTCAGTCGGGTTGTTACATACCAGGGAGGCCCGAATAAGATGTAGATCATCCCCAAGTCGGTCTTCCAGCCTTCTTTAAAGTTGGTAAACTGTTTGTTGGCCTGCTCCACACGCTCGTAATACCGGGAAATCACTTGCCGGGCTCCGTCTATGCTCCCGACATTTGAGAGCCAAAAATAGTCGACAGCTTCTTTCAGCGAATCGGGATCTTCTATAGACATCAACTCCCTATACTCACGGTCGCCCATCAGGTACACCAGGGGCTCAGCCAGTTCCCTGGGATTTTTGATGTGCGGAAAGTTCTCGCTTTTGATACTGAAATCCCGTGCCCTGTACTCTTCCTCATCCGCACCGGACCCCTCAGCCCTTACTTCAAACCGGTAGTTGCCCCTGCCGGGCCGCTTGTGGCGGAACTCGATCATAACACTGCCGGGCTGGTCAAGCTCCCGCCGGGTCTGATCAATGACATCTTTATTTCTGAAATCAATTCCCTTGTATGGAGAACTTGAAGGTGAGTAGTTGGGATGACTCATGCTCCTTGCCGGAGTTGTATCAGCTTCAAACCGGATTAACCGTGATTCTATGGTAAGCGGGACTTCCGACTCTGTGCTCGTAACCTGGGTGACAAACCGGAGACTGTCTGTTGCCGCAGAAGCATGATATGTTGTAATCGGTGTATATCCCTCCCGTAGCCGGTCCGGATTCACGCCCAGAAGCTGCAGGGCGGAAAGGCTGACAGTTTGCTCATCCGGATCAGAGATAAATGATTTTGTCGACCGGCTCGTACTCCTGTCCGAAGATTTATCGGTGACTGAAATGGTAACCTCATAATTGCCCGGTGGAACTTTCTTGTCTCTGCGGAATTGCACCACTTCCGGACTTCTGATGAATCCATTGGACACGCTTTTGATCGTCTTTGATTCCGTATAGGTATCGGAATAATGAGAGCCTTCAATACCGGTGATCCTGATTTCAATCTCGATATCGGCCACGTTCTTCCCGTCCCGCTCCCTGAAGATAAGCGTCCCGTCAGTTATGTCAGCAGCTATGCTGATCACCCCTTCACCCTCTTCATCCAGATAACCCAGTGCAGTCATCCTCACTTCCGGGTATCCCTGTCTGAATTGATATTCCGCTCCTCTCTCGATGGCCGGATCATAGGCACGTGAACACGAGGCGATAACGGCCGCCATTGCAAGCAGAAGAAAAGACCTGCCATATTGCCGGAACCCACTTCCTGTATCCATGGAATCCTCTTTTTTATGATTACAATCTCATTCTCTAAGGCCTTTACAAAAAATATAGTTTTTCTTTCTGAAAAATTGATCCTGATAGTTTGATTGTGGTAAAATAAATTCAACCCACAAAAGTCGTGAGTACTTTTCTGCCTCCGGTTAAAATTTTCTTTGTTCCAATGCCAATTTTGAGTTTAATAGTAAAGCCGGAGCCTGTCAGACGTATCAAACCAGCCTTTCAGGTTTGTAGTTGAAATCATACACCAGGACAGGTTCGCCTGCCGGCCCTTGTTACAACTGAATCCATTCTCCACCTCTTTCGGATGACTCCATGATGGCCTCAACGATCCGGATATCGGCCAGGCCATCTTCACCGGGAACAATGGGATCTTTGTTCTCCTTGAGGGCCAATGCGTCATTGTCCATCTGACGCGCCTGCTGGTGGCCTGGATCAGCCGGGAGCTCCCTGCCATCACTGGTCTCACCCCGGACCCTTGTATAGGATTGAAACGGCTGCAACTTGTACCAGCCGCCGGTCGCCTCAACTTCCAGGTAATTCACCGATTTACCGAAACTGGTTTCCCCTTTGGCGAAGACACCACCGGGAAATTCAAGCTCGAATTCTGTTGTTTCATCAACAAATTTATAGATGTCCGGGCGCTGGGAACTTTGTATTCCACGGGCAGCGATCGGTTCCATCCCTGTGGCATACCGGGCGGCATTGAGCGGATAAACCCCCATATCATACAATGCCCCTCCTCCCAGGTCGGGATTTCGTCTCCAGTCTCCGATCGGATGCCCGCCGCCGCTGTAGCCGGCACTGGTTCGAACCCCGGTGATCTCTCCGTAAGTCTGCTCTTTGCCATATCGGATGATCTCCTGCGTGTTGGGTTCATGCTGCATGCGGTAGCCGATGGTAAGCTGAACCCGGTTGCTTTCACAGGCATCAATGACGGCCTGACACTCCGCGACATCCATGGCAAATGGCTTTTCACACCAGACATTCTTGCCCGCCTCAGCACCGACAATGGAATACTTCGCATGCAATCCGGTCGGCAGCACGATATAGACCACATCGATATCATCGTTATCGGCAATCTCATGCATATTCTCATAATTGTAGACGTTCGCATCAGGTATGCCGTGCTCTTCCTGCCAGACCGGAATTTTATGAGGGGAGCCGGTTACAATACCGCGGAGCTCACAGTGGTCGGTGCGCTGAAGGCCGGGAGCCAGCTGATTGGTGCTGTAGCTTCCCAGGCCAACCAGGGCGACCCCGATCTTATTTCTGTCTGATGATTTTGATTTCGGGATATAAATCGATGGAAAACCGATCGAGGCAACCGCCAGTGCAGATCCGGTTTTCTGAAGGAAATTTTTTCTGGAAATATTCTTTGTCATAGTCTGGAATTGCTGGTTTTACGGGAAGCCAGTCAACATACCTGCATAAGTTTTGACAGATCGCCTATCAAGCTCCCACTGTTTAACAGTGAGCCTGCAGCCTACCTGTTTGAATTGTCTCAAAGGCTTCCTTTGGAGTTTCAAATGCACACCTGCAATATGGCATATTCGCGATAAAAATGGAAATAAAGCTGACTTTAGAAAACTCTCAAAATAATCTTAATCCATAAAATTGTTAAACCTTTTCTTGGCCGTTGAGCCAATTCCGACCCCAACTGCAATAGCCCGTATTTTTCACCAACATTTCACCTCAGTATTTGTAAAGGTTCTGAATTTACCGTATCATTCCAAGGTTCAAAGTAATTTTTACCTGCAATATGGTTGATACCAATTATTACACGACAAATTCAAGGCTTCACCCTTCCGTCCTGAAAGGACAGAGGAGAAATGCAATTTTTACGGAGCTGACCGTTGCCTCTCTTTGTTGTTGCATCATGTGTACTTACCCGAAACTGGCGCCCTGCCATAAGTATTTGTGATGTAAGCTACTGAACAAATTTTTATATGGTATTCAAACCCCGGTTTCTCAGCAGATCCCCGGGGTTTTTTAGTTTATAGAATCAAACAAAACCAATTTAACACAACAAGATCAATGCCAAAAACAGATGTACTAACCAGCAACATAACTGAGGAGATGTCCTGGTACGAGGAACAGATCCGAAAATTCCGAAATAACGATCTCGGCGAAGTAAAAATGCAGAAGGCCAGGCTACAGTTCGGCACATATGCCCAGCGGCAGGAAGGTGTGCAGATGCAGAGAATCAAACTTCCCGGCGGGTTTATGACAGCCGATCAGCTGACCCGGCTGGCTGATGCAGCCGACCAATATGCAAGCGGCTTCATTCATTTTACGACCCGGCAGGCTGCACAACTTTATTATGTGAACCTGGATGAGGCGCCGGATCTGATGCGTTTCCTGGCCGACGAAGGGATCACCACAAGGGAAGCCTGCGGAAACACCGTGCGGAATGTCACAACCTGCTACAGGTCGGGCGTCTCCGGTACGGAACCGTTTGTCGTTCAACCTTATGCCCAGGCGCTAGTCCGGTATTTCCTGCGCAACAAATACAACCAGACCATGGGCCGCAAGATCAAAATCGCATTCGAAGGATGCGCCGAAGATCACTCCGGAGTCCGGTTTCACGATTTGGGTTTTTGGGCCACAACCCGGGAAATTGACGGAGAAACCCGGTATGGCTTCCGGGTCTATGTTGGCGGCGGGTTGGGAAGCTCCCAGATGCTGGGACATCTCTACTCGGATTTCCTGCCGGTTGAAGATATGCTGACCTTTGCCTCGGCAGTGATTCGCATTTTTGACCGGTACGGTGAGCGGAAAAAACGCATGAAAGCGAGAATGAAATTCCTGGTCAAAAAACTGGGCTGGGAACAATTTGTAAAGCTCGTGGACGAGGAGCTCGAGCGGATCGATGATGTTCCGCTGGAAGATTACTTCACGGAGACCGCCGACCCGATACCGGAGGATGATTTGGAACTGCCGCTTGTTAGCAGCAACGGCATCGACAAGGATCCGTCTTTCAACGAATGGAAACGCGAATCTCTGATTGGCCACAGAAGATCGGGATATAAAGGCGTCCACGTACGCCTGAAATTGGGTGACATCACTGCGGAAACAGCCCGGCAACTGGCTGACGTTGCCCGGAAATACTCCGTTGGTGAATTGCGTGTGAGCATTGAACAGAATCTGTTTCTGCCGTGGGTCCGGGAGGAGGATCTGCCTGGCCTGTACAAAAGCCTTCAGGACATCACACTCGTGGAAACCGGATCGGAAACCATTATGGATGTGACCACCTGCCCCGGGGCGGATACCTGCCGCCTGGGGATCGCTTCGGCGAAAGGCCTGGGCAGTGCCATATCGGAGGCTTTTGAAGGTCCCCTGGCATCTTACCGGGAATTCGCTGATTCCATGCGAATCAAAATATCCGGCTGCCCGAATGGCTGTGCCCAGCATGCCAGTGCCCATATCGGGTTTCATGCGGCAGCTTTTACAAAGGATAAAAGAAACATTCCAGCTCACCTGCTCTTTTTGGGAGGGCAGACAAATGGCGAGGATACCCGATTCGGAAACATCATCGGTAAATACCCAGCCAAAAATTGTGTGGCTGTAATCGAAAAACTTCTCGCCTTTTACAAAGAGGAGAGACAGGATGCCGAGGAGTTCAACGATTTTGTTGAACGTGTGGGCAGAGACCCGATCAAAGATCTGTTGCAGGATTTGCGGGAAGTCCCGACCTACGAGGAGGATCCTTCCTTTTACGAGGATTACCGGCATGGAAATGAAGAGTTCTCCGTGCGAAGCGGCGTTAAAGGTGAATGTGCCGGAACCACTATCGGTGAAACCAAACCAAAGATGGAAACTGCCAAAGAGAAACTGGCACAGGCCGAGGCTTCACTCTATCATAAAGAGTATGAATATGCATCCAATGTGGCCTATGAAGCGGCGGCTGATGCTGTTCGCGTGCCTTTGTATGACCGGCTGGTTGACCCGTTCTCATCCGAGGAAGCACTCTGGAAATTTGAAACACTTTTTGTGCTCACCGGTGAGACAAACGGTAGTTGGCAGGATTTCTCTGCCCGGTTTGAAAAGCTGAGAAACAACGGCAAAGATCAGGAAACAGCAAGTGAAATACTGAAAAACGCCAAAAAACTGATTGCCTTCATCGAACAGTATTACTTGCAGGAGGCCTAAGTAAGCCGGAAATAAGCGGAATTTACACTTGTATAGGATCCCTCGCACCGGATCTATACAGGGTATTCTATACAGGTGATTCTCCCATAACCACTTATCCGACACGGATACCAAAGCCAAAGTTCTTCTCCGTTTCTTCTGAGAAAGCATTAATTTACCTGTCAAATCCCAACGGGTTATATCTGCAGGCGAAATTACTAACAGATTCAAACAGATGAAGCTACTCATGATCGCTTTCCTGCTGATGGCAGCGGCTAATGCGTATTCCCAGGAAAGCGGTACTGATCAACAGTTTCCCTTTTCCACCGACAGTACTCATATCACCGTTTGGAATGGTGAAGATTACAGTCCGCTGTTTATCAAGGGAATCAACCTCGGGGTCGCTGTGCCGGGTACATTCCCCGGTGACCTGGCCGCAACAGGTGAGGATTATGCCAGATGGTTCCGTCAGATCCGGGAGGCCGGCTTTAATACCATCCGTTTGTATACGCTTCATTTTCCCGGTTTTTATGAAGAGCTCAAAAAATTCAACCTGGATAACCCGAATCATCCACTTCTTTTTTTCCAGGGGATCTGGCTGAAGGATAAACCGGATGGGTATGACAACGACCTGTTCAGCCTGACTGATGACTTTGACCGGGAAATAAGGGATAATGTGAATGCTGTCCACGGAAATGCCAGCATCCCGGAAGAACAGGGCAAGGCCCATGGTACCTACACGGCAGATCTGTCTGAATGGATGATCGGCTACATCATCGGCCGGGAAATTCATCCGCCGGAAGTGATCACGACCAATGAATCGAATGCCGGCACCACCGGGTATCAGGGTCAATATTTTTCCATTGAGGAGACGCAGGCTACCGAAGCCTGGCTAACAGAGCGCATGGACCACCTTGTGGCTTTTGAAATGGATCAATACAATACGCAAAGGCCTGTCAGTGTCTCAAGCTGGCCCACACTGGACCCGCTATCCCACCCGGAAGAGGAAGACCCTCACGAAGTGATGGCCTCGGTTGACCTGGCACAGATCGATTACTTAAATGCAGAAGCCGGCTTTTTTATCAGCTATCATGCCTATCCCTATTACCCGGACTATATCAGCAAAGATCCCAAATACACCCCGTTTTTTGACCATCTGGGCCAGAACAGCTACCTGGGCTATCTCACGTACCTGAAAAATCATTATGAACACATCCCCCTGATCATTGCTGAAATCGGCAATCCATCGAGCTGGGGCATAGCCCATTTTGCCCATAACGGTATCCATCATGGCGGGCATGATGAACGTGCTCAGGGTGAAAACAACCTGAGGCTTCTGCAAAATATCGAAACCGCCGGGGGAGGCGGCGGTATTACATTCGCCTGGATCGATGAATGGTTTAAGCGCACCTGGATCACCGATCCGGTTGATTTTGACCCTGACAGGCGCATCATCTGGCATAACGTGACGGCTGCCGAGCAGAATTTCGGACTCCTCGGATTCAGGAAAGAGGATAGCGGAACCGGGCTTTGGGAGACATTTTGCGAGGAGTGCCCGGTAGAAAGTATTGAGGCGGGTGCTGATTTTGCCTATCTGAGGCTGACACTGAACACCGCCGGACACCTGGCCATCGACGATACTGTCTGGATTTCCCTCGACACCTATGATGCCGGCCTGGGTGAATCGGTTTTACCGTCCGGCCACATAGTGGATAACCGGGCTGAATTTGCATTGATGGTCACAAACTACAATGCTGAACTATATGTTACCGAAGCCTACGACCTGTTCGGAATCTGGCACGGCACCTCCTCCCCGCAACAGCAATACAAATCTGTTGCCACAGACGGGGCTCCCTGGAAAATCGTACGCTGGAAAAACAATATCCCGGAAGAGGAGGTCCAGTTTATCGGCAAACTACGAGTCAACCGGCTTAACTTGCCCGAAAGCAACCTGGACGGTGTCCGCCTTTTTAGCGACCGCATTGAAATCAGGATTCCGTGGACTCTGATCAATGTGGTTGACCCGAGTGTGCGGCGTGTGATGCACGATGACCGCAGCACTCCTGATACCGAAACCCGGCTGTCCGACGGTATCAGTGTTGGGATTTTTTATAACGAATTTGAAGCGGAAACCACCGAGCGTTTTTTGTGGGACACCTGGAATCATGCCCTCGATGCCGTTGAGTATAAAAAAGCTTCGTACCATGTGGTTAAAGAAAACCTGGTCAAACTTCCGGGCAACCCGATAGCCCGTACCGACTTCTATGATGTTGCGACCGATCGGGTCAATCATATCCCGACCGAAGAAGGCCTGCTGGTTAACGATCTGTCTCTGGACGGCACCCTGCTCAGTGCCGTACTTGAAAAAACCCCGCAGCACGGCATAGTCAATCTTGAACCCGATGGCAGTTTTACCTACATCCCGGAGTCCGGCCGGACAGGAGTAGATTCCTTTACCTACAGGGCCCGGGCAGGTTATCATGTCTCGGATCCGGTTACCGTGAATTTGAATGTCGGAGGCACACCGATCGGAAGAGGATTTGTGAATGTATATCCCAATCCATCATCGGGGCAATTTACCATTCGTTCCACAGCGACCATAGACCACCTGGAAATTTTCTCGGTCCTGGGTCAGTTGATCCTGAAGAAAGAGGTCAACAGCAGGGAAGTCAGCCTTAACCTCACCGGGAGTGCACCCGGCGTCTATTATGTACGGGTTCATTCCGGAAGTGAGAGCAAAATCAAGAAAATGATGATAATCCGTTGAGACTGGCAGCTCCACTGGCCTGCGTTAATGACACCGAAACTCTTTGAGATTATGATCAAACCTCGGGAAAATGAGCTGCAATAGAAATCACCCGATAAAATTGGCCAGCCGGTTTGATACCCGGAAAAAAGGGTAGTTGTGATGTAAATGAATTACCGATTTATTGCTATACTGTAACAGTTTTCAGGAACCGTTTTTCAGGCTGCAGTTTTCCATGCATAAAATTTAATTGCAGAATAGATGAAAGCTGATATATTCTGAACTATAATCAATTACTTTAAGATTGTAAACCCATGAGTACTCAACCCAATTCTCTGTCTCCGCGTCGCGCAAAGATCCTGCAGGTTCTCAAAGAGAATGGAGCATCGATGCAGATACGGGAAATTGTCGAAAAAACAGATCTTGACTACAACAATGCCAGAAGCGCTCTGTCGGAAATGACCTCCATGAATCTATTGACCCGCGTACATCGCGGCGTATATGATTTACCCGAACGGGTACAAAAGCAGGAAATGGAGTCGCCTGACCACCCGCTGCAAAAAATCCTGCTCAACCAGCAGATCCTCAAGGTGCTTTTGAACATTGTGATCACGAACAAGGCATTGATGGAAACCCTTCTGCTTGGCCAGCAGGAGATCATCAAAACCATTCGCAGCATAACCGCAGAAAGCGAAGAGGGAGAAGAGGCGATCAAGAATCTGGAAGAAATCTTTGCCCGGCGGGTGGAATGGCATTTTGATATTGCGGCCGAACAGGTAACCGAACAGTACACAAAGCTTCCGGAAGAGGTTTTTGACGTGCTGGTAGCTCCTCTGACCCGCGATAAAGACGCCGAAAATAAACGGGCATCCATCCTGAAAAAACAAAGTCAGAGAAAAAGGATAAAAACCGGCTGTCTCCTTTAACCCGTGAATTCTTTAGCGCAGCCACCACCAAAGCGGCTATGCTTGGGTTCCTGGTTGGATTGTTTGCCGTTGGAAGGCCCTTCCCGGTATTCAGGGAATTTCTGACCTATGCAGCCACAGCCGAAAGCCCGACCTATGGCGCTGCCGTGATGATCATCCACGGATTGGGGCAGATTGCCGTTCTTCTCGGGCTCTTCTTTATCCTGGTCTGGTTTGCCGGCAAAAGGATGATGCAGTGGGCGACGGAGAAGCCCCATCAACCACGAATGCTCACAGCCATGGCCTTGTTGGGCGGCGGAGCCTATTTCGTTTTCTACTGGGGAATTGCCTTTATTTATGATGTAGGCCGCTGGGGCTTCAAACTGGGCTGGTACTGAAAATCCGGTGCTGCGGTTTCCTGATCAGATAACATCTCAATATTTGATCAAGGCTGTATTTGCCGGATTTAATTCCCGGCTCCCTCCTGCCATCCGCGGATATACCCTACATTCTGTGCCACATCCGGGACATTTTCATACCAGTTTGATTCGTATTCAATGGAAATGTGGCCGCCGAAATTTTGCCGCTGCAATTCCCGGAGGACCCCGCTGACTTCACCAACGCCCGTGCCGAAAATCACATCCACGCCTTCGCGTTCAAATCGGTCAACATCTTTGAGATGCAGGGAGATCACACGGCCTTCGAGGGTCTGAAGCGCATCAACCGGTGAGATGCCCGAACGGATCCAGTGACCGGTATCGGCACACGCTCCCAGGCGGGCATCCCTGTCAGCAACAAGATCGAGCACATGTTCCGGATCCCAGATGCGATAATCCGAATCCTCATCTTCCGGGCGCGGATGGTTGTGGATTGCCATCATGATATCAAACTCTTGCACCAGCGGCTCGATAAAATCCATCTCTTCGTGTGTATTTGGGTTTGATGTGATGGCAGGCACACCCAGTTTTTGGGCAAATTCAAAAACTTCCCGCGCCACATCCTCATCGGGTAGCCCGACCACCCCGAAGTTGACCACTTTCAAGTCGTGCTGCTCCAGTTTTTCCAGAACCTCGTCTATGATATCATCGGATACCTCATGATTAAACGCGATATCATTGTCCGGGCTGAGCGTCTGTCCCGGATAGAGCTCAATCACACGTCCGCCGGCAGCGGCTGTTTTTTCAATGGCTTCGAAAACAGTAAACCGGTTAAAAGTATAGGCCTGTGTGCCGACCGCGAATTCTCCGATTTTATATTGATCCGGGATATCCATATTGGGCGATTCGATTACATTTTCCGCAGTATCTGGCGCCTCGACGTCATTACAAGCAGCAACAAACACGAATAGAATAAAGACAGACAACATAACTCTGACGGATTTTGGTAATTGCAAAAGCATGTTCATATTCGGGAGATTTTGTATTGGGTTAATATTTTCTGGCAGATCAGCAACCTGTTTCATCTGCCGGGGCATTCAATATAGAATGATGAGAGGCCATGTAAAAGAAAA
Organism: Balneolaceae bacterium; assembly: GCA_007118695.1. Classification (GTDB taxonomy): domain Bacteria; phylum Bacteroidota; class Rhodothermia; order Balneolales; family Balneolaceae; genus SKRC01. The sequence continues at coordinate 20,543 of SKRC01000078.1, read as the reverse complement.
CTATGTATGAACTAAAAATAATTCCGATGTTACCAAATGATTAAACTTCGCCAATACGTTTAAATAAATTGTTAACAAGTCTTATATTTGCAACCGATAATGACAACCGACTTGGGGTAAATACAAAATAAAGGACCGATCTTGTTTCGACCGTTGATACTGTTGATATTGTACAGCAGATTCACCAAAAATAATCGATGACCTACACTTTTTTCGATTTTCTACAACTGATAGGCTCCCTTGGGATTTTCATCTACGGAATGAAAGTGTTCAGCGACGGATTGCAGAAAGTCGCAGGAAGCCGACTCCGGTCTATTTTAAAGGGAATGACCACTACCCGGATGAAGGGTATTCTCACCGGATTCGGGGCAACCACGATCACTCAATCCTCCACCACAACGACGGTTATGGTGGTCAGTTTTGTCAACGCCGGACTAATAACATTCATCGAATCGACCGGTGTGATCATGGGGGCCAACATCGGTACCACCGTCACAGCCTGGATGGTGTCCATTTTCGGTTTTAAGATGAACATCACCCCGATCGCCGTAAGCCTGATCGGAATCTTTTTCCCATTTATGTTTTTCGGCAAGGAGAAGTACAGGCACCTGGCGGAATCGATGATCGGGTTCGGGATTCTGTTTATCGGCCTGGAATTCATCAAAAATGCCGTCCCCGACATTCAGGATAACCCCGAAATGTTCGTGTTTCTGGATTCTTTCACCGGGTTCGGGTTTGCCTCCATTTTGTTGTTCATCGGCGTTGGCACCATTCTAACCCTGCTCACGCAGTCCTCCTCGGCTGCCACCGCCATCACCCTGGTGATGCTCTTCCAGGGGTGGATCGATTTCCCGATTGCAGCGGCCATGATCCTGGGTGAAAACATCGGTACAACAATCACAGCCAACATTGCAGCCCTTATTGGCAATGTGCATGCAAAAAGAGCGGCCAGATTTCACCTTATCTTTAATCTGGTTGGGGTCACCTGGATGTTGATGGTACTTACCCCTTTCCTGGTGGGGATCGACAATGTCATGCAGTTTTTCCTCTCTGAGCCGGGATCGGTATTCGATCTGGATCAAGCCTCAAGGGCAAATGCCACGCTGGCTCTTTCACTGTTTCACACCACCTTCAATGTGTTCAATGTAATCCTCCTGTTTGCTCTCGTGCCCAGGATCATCAAGTTTGTGGAACACATTCAGACCGATAAGAAGGATATGGACAGCCCGTTCCGGTTGAAATATATATCTGCCGGCCTCATGTCGTCTTCCGAACTCTCGATTGCCCAGGCCCACAAGGAGATTGAGCAGTTTGCCCGGCTGATTGAAAAAATGCACTTCAGCTTTGAGGGGCTCTTTTTCAAAAAACAGAAGAAACAGGAGAAGTTTCTGGAGAAGATCAAGAAACGCGAGCAGATAACCGACAATATTGAACTGGAAGTTGCCGAATATCTGACCCGTATTTCCAGTTTCAATCTTTCGGAATATGCAACCCGCCGGATCCGTGCCATGCACAGCATGATCAACGACCTGGAGCGTGTTGGTGACATCTATTTCCAAATGTCGAAAACCTTCGAGCAAATGCAAACGGAGGATATATCCCTTCCGCAGGAAGCAGTCAGGGAAATCGGTGAATTACTCGATTTAATTCACAATGCCATTCAGCTGGTCAGGGAAAATCTGGACAAGAGCAATGGACAAGTAAACCTCGACCGGGCGATTCTCATTGAGCAGAAAATCGACGATATGCGTGATCAATTGAAAGAAAAACACTACCAGCGCCTCGAGAAAGGCGAATATTCAACCAAAGAAGGTGTGATGTTCCTTGATTATCTGAGCAGACTTGAAAAAATTGGCGATCACCTATTCAATGTCAATGAAGCCATTGCCGGAAGAAAAGTGAAATCAGCCTACAGAGAAGTCATTGAGAGCGGCCCATAGCCCCATGTTTTACCATAAGGCTTGATTCAGTAATGTATCCGCAAAATTCATCAGACCTCCTTAGTCCCGGTCTCCCCTCCTGCTACCTCATTTTTTATCGTGAAAGATAAATCCTGCGGGATTTTTGGATCGGGAAAACTCATAGAAAATTGAATTCAGTTCAAGGCATGTAACCCTGATCGTTTCATTGCAGGCCTATCAGGTCCCGAATCTGACGTATTTGCCGGGATGTTGTAAGCGGCGTTAACTCCGATTCCGCTATTTTCTGGCAGGACCGGGATCACCATCCCAGTCACAATTTTAGCCTGAATCTATTTACCGAGTACAAGCCGGGCCTGGGCAGGGCTGGTATCTGCCTCCAGCAGTTCAATCTGCAGGGTTTCTGCCGTGTAATTTGTCCTGTCCACGGCTAATGTAAACCGGTGAGTTCCCTCATCAAGCTCAACCTGAATTCCACCGGCGGTCAGATCCAGCGGCTGCCCGCCAACCCAGGCCTGTATGTCGTCTGGCGATGTCAGCGACAATGCTACATTCCCTGCCACCGTCACATCCACTTCGAACCGGAGAAAACTGTACTGCCGGCCGGGCTGCAATTCAAGAGCCGGCAATTCATCCAGCGGCAAACTTCCGGCAACCGTGCTGTAGGTGTTTCGCCACCGCAGTTGCGAGTCCTCCTCAGCGGCATATGCCATACCATTATCCCGAATTAATCCGGCGGCCGATGCATCATCATCCATTACCCGCCAGCGGCGCACCACCTGCGTGTTCGGTACCCTGAATTCACCAGGCTCACCAAGTTGCGAGAGAAACCCGACCAGGTCGACGAACTCCTCCCGCTCGAGCCTGGATGTCAGTCCAGGAGGCATCAGCGATCCGGGCACCGTTTCCAAAGCCTCCACCCGGCTGGCCGGAATCGCCACTTCCCGGTCGGCTGCATCACGCATCACTACTTCCGATGTTGTTTGCCGAATCAGGGTCCCCATAACCGAACTGCCATCGGCTCTCTCAACCCGTGTCAGCTCATACCCTTCCTTGATATTCCGGTTTGGCTCAATAAGGGCATGGATGATATTGTCGGTCGGCGCACTCCGGCCAAGGCTGCTCAGATCCGGGCCTACAAGTCCGCCGGCACCCCCTATGGCATGGCAATTCATACACATCAGCGTATTCATCCGGTAGATTTTTTCGCCCCTGGCCGGATCTGCAGTCGTCCTCACTTCCCGTTCCAGATCATTAATCTGCCGGGCAGACAAATCCTGTGGCATCCGTTCCGGCGGCAGGGTGCCCCCGGAAGCCTCTAAAGCCTCTGCAAGGGCCGTTGAATCCTCATCACCCCTTCTGTACCACGGAATGCCCTGTTGCATCGCCTGTCTTCCGGCCCTGGCCAGTTCTTCCGGGATTTCATTTTTCGACAGCTTATCGGCAAGGGCGCGAGTGGCTTCGGTTCGCCCGAAAAAAGCCCTGAACAGTTCAACCGGATCAGGCCCTTCTTCCCAATTTTGCAGTAAATCGACCGCCAGAGCGGCCGCTTTCCGGGAATCAAAAGATGACACCTCTATTACGGCCATCTTTCTCAATTCCGGAGAATCTCCGTGAACAGAAATATCCATCAGAACCTGGTGGCTCTCTTCATCACCCAGTGCGGCCAGTGCCCTCAGGGATGTTTGCTGCATTTGCCGGTTGCTGCTGTTTGCCAGATGTTCTAATTTGTCACGGTGATCTGTCAGGCCCCAGTTGCCAATCAACCGGACGGCGCTGAGCGATAGTTCTTCATCATCACTTTCAATGAAACTTGCTATCCGGTTCAGATCCCGATCCGGTTTTTTATCCTGCCGGTTTGCGGCGTCCTCAAGAGCAGCGAGATAGGCAGCCCGTCCATCATTATGAATGGGAGCATTACCCATTGCCAGGTCATAGAGAGTATTCAATTCCGGAATGTCTCCCCAGCGGGCAACCGAACGGAGTACATCATCGTGATACACTTCCGGCACCTGCTCTTCGCGATAGAGCCTGGCCAGCAGCCTGACGGCGTCAGGATTATCAACCGATTTCAGGGCAAATGCCCGTTGTTTCGAATTACTCAGAAAGTCCGGATCCGCCATCAACCGGTCCATCCAGTATGGTTCCAGTTCACGAATCGTCTGCCATAGTGCAAAATCCAGGTATTCATCCATCGAACCGTTCAAAACGACCAGTGCTGTTTCAGCAGCTTCGGCGATTCGCAATCGACGAAGGGCAATTACCGCCTCCTGTTGCACTTTCGGATGGGGATCTTCAACGGCAATTTTAAGGTGTCCGAGCGCATCATCCACTCTCTCCTGCCAGTAATAGAGGGTTCGCAGTGCTGCCGCTCTGGCCCGGTGATCACCGGCATTCAGCAACTCCGTCAGCAGCAACTCATTCACCACATCTTTTGCCTGGTACACCCATAAGGCTTCCAGCAGATGATGTTCATACTCTTCTTCACCGGAATCCAACTCGCCCAGCCACTCTTCCAGTCCGTCAATTACATCATTTTTCCCGCGCTCTTTGAGCACCTGCCTGGCCTGGGTTCGTGTCCATTTCTCCGGAAGTTTCAACGCATCAAGCAGCTCGCGTATGTCCGCATTCACCAGGTCGGGCGGCTCTACCTCCGGACGGTCTTTTGCCGTGATCCGCCAGATTCGTCCGCGCTGCTGGTCTCTTCGTTCATCACGGAAATCGACCTCCCCATGCTGTATAATCGGGTTGTACCAGTCAGCGATATAGATCGCCCCGTCAGGCCCAATGGTTACATCAATTGGCCGGAAAGCCACATGATTCGACCACAACAGATCATCCACCTGTTCGGAAGTAAACCCGCTCCCGTGTTCTTCGAGTACAAAGCGGTTAATCCTGTTTGCCCGGTAATCGTTGGTAATCAGACTTCCCGCCCAGGATTCCGGGAGATGCCGGCCGGATACAACTTCAAGCCCGGAATGTTTGGGCTGGCCGGGATTCAGGCCTGCCAGGGTCCTTTCCGCACCCTGAGCAGCCGTAAATGCAGCACCGGGAAATCCATAATTGATCCCTTCGCCACCGGCCCCGTCCGTCAGAAACGACTGCCCCCACCGGTCGAACTGCAAACCCCAGGGATTGACAAGACCCCGTGCATAGACATCCAGCTCCAGTGTTTCAGGGCGCAATTGCCATACACCGCCCCCTTCCAGCCGCCTGACGCCATGAGGGGTTTCCACATGGCTGAAAATGTAAATCGACTGGTTAAAATAAAGTTTGCCTTCCGGGCCCCACCGGAATGTATGGATCAGATGATGCGTATCAGCGGTTCCGAATCCACTCAGCACAACCCGGCGTTGATCTGCCTTTCCGTCGCCGTTTGTATCCCTGAGATGAATGATCTCGGTCGAGTTAGCCACATACACCCCGCCATCACCCGGCAGGATTCCGGTCGGCATCAGCAGCCCGTCGGCAAATACCGTTGACTTATCGGCCACCCCATCCCCATTCGTATCCTCCAGGACATAAATCTTGTCGTTCGGTTTCTCCCCGGGCCTTAGCTGCGGATACGCCGTACTTCCGGCTACCCAAAGCCGGCCTTTGGCATCCCAGTTCATCTGGATCGGTTTGACCACCATTGGTTCGGCGGCAAACAGGTTAACCTCGAACCCCTCGGCCACATGCAACATTTCCTTCTGTACCATCGGATCCGGGTCCGGAATGGCCCTCAAATCATCCTGCGCATAAACCGTCGGGATCGGCAACAGAAGTACTGAAAGGCAAATCATTAAACAATAATGAAACGGGGGCCAGTCGTATGGCCTGTCTCTCATCCATATCAAACGGGTCGCTACGGGTATCATCATGGTTTTATTTACAAATTTCGGGTCAATCATTTCTTGCCTCCTCCTCATCCAATCGCTGCAGCCGGTAAACCTGTGGTTCGGGGATGCGATGATTTTTTATGAGATTCTCATACCGGCTGATGAACTCATCGAGTTGCTTCAGCTCGGTTACGTTATGGCCCTGCTCATGAGACCTGAAACCGGTCAGGTAGGTCCGGTTCTGGGGACGATACTGATGGAAAAAGAATTCATTTTTATTAATGATAAGATCACGCAGAACGGCAGCCTGCCGGAATGCCGCTCCATTGCCCATCACAACCCCCTTCGCCCACGCGCCGGCCGAGGCGCCCACCTGCCGCCCGCCCTCAGCAGACATCGCATAGATGCCATCTGGTAAATTCGTGATTTTCACTTTATAGCCGTATCCGGACAACCCTCCGGACTGATCCGGCATGGGCAGGGGAAGCAGATCAGCCGCAATTTTAAATTCCAGACCGTCACTGTCAACAGACAGCTCTGACAGGGACAGCCCGCTGTTTTCAACTTCATCAGAAGAACCATCTATGCTGAGAACCCATTCGCGTGGCGGCAGGTCAAGTTTTCTTTCTATCAGGCCGGCCAGGTAAAAGTAACCCAGCTCGTTGAGATGCACCCCATTGATTGTAATGGGAGTGCGCCGGCCGATCTTTTGCATGGGACGGAACAGATCCAGATACCGGAGCCCGTACTTGCCGGCAACCTTTTCTATGGACCGCCCATATTGCTGAAGTATTTCATTGCGTCTTGCGGTTTCCTCGATCGACAAGATCACCGGAAATTGAGGAATTGGTGATAAAAGCACAGGTTTCGCCCCGAGTTCCCCGATTTTATCGATCAGCTGAAGCAATCCTTCTTCAAATCGGGGAATGCCCGCCTCACCCTCAAACGCTTCCACTGCCCCATAAGCAACAAACACGACAGTCGGTGCAGCCTCTTCAAGCTGCAAGATCAGGTGCCCATAGGCGTCAGGCGGTGTGGTATAGTATCCACGCGCTTCTCCGAACACCGTATCCCCGGACCAGCCAAGGTTGCGAAATGTAATGTCGCGATCAGGCCACCGGGTGGTAAGGGCATATTCGATATAACCATTTTTGAGATCATTTTCCATCAGGGCATTGCCGAGTAGTACAACCCGATCGCCATCGGTAAGCTCAAACGGATCATGTATTTGATTTTCCTGGCCCCATGCCTGGTATGTAAAACAACAAATGGTGATCATTAAATGGCAGATCACGAACTGTAGTTTGATATTTGTCATCCGCAAATTAATTTGGACTCCATATTTTGAGCCTACTCCGAAAAGTCTATTTTGGCAATCAAAGTGGCCTTTATAGCCGTTATGAAGGGGTTAAATCCCACAATTTCGACTTTTCGGAGTGCACTCGTATTTATTGGCCAAAGGTGCAAATTTATATTTCACTTCGACTTACCCTACAACGCATGGAGGACACGACACTGGAGTATAATGAATTGGAAAAAATAAAAAAGCATTACTTTACCTAATCACCACTGGAAACTACCGGTAATTCATCGTCCATCGACGTTGCCGGCTCGTCTCTTGTGATAACATCCAGCACCTGGATGAAAATGGCGCCTGTAATGATAAGGCCTCCCGCAATCAATTCAAACAGAGAGGGATCTTCTCCGATGGAGAACCATGCGATGATGAAGGCGGCAACCGGGACCAGGTTTCCATAGATAACAACCCGGGTCGGACCAAGTGATCGCAATGCCCTCACTTTAACCCACTGGCCGACTCCCACCCCGATAGCTCCACCTGCCAGGATTGCAAACCATGTCCAGAAGCCGAACGTCAGCCAGCTCTCCTGTACCAGTGATGGTGAAGCGATCAGCAGGTATAGGGAACCTCCGATAACAGTTCGCATAGCGACCATGCTTACCGATCCGTATTTTCTGGCCAGCGGTTTGATCAGGTGCAGTTCTATCACCGTCATCGTCAGGGCCAAAAAGAGCAGCAGATCCCCGACCCAGAAGCCGCGGCCGGGCTGAAGGCCATCGTATGCCAGTACAAGTGTTCCAAATCCGGCCAGTACAACTCCGATGTATCCGTATTTCCCCATTTTTTCCGTTGTGAGAAGATACCCGAAGCCGGTACTCAGGGCCGGGCCCAGGGCAAGCCAAACGGAAGCGCGGGAACCGTGTGTAAGCCCAAGCCCCTCTATACCGAACCAGGGAGCCAGTGTTGCGCCGAGAACGGAAACCAGCAGCAGCCGGAACCAGTCTCCCTTTTCGATAGTCGGGAAAAACTGAAAATCGTTGCCTGTTCGTTTTGCATCTGCCAGGCACTGTAAATATAGAACCAGGAGCATGACCACCCCGCCCATGGCAAACCGCGATACACTGAAGGATATCGGACTCATTTCAAACAATGCCACTTCGGCCAGGATAAAGTTGGCACCCCAAAAAAATGTAAACATAAAAAGCAGGCTGTGATGGGGTAAAGCGCTACTTTGGGCGGTCGTCATTGTACAAGTTAATCTATTTTAAAAGGTTAATTATCATTATCCGGGTTAAATTTGAGATCTAATTAACTGTTTCAATGACCTAACTTAACATGCAGCACGGGTTGAGCAGAGAACCTGTGAATCAATAACAGCCATAGACCGGAAATGATTGCATTGTAAAATCTTCAACCAGTAGCAAAACCCTGGCAATGCAATGTAAATCTCTGATTATTATATCCGATCTCAGTGAGCATTCACCATAGATTTTAATGTAATGACATGACCTGATTTCTCAACTATTGTATCATTTTCCAATACCACTGTTACCTTTCCCAGATATTTCGGCCAATCGGGGTCGACCTGATGTTCAGGTGGCGGGCCTCCGGCCTGTGCAATCAATACACCATTAACAGTTTTTGCAGTCTCCAGTAAGGTGTGTGAATGACCTCCTACAATAACATCCAGTTCCGGAACAGCCTCGGCTACGATTTCATCTTGTGAAAGGCCTATATGGGTGAGAGCAACAAACAAGTCATGCTCCCTGGCAAGATTGCGATATGCAACCGCGGTCTCGGCAGGGTCGCGGGCTGAAATCCCCGGCTTGTCGAAATTAACCGTCGTGAGGCCCAAAATGGCTACGGAGAGTCCATTTGATGTTTCAAAGACAAGAAAAGGTTTGAATTGCGGCAGTTTTCCTGTGGCGACATTTATATTGGCAGCGATGAGTGGAAAATCGGCTCTATTGAGGCTTTGTCCACTATGCGAGCCAACATAGTCGATTTCATGATTACCGGGAACACCGAGATCATAACCCACGGCATTCATGTTCTCGATCATGTAGCGACTACGTTCGGCATAGTACATAGTGTCGTCAATGGCCCAGCGGTGAGCATGACGTACAAACGTATCACCGGCATTAAGCAGCCATACATTTTCGAAACGGCTCCGAATCTCTTCAATTTTTTCCACAAATTCATCTTTCTGATTGTAGTTGAAATGCAGATCGTTGTCGTGCAACAGAACGATTGTGGTTTTTACCGGGTACTCCAGGGCAAGAAACACATTTGATTGATGCAGGTCTACTGAATACCGTCCTGTGCCTTTTTCACCGTGTAAATCCAACCGGACTGTTCCGCGTTGAAGATTGTTTAAGCTGAAACGTCCCTCATTATCCGTTTCCACCTGATACCCTTCAGTTTCTACAATTATACCGGGTATTGGATCTCCGGAGGAATCTCTGACAATCCCCTCAATTTCAACAAAATCAGTGCCGGTAAAAATACCAATTGACTGACAACCTGTTCCGGTGAACAGGATTAAAATGAATAGCACCCTGGATAATATTTTCATGATCAATATTTCATGTGTAGATTAAAATCCTGCTTTTTAAAAACAAACCAATCAACCAAATGTAACTTTTAAATTTTGGACGGATGTGATTTTTTAAATAAAATAGTTTTTATCAGATACACAATTGCATTCAAAAACAAAAACGGATGAAACCAAAAAATACCAAACTTAGCCGCAAGGAGATGTTAAAGGGAACTGCGGCAATAACCGCAGCCATGATAACCGGTGTGGCCATTCCCGGCAGTATCTCAGCCGAAAATCGAAATTCCGGCCTGCCGGCTGTGCGAAACGGGCGGATCAAACAGGTTCTGACCTCCTGGCCCTATATGGATCGTGCGGAGTTCTGGAGCCTTGATCAGCTGTGTCAGGCTGCCGTTGATCTGGGCTGTGCGGGTATTGAGCTTGTCGGGCCGGATGCCTGGCCGACGATGAAAGAATATGGCCTGGTTTGCGGCATGTCGCCCAACGGGATGCCCGGTCTTCCCTTTGTCAGGGGATTAAACAACCTGCGTTACCAGCAGGAAGTAATCACCACAACCAAACGGCGTATTGAAGAGTGTGCTGAAGCCGGCGTTCCGAATGTGATCGCTTTCACCGGTTACAAATATCTGGATGTGGACAATCCCGATAAAGGGGAAGTGCCCCTGGATGAAGGAGCCGATAATACGGTCAACGGACTCAAAGAGCTGGCCCGTCATGCAGAAAAGTACGGTGTTACCGTCTGTCTTGAGCATCTCAATACGCGCGAGCCCGATCCGCACCTGTTCGGCACTCCGGGCTACCAGGGCGATGATGTAGACTACTGCGCCGATATTGTACGCCGGGTTGGATCACCCCGGGTGAAACTGCTGTTCGATATCTATCACGTGCAAATCATGAACGGTGATGTGATCGCCCGTATTCGCGAATACGGCACCGATCTGATCGGCCATATTCATACGGCAGGCGTGCCGGGAAGGGGTGAGCTCGATGATACACAGGAACTCAAATACCCGCCGATAATGAGAGCTCTGCTTGAAATCGGTTATGACGGGTATGTCGGACAGGAATTCGTACCCACCCGAAACCCGATGGAAGGCTTGCGTGAGGCTGTGGCGTTGTGTGATGTATGATTTGGCTTAGTCGTGAGTCATGAGATATGAGTATTGGGAATTGAGTATTGGGTATTGGGAATTGGGTATTTGTGAGTCTCACAATTCCACACCATACCATTAGGACAAAAGACGACTCACGACTCTACTCATTGTACTCAATACTCATATCTCATGACTCACGACTAATCTGGCCAAGTGCGTATGTAGAGGTTGCGGAAATAGATCCGGCTGTTGGGATCGTGGGCCTGCAGGGCGACGGTTCCCCGGTTCAGGCTGATGGTACCTTCCCGGGTTTTGGGTTCGGCGAAAGACATCACCATTTCATCATCCACCTTGAATATGATATCCCGCCCATCCACTTCTATGTAGTAGTGAAACCACTCATGATCGTCATGAGGGGCATCGTCCATCACATCCAGGACGGCATACAGGCTTCCGGTTTTTCTGCGGTCTCCGTGCGTGGCATTTACCTGGGCTTCAAAGCCGTATTGCGGCCAGCCGTGGTCCTGGAATCGCGTATGGAAAAAGACACCGGAGTTCGCTTCCGGATAGGTGTAGACGTCGCTTTTGAATTCGAAATTGACAAAATCGCCGCCGGCAACCGGACCTTCATAAAACAGATGACTGCGCGGGCCGTCAACGATGATCTTGTCATCTTCAACCCAGAAGGATTCGGTGTTTTCACTGGCCCGCCATCCGTCAAGCGACTCGCCATCCCAGATGGAGATCCAGCCAAGACCGCGATCCCCTCCATAACCGTATTCGGCCGATCCGTCGTCGTTCAGTTTACCGGCAGCCCAGAGCAGACCGGCAGCCACCAGGTTCAGATTCACATCGTGTCCCATGGTTTCATTATGATGGCCAAGTGTGCTGCTGAAAACCTTTACGCCTTCATATTCATTGGTCCAAATAACTTCGTGATAACGTTTCGTATCAATTCCATAAGCACGGGCAAGCGGTGTTGCGCCCTGCTTCAATTCAACGATCTCATACAGTTCCCCGTTGGGCGTGCGCCAGGTTCTCGGGAAGTTGACCATGATCGGGTGATTCGGTTCCATCACTTCTACCGTAAACGGCTGATGTGATTCGTGGCGGTGCGAGCGAGCACCCACAAACTCATGCCATTTGCTGGTATCCCCCCGGTAGGAATGCATGGCACAGTGCAGCATTACTGCCGGAAGTTTATATTCTACATGAGCATCAACAATTCGCTCAATCCACTCAACATCATCTACGTGGCTATGGCAATGATTATATAGAACCAGATCGTAATCAGCTGCCCAATCGGTGTTTTCATGCCGCGATATCTTCACATCGGCATCGCCTCCGCTCTCCATGTCGATAGTAAATTCAATATTTCCAAGCCGCTCTGTCAATCCCGCTTCCAACATATCTTTTTGGGTCTCATAATCATGCCAGCCACCTCCTGTGATCATCAACACTTGCAGCGGGTCAGGATTATTCATTGTGTCCGCTTTGGCAGGGATCACCAGCAAGCTGGATACCAGGATCAATGACAAACATGCCTTCAACAGATTAATCAATCGTTTCATCCTTATTCCTTTTTTTAGGTCGGGTTTTCAATTAAATTTGTGAAAACGGTTAGTTGGTTGACTCGAATCGGCCTTTAATATAAATTGATAGCGCTAACATTCCACGCCCAAAATCCCGAATTCCAATCGACCCGGTTTTGATTAACATAGTTTTACATGCACCGGGTTATACTTTGTATTTATTACTGATTAGTATTCTACCTGTGATGGCTCTGTGCTTTATATCAATGAATTGGAATCTGATAAATTCCAGGGATTGACCGGTATCAAATAAAAATTTCTACAAACTAATTATCATATTCGAATGAATCACGCTAAAATAAATCCCGTGCCAATAGCCCTGATATCGCCGGGAAGTTTGCTGATGGCTCTGTTACTTTTTTTCCTTCAAAGCTGCAATGCAGATGTTCATGAAGAGAAACATGTCCTTTTCATAGCTGGTGCTCCATCGCACGGGTTTGGCAATCATGAACATCTGGGGGGCAACACCCTGCTTGCGGAAACCATCGAGCAGGCCGGTGTCGGTGTACAAACCACTGTGATCAGCGGCTGGCCGGACGATGAGTCCATATTTGATGAAATCGATGCCGTGGTTATCTATTCCAATGGCGGACCCGGCCACCCGATCATGGATCATCTGGACAGTTTTCAGCACGTGATGGACCGCGGTGTTGGATTTGTAACCCTCCATTATGCTGTGGAAGTGCCTCCCGGCGAGCCGGGCAACAGATTCCTGGAATGGCAGGGCGGCTATTTTGAAACCCACTGGTCGGTGAATCCTTTTTGGACAGCCAATTTCACCAATTATCCGGATCATCCAATTAACAATGGTGTTGAACCGTTCTCGATTCGCGATGAATGGTACTACCATATGCGTTTCCGGGAGGGAATGGAGAATGTAACACCCATCCTCACGGATCTGCCACCTGAGGAATCCCTGGTGCGGGATGATGGTCCGCATTCCAACAACCCTTATGTGCGTAAAGCTGTCCTTGAAAATGAAGAAGAGCAGCATGTTGCCTGGGCTTACGAACGGCCAAATGGCGGGCGATCATTTGGATTTACAGGTGGACACTACCATTGGAACTGGGGACACGACCAGTTTCGCAGGGTTGTCGCCAATGCCATCGTCTGGAGCAGCGGGGCTGATGTTCCTTCGAACGGATTGCAGTTTGAGCCCATCAATGTTCTGCAGCTGGCTGAACTCACAGATGATCCGATTCCGGACGACTGGGATTATCAGCCTATCCAGGATATGCTCGATGAGGCCAATGGCCGTACTACTGAACTCCCCTGACAAACACATCAAATAACAAAGCACCCATCATTTATGTCGAATTCAAAGAATACCAACGGTAAAAAAATGCTGAGCAGACGCGATATGCTGAAAAACAGCGCGGCAATGTCAGCCGCCATGGTGGCAGGGTTTGCCCTGCCGGGGTGTGCGAATACCGAAGAGAATGAGCAACAAAGAGAGCAAGCTGTTATTCGCAACGACCGGATCAAACAGATTCTGGTTTCTTGGCCGTATATGTATTTTGGCGAGGAATGGAATCTGGATCAGCTTTGCCAGGCTGCTGTGGATCTGGGTTGTCATGGAATTGAACTGGTTGGCCCGGACGAATGGCCCACTATGCAGCAGTATGGCCTGGTTTGTGGCATGTCGGTCAACGGTATGCCCGATCCCCCATTTGAGAAAGGTCTGAATAACCCTCGTTACCAGGAAGAAGTAATTGCCCGCACAAAACGGCGTATCGAAGAGTGCGCTGAAGCCAATGTTCCCAACGTGATCGCTTTTACCGGATTTGAATACCTGGATGTTGATAATCCTGATAAAGGAGTGATCCCGCCGGATGAAGGGGCGAATAATACCGTGGCAGGGTTAAAAGAACTGGCTCTGTATGCTGAAAGAAATGATGTAACCATATGTGTTGAGCATCTCAATTCAAGATTCGAGGGCGATGATTTCAGAGGACACCCTGGTTACCAGGGCGACGATATCGACTATTGTGCCGATATTATCCGCCGCGTTGGATCATCCCATGTAAAACTGCTGTTTGATATCTATCATGTTCAAATCATGAACGGTGACATCATTGCACGCATCAAGGAATTCGGCACCGACCTGATCGGTCACATCCACACTGCCGGTGTGCCCGGCCGGCGGGAACTGGATGATGAACAAGAGCTCTTCTACCCCCCGATCATGAAAGCACTGCTTGAAATCGGCTACGAAGGGTATGTCGGGCAGGAGTTCATCCCAACACGGGATCCGATGGAAGGCCTCCGAGAAGCCGTGGAACTGTGTGACGTTTGAGTTCAGTTGACAGTTGACAGTTAACAGTAAGCAGTTTACAGTAAACAGTTGACTGAAAGCAGTGGCAGTTGGCAGGGAACATGGCATATTGGCCGCAGCTTGTGTCGTGCAGCATGCGTGAGGGTTCAGAAAAGTTGAGAACAGTCGCTCTGACTACTACTGAAGATGAAGTAAACCACCATCTACAGCTGCAGTTGAGAAAAACACTGTCTACTGCTGCTGGCGGCGAAGCCTCTCCATTCGCGCGCGTCTGTCCTGAAGCGTTCTTAGGTAGCGAAGCGCGCGTTTATCGCCATAGTCTTCGTATGCAATCCTTGCCCACTCTATCGCTTCATCAAGATCACCTTCTATTTCATTGATGATGGCCATATTGTAATGAGCTCGTCCTGCTACTTTTGCTTTGGGATTGTCTATCTCCGCATACCATAGTTCCGCCGCTCCATCCCAGTTCCCTGTCTGTGCCCGGCGTTTGGCCACTTTAAAATTGTCGCTGCCTCTCACATAATAATCCCGTCTCACCCGGGTCCAGTAAGGCAATATGCTTTGCGCATAACTTCTTCCGATGTTGCCGCTTACCGTCTGAACGGCCTCGGTTCTGCCGGTAATGGCATTGATGGCTTCAACCGGGTTGACGCCCTTCCCGCTTGTGGTTATCGTCTCGGTCGCCACAAATTCATCGATGAGATTTCTACCGTTATTGTCGTAGATCCGCCAGCCGGTTTTAACGGTTGTCTGTACCGTGGCATGATGTTCCAGGGCGGGAATTTCGAGGCCAAGAGGGCCATTGATCGTAACCCTGTTCGTGCTGTAATCGATGTTTGTATCCGTATCATAAAACTCCAGGGAAAACAGGCTGTCCAGATCATGCTCCTCGCAAATTTCAGAAATTTTATCCCAGGCCAAAGGAGCCGGCAATACGCCATATGCGGGGTTTTCGAGCTGCTCCACTTCCAGTTTCCGGACCGTCTCGAGCCGGTTGTTTTTCGAAAGTTCTTCCACCAGTCCGTTTATCCCCGCCAGAGCCCCTTTTTTATCCAGCTCCGATCCTTTTACCGACATTACCTGGTCAATTCTCTGCAAAACACCACCTTCATCTTTTGTTAAGCTGCGGTCGATCACCCCCACGTTTTTCATCGATGACGGAATGGACACTACAGCCGGTTTTTGTACGCTCATGGTGACGGTATTGGTGGAACTGCAGCCAATGAAGACTAAACAGCCTGACAGGATAAGCAAGCTCAGATTATTCATAGGGGCATCCATAAGTTCATCGTGAAACTCTGTCAACGGCTTAAAACAGGCCGGTTTTTTGTATTTCTGACAATGTCACAGGGTAATGTATTTTAATTCTGTAAATTGAGCAAATAACTGATTTTGTATAGTATAGATCGATTTTTTGAAGTTTTGTTACGGGATAATTATCCCTTTTTTCCCCATAATCAATATATTAACCGCAGATTTGTGAAACTATTCAAACACTAAAACGTGTTAAACCACACGAACATCCAGGTGTGAAAAATCACCCGAAAGCCAGTAGACTATATTGACCGAATAAAAGCTTTGTGCCCATGAAGATTTTGACTACTGCCAATTCGAAACTGCAATGCGCCCTCATATTTCTTGTTATTTTGGCTTTGACTGCTTGTTCAGATGCCGATACTTCTGCCCATGAAACCGATGCCCTTCCATTTATTAAGGGTGTTTACGGTAACCCGGGAACACTGCTTGAAGCCGGATATGAATTCGACACTCTAGGTTTGAATGCCATTTTTGTGCGCAGTATTTCTCTTGAAGATACTCTTTATGCAGCTGCCAGAGCACAAAATGCCCGGGTATTCGTCGAATTCCCAACGCTGCTCGGACGGAATTACGTAGAAGATCACCCGGAGGCATGGCCCATAGATGAGACAGGGGAACAATCACCGCCGGCCGACTGGTTTATGGGGGTCTGTCCAACCGACCCCGGTTTTATTGAGCACCGAAGGGACCAGCTCCGCGAAATCCTCCAAACCTACAATGTGGACGGCATCTTTCTCGATTACGTGCACTGGCATGCCCAGTTTGAAACGACCGACCCGATCCTGCCGGAAACCTGTTTTTGCGACCGCTGTATTACAGCATTCTCTGAGCATACCGGCATCGACATCCCTGATGGTGACACCCCCGGGCAAGCCGGCTGGATCATGGACAATGCTGACCCGGAGTGGAGAGACTGGAGAAATTACGTTCTGAACAGCTGGGTAACCGACATGAAATCCATTGTCAGGGATATGCGGCCCGATGCCCTGGTCGGGATCTTTTATTGCTCATGGTTCCCCGATGAGCACGACTCTGCCCTGTACCGGACCCTCGGCATTGATGTGGAAGCATTCGCTGAAAAAGCCGATGTACTTGCTCCCATGCTGTTTCATAAAATGAAAGACCGTCCCGCCGAATGGGTCAGTGATTACACCTCTTGGCTCGGCAACATCATAGCCGCCGCCGAAAATGATCCCCTGGTCTGGCCGATTGTACAGGCGCACGATAATCCGGATGTTGTCACCCCCGAAGAGTTCCGGCAGGTAATGCTCGAAGGCTCCAGGCCTCCCACATCCGGCATTATGATGTTCTCCGACCAGGCGCTGCTGGACAATCCCGATAAAATTGAGGTGATGAAAAAGCTCTATTTTGAGGAAATTGGAGAGCAGGGACAACGATAATGAACATTGTTTAGTCACAATTATCCGATAACTATACTACTACTTCAAAGCTCATGCCTGCATAATCTGTGAGCCGTTTCAGCAAGCGGTTGTCAAACAGCGTAGATGGAGTCAAAAAACCTCCTTCGCCTTTGTGCTTCTCGTATTCTTTAAGTTGGTCCGGACGCAAATCCAGGGCGAGACAAACAGCAGACTGCCCAACCATCCTGGCTGTTGATCCGTATCCGGGATCGCGGTCGCCGGTTACTTTCACCTGCAGGCTGTGTCCGTCCGAAGTCGTTCCGTGAAATCGAAAATCGTAGTACCCGCTCTCCTGCTGTTCCGGACTGGGCCCATCACCAGGTTTGGGCAGAATATAACGCTTGAGAATCAACCGGACAGGCGATATTGCCCCTGCAAGCAGCAACAGCCAGGTGCCGGCAGCATTGCTGTATGCCTTGGTGCGGCCTTTCAATCCGCGACCCGTCAACACGGCCTCTTCATAACGAAACTGCTGTCCATAGGGAGCACCGGCCAGGACATGAGAACGCAGAACAATCCGCACATTGATCGGGGCCATCAGAAAAGGCGCCGTCCAGGCTGAAAAATCCTCATCATACGAGGGTGAACGCACATCAGGCTGGCGGACACTGAACCCGTGTCCGGACGGACAGAGTGAATAGGGATCAGCCAGTTCCTTACGAACCTTATCATCACGCGAGGCCTCTTTCATCAGGTTCATCATGCTGGCAGCTGTCCCTCCCGAAATTCCGCCGCCTCGCATCGCTTTGACCCGCATCTTCACATGTTCAGCCGGTTTGCCAAACCTCTCCACGACATGCTGCTGCAGGAACCAGACACCCATGTCCGAGGGAAGCGAATCCAGCCCGCAGCAGTGTACCATGCGTGCTCCGGACTGCCGGGCTTCATTGTCATACCGTGAAATCATCTTGCGGATCCACTGCAACTCACCGGTCAGATCGCAATAATCCGTCCCGCTCCTGACGCACGCCCGCACCATCGACTCGCCGTAAAGTGCGTAAGGCCCCACTGCAGAAACAACCACAAGAGTCTGTCCGCAGAGCGCTTCAAGTGCCGCTTCATCCGAGGCTTCGGCAACAATCACAGGAAGGCCGTCGGCATCCACGCCCAGCGAATTACGCAGCAACCTAAGCTTTTCTTTTGAACGGCCTGCAATGGCCCACCGTAGCCGGGCTCCGTCCGTGCCGTACAATTCGCTGAGATAGTGCGACATGATCTGCCCGACAAACCCGGTCGCCCCGTAGAGTATCAGATCATATTGTGGATTTTTCATTGGCTAAATCTACCGAAGATATTAAAATAGGGAAGCGGGTAAAAAATCTTGCATGATCAGTCATAGCCCAGTACTTCCCGTAGCTGCGGCAATGGGTCAACCTGCTCTTTGCCGTAGCCGACATGATAGGGGTACTCGTCGAATTTATCCCCATCTCCAAAAATACGCGGGTCTGCCAGTGCCCGGAGCTCTGATTCCAGCAAGCTCCAAAGCTGAGCTTTCACCGTCTGGTATTCGGGTTCCTCCGCTACATTGTTCAACTGATCCGGATCATTCCTCAAATCGTAGAGTTCCAGTTCGGGGCGCTTATCAAAAATTCGCAGAAAATAGGGCTTCACCTCCAGGTCATTTGCATGATCAATCAGATATTGTCGGGTTAGCCCGTCATCAGAATCAGAAAAAATACCCTGGCTTGAACTGATATACGGAGCTCCAAGCGGCCATCTGTCAGTTTCAAAATTACGGATCAGGAGAAAACCCTCCGTCCGGATGGCTCTGCCCGGATACCCTTTACCACCCTCACGAGCCAATCCGTGGTGGCGCTCCTTTGCCAGTAAAACATAGTTACGGTAACTCTGAACCCGGTCTTCTCGGTCTGAATCCAGAATCGGCATCAGGCTTCGTCCGGTCATTTGGGGAGGAGAGGTAACACCGGCTGCTTCGAGAAATGTCGGTGCGAGATCACTTTTCAGAACGAAGTCGTTGATAATGCGTCCGCCTGTGCCCATTTCATTCATTCTTTCCGGCCACCAGATCACAAGTGGAACATGGGTACCGTCATCGTACAAATTGGATTTGCCCCGCGGGAATGGCCAGCCGTGATCGCTGCCAATAACGAACATGGTATTTCCCAGTTCACCAATTTCTTCCAGTTTCTCAATCAGTTCGCCGACCTCCCTGTCGAAGCGTTGTACCTGGGCGTAATATTCGGCGATATCTTCCCGTATCTTAGGGACATCCGGGTATTTTGCGGGCACCTCTACATCGTTTGGATCTATACCTTTCTCTAGATGGAGTTCACCCGGTCGAACTGAGCGGTGCGGGTCCTGGCTGCCAAACCAGAAGGTGAATGGCTGACCCTCCGGCCTGTTTTCCAGAAAGCTATCAAAATCATCAAAATGCGGCCCGGCGGGATTCCGGTCACGTCCGCCCGCTTCTACATTGCCCGGTCCCCAGCCTTTCCGTGTGTATCCAACAAAATAACCGGATTCTTCGAGCAGATCGGGATAAACGGGGATCTCTGCCGGTAATTCACCGTGAAGATTTGCACCGGGACCAAGCCTCCAGGGGTTTTGCCCGGTTAACACAGCTCCTCTTGCAGGAGTACAGCTTGGGGCATCCATAAAAGCCCTGTCAAACCGTACACCCGCTTCGGCCACACGATCAAAATTCGGTGTTTTGATCCCGGCAGTTTCATAAATACTTGCATGAATACCCCAGTCATCTGCAAAAGCAAAGACAATATTCGGTCTTTTGGCATCGTCACCCTCAGCTGTTTGAAATGCACTTAAGAAAACAAAAAGAAAAACCAGAACCATCGGAAGAAAAACGTTTTGATGAAAAAAGACCTTGTTTCCGGTAAAACTGCCGATTCGTTTAAAATTATCAATTAACAAAGTTGGATATCTTGACATGTTCATTTCATTGCACTTCTTGTTGGTTTTGCGGTTACCCTGGGGTGACGGAGTTAACCATAAGCTTATCCCCCCATTCATATTTCGGTTTGGCAATTATACCAATAAAATGAAGTTTACCATGATTTAAAATCTCTGTATAAAGAAACTGCTGCGCAATGACAAGGATTTTAACCGGATAACCTTTCACGCTTCCGTCCCCTTAGTCGGCCTCCGCTTCCTGTTGCCGGGTTGAAATGTTGTTTGATCTCCGCACGGGTGAGCATCCAGCCAAGCCATACAAGTACACCAATGGCAAACATTATTCCAATCATAGGCCAAAACCTCACATCATGGC
>SKRC01000166.1 GCA_007118695.1 Balneolaceae bacterium | reverse complement strand
GTCAGTGTCAACAGTTTCTCAAAGAAGGCAGAAGCCTTAATCTGGGTTTTGACACACTGACACACTGTAATACTGGTCACTGTAATGTACGCCCGACAGGACTCGAACCTGTAACCTACTGCTTAGAAGGCAGTTGCTCTATCCAATTGAGCTACGGGCGCTCCTGTCGGCTATATCCAAAAAGGGGCCGGGTCTTTAGCCTCATCAGATAGTTCGTTGGAATCGTTTTGAATAGTAACGCTTCTAAACAGAGGTTTTATCGTGTTTCAAAACGACCTTCTAGACCATGTATTGCCAATCAGGCCTCTTGCTATCCGTTACAACAAGACATTACAATAAGTCAAAGTAAGTCGGGGAGACAGGATTTGAACCGCGAAAGCATTGCTTTCGCAATCGCAACGCGGCCTGTATTCACCGATCTCAGCATCCGATCACGGAAACATTTACACATTCACGTAATCAACGTTTCCATTCATTAAATCAAGTCGGGGAGACAGGATTTGAACCTGCGACCCTTCGCTCCCAAAGCGAATGCGCTACCGGACTGCGCCACTCCCCGCTAAAACAACCGGCCAAACCGGCCGATTTTTCAAATCTTCAAAAGAATCCAAATATAAAAGTTATCCGGCCGGAAAGCAATGAATTCAAGGCTAAAAAATCAATCTTCTGTAATTTTTCGGTTCCCGCGAAAGAGCTCCTGCAAAAACCCGGCGCCATAGGCGGCAAGCTGAATATAGGAAGCCAGTACAGCCAGGGTGGAGACATACAGATTGCGATCCCGGCTATAGGCATGCATCCATAAAAGCAAGGTGTAAAGCACAAAGGGAGTCAAAAGCAACAGAAAAAGGGAAAAGCTCCATAACGGCATCACTACAAGCAGGACAAGTCCGATCAGAAAAAGAGCAGGCATGATATGAATGGGCTTGACCTCATCCGGGTATATCCGCCGGATGTTGACCCGCGCCCTGCCAAAATAATGAAGCTGCCTGAAAAACTCTCGGAAATTGGTACGCCTTTTATGATAAACATACGCCTCTTCAATAAGAGCTGTTTGGAATCCGCTGCGAATGATCCGGATGCTGAATTCAAGGTCTTCACCCATTCTTGTGAGCCTGTAGCCCCCGGTTTTCTCATAAACCTCCCGGGAAATACCCATGTTGAAACTGCGGGGGTGAAAAGTCCCGATATGATTTTTCCTGCCCCGTATCCCCCCGGTTGTAAACGGAGAAGTCATGGCATAGCTGATGGCTTTTTGCAGCGGCGTAAAATCCGGATGGCTGCGATCCGGCCCGCCCCACGCATCCACCGGATCCCTGAGCAGCGACTGGCATACGGTTTCAAAATAGTGCGGGGGAATGATGCAATCCGAATCAAAAACAACAAGAAAATCACCTTTGGCACGTTTAAACCCGTAATTCCGGCTGAATCCCTGTCCGCTGTTTTCTTTGCGGTAATAGTGGATGTTCAATTTATTTTTAAATTCTGCCACTTGGTCCCTGCAGGGCACCACGGAACCGTCTTCCACGATAATGACTTCAAAATGGGTGTAGGTTTGATGAGTCAGGCTCTCAAGCAGCTCTTTAATCTCTCCGGGCCTGTTGTAGACAGGAACAATTACAGAAAAAAACATGTATGATTGTATGTATGAAATTTACGTTCTTACAGCGCAATTCGACGCAATATAAAATTTACCAAAGCTTTATTAATGAAATATTTATTTTTGATACCCTTCTTTCTCTGTTCATCAGCCGTGACGGCACAGAATGTACAGGTTACTTCTACAGGAAGTTCTGCAGAGAATAATGCCCAAACGTTTACGTTCGACCGTTCGAACCTGCAGGTGAGAGGCAATAATCTGGCGGTATCCGGGCCAGCCGGGCAGATCAACATCCCGAATGTAAACTCATTTGAAATCTCCGGTGAAGGTAAATTCCTGGGTGCCATTTTGATTGAAAACGACCTGCGCGCCTGGCTCTTTGATGGATTGGGGAAAAAGGTTCAGGATGTGAAACTCGATTACTTTGACCCGTTTGATGAAACATTGAAAATCAAAGTTTATAACGACGGACGTTTTACTACCCGGGATAATGTAGCGAACTTCAGTTTTTTTGATTCGAACGGGAGTTTAAAATATAATGTATCGAACAGTTCCGGAAGTCCTGACGGAGAAGTGGCATCCGGCATTGCCACAGACCCTACCGGCAATACCATTCTTTTGTACAATCCCAGAATCAATTACGGCAATGAGGAAGGATCGAGAGCCAGAATATTGAAAGGGGAAGGTGATTTTAAAAAGCTCCATACAAGCCGTGAAAGAACCATAAAATATGCCAAAGTCAGCAGTCGAGGCAGTTATGTTACCGTGATTACTGAACGAGCCGGTACGGATGATGAAGTAATAATTACCGACAGGCACGGCAATGAAATTGAAAAACTCAGCACAGACATGGAATTGCGGGGGGCGACGCTTACTGAAGATGCCCGGTATCTGACTCTCTATTCATCCGGCAGGGCACAGGTTCACAGATTGAAAGACGGTGAAGTACTTGGCAGTACCAGCTTCACATCAACTGTGGCGTATGCCTCCTACATCCCCGAAGGTCAGCAGATCGTGGCTCTGTGTGGCACCCTTGATAACAACCGGCAAATTCAGAATCCCGAAATTCATGCTATCCACCTGGGCGAAAGAAGCATTGCACGCACAGAAGTGGCATTCCCGCTCTCATTCCTGGATCACAACCGGCTGGATATCAGCCATGCCGGCAACAACCAGTTCCGGATAACCGGCCTGAACCGGGAATTGCACATTCAGACACAGTTTTGATTTCCGTTAATTCTCGCTATAAAAAGCAGAGCAGGTCGGGATCGCATCACTCCTTCCCTTCAAAAGCTACCGTGTATACGAATATGAGAATTATCCCATAGAGTCTATAATCCCACCCTCACACGATGCTGAGGCGGTGCTGAAAACCGACCATGGTTGGCGGTAGGAAACAATAAAAAAAGATGTGTACACACGGTAGCTTCAAAAGGGGGTGCTGGTAAACCGAATATCGAACTCACCATACATAGAAATTCAATGTAAGTATCCGGCACATGTAACAAGTGAGAAGACCTGCAAAGCCGAGCACCATTTCATGGCGGTTTGTAACACTT
>SKRC01000310.1 GCA_007118695.1 Balneolaceae bacterium | reverse complement strand
CGCCCCCAGACCGAAATGCAAAATCGGTTCCACCGTCGATTGAAATCCTCTGGTCTGATAGGCTTCCTGAAAGAATTGCCTGCCATTTGCACCGCTCACAGTTACCCTGGAGCCGACACCATTGGTATTGAAGCCTTCCCCCTGGAGTTTAACTTTCAAATAGTTGTTTCCGTTTCGCTCCCTGGCATGATTTCTGAAAATGGATGGCGGTTCATTCAGATTGTTGACAATCAGATCCAGTGAACCGTTGCCGTTGAGGTCAGCATATGCGGCTCCGCCGGAAACCGTATATTTTTTCAATCCCCACTCATCTGTTATCTCTTCAAACTCCAGGCTGCCAAGATTCCGGAAGGCAAAGTTGTGCATCTCCACCGGTTCCATTTGTTGTACCAGTTGGTAGAGCAGCTCCGGATCGTCGGGCAGATCTTCATCGGGGAATTTTTCCCAAAGAATATCATTCAGGTAATCCAGATGCGTGTAAAACCGTGGGAAGCCATTTGTGACATACAGATCCTTATCGCCACTGTTGTCAAAATCGGCAATCAGTGTTGCCCAGCTCCAATCTGTTTTGGCGATACCGGCAAGCTGCCCGACTTCGGTAAACGTTCCATCACCGTTATTGATCTGCAGCACGTTACGCATGTTTTTCCGGTGATACCCGTGCGCCACCAACTGATCATAAATATCGTAATTCGGAGTTTTAAAAACTCTCTGCCGGGAATAATCGGGCGGGAGCATATCGGCTACAAAAATATCGGGCCAACCGTCATTGTTGATATCGGCTATGTCAGAGCCCATGGAAAAATATGAGGTTACATCCGTTCTGGTGAGTACCTCGTCACGAAATGTGCCGTCTCCCTGGTTGATGTACAAATAATCGCGTTCCATAAAGTCGTTGGCTACATAGATATCGGGCCATCCATTTTGATTGAGGTCCGATACGGTAGCGCTCAGCCCAAATCCAATCGGATTTTGCATAATCCCGGCTTCCTTGCTGACATCGGTAAACGTTCCGTCTCCATTGTTTCTGTATAGTTTGTCCCCGGCGTAAGGATCATATTCATCGCGGATGGTTCGGATATCAAAACCGGTAAACGTTCTTGTGTTGTAGTTGACGATGAAAAGATCGAGCAATCCGTTCCTGTTGTAATCAAAAAAAACCGGCTGTGTACAATATCCCGGATCGTCAACTCCAAATTCTGCTGCCCGTTCGGTGAAAGTAAGGTCACCGTTGTTGATAAAAAGCTTGTTTCTTCGTTCTTCCTTGTCCAGATTTCCAGCTTTGCATACATATATGTCGAGCAAACCATTACCGTTTATATCCACCATTGCGGTACCTGCCGACCAGCCGACTGCATCCGCCAAACCAGCCACATCTGTTATAACCCTGAATTGATAATTCCCTTCATTCAGATACAATGCGTTTCTGCCCTGATTGGCTGTAAAATAGATATCCGGCAGGCCATTGTTGTTGATATCCCCGACAGCTACGCCGCCGCCATTAAAGAAAAATTCAGATTCAAGGATATTGTTCCCTGGTTTCTCTTCAAGATGGTTGATAAAATCAATTCCGGTCAGCTCAGGCGGGAGCAGTTCAAACAGGGTAGAGGGTGCAGGGCTGTTTTTCTGGCAATTGGCCATCAAGATCATCAATAGAATCATCAATGAAGTGAGTGAAACCAGCTGACTTAAATGTTTTTGTTCATTGCGATACACTACGTAACCTTTATAGATTTTAACTGATCCATAGTAACTTATAAGAAAAAAGACTCTGGCACCGACGGGTTATCCAAAATAGAAGTTATAACGACTTTTGTCAGTTTATTAATATAAAAAATCGGGATCTCAATACTTTCAAAAATATGATTATTGATACCCGATCCATACAGCTATTGTCAATGCTAAAGCACATGCCGCAAACAACTTAAGGATCAAAGGGTAGATAAATTTAAACCACCGGATCGCAGGGAATGCTGGCCAAACCTGTTCATCGTGCTCCGTACATGTGCCGGGCCGGACAACTTCTCGTCCCTGTTCATCCACCTCCGTCAGAAACTCCCCGGCCGGCAGAATCGAGGTCAAGGCCAGGGCTACTATCTCCATTTTTCATCTCTGATATGTCGATGTATTCGGGGGAGATGGGATAGTCGATTTGAATGTCATCAATTCTTCCGTTTTTCGATAATTCCGGGATTACCATATAGTAATACCAGGCTATCCATCGAAACACCGACATGGGGGCAAGGGACTTCCCGGTATGCGTACAAAGTGCGCTAACTTCCAAATTCCCGTTGTTATTATTTGTAAGAAAGGTGAGAACATCTTTGTGAAATCCGGAGAACATCGGTTCATTATTGATGGCTCTTTTCGCCCAAACTTTAAACTTTAGGTGTTTCAGATTTACACGAAATACGGAATCCTTAGCCATTGCTTTATAGTAGATTAAATTATTTTGTGGTTTTGGCGATAAGTGATTTTACCCCAATGAGATAAAAGAATATACCCCCGCCCCTTAAGACAAGCTTTAGGAGCGAGGGCAGCCTTACACGGCAATTGACTCTGTCTTGATGAATAATTCCCGAATGAATTGATTCGTGAATTATAGGACTCTGTTTCGGCCGTGCTCGTCCGATTTTAGTTTAGGCAAAATTATATTTATTACAAATTGTGATTTAATTTAATATTAATCTAAATAATCGATTTAAAGGTTTATATAAGTAACTGTTATAATGACATGTAATATGATATTACCTATTGCCAGGCAAATAATTACTGAAAACAATCATCAACCAAAAATTCTGTAATAATCATGGAATACTGGATTAATTAAATATTTCTAATATTCATTTTGTGCTGATAGCTGCCAAATATCGCTGATCACAGGCCTTAAATTTTTAATTCGTCACGTCTTTCCAAACTTCTTATACTGTACCGATATAACAGCGCATCAAAAAAAATTGACTCTCATGGCAAATAATGTTTTTGGCGAACCCTTAATACCCTGCAGTGAAGATCCACTTACCGGCTTTTACCGAGACGGATGTTGCAATACCGGAGACGAGGATCACGGCGTACATACGGTATGTGCCGTAATGACGCATGAGTTTCTCGAATTCAGTAAAAAAGCGGGGAATGATCTTTCCACACCCCGGCCGATGTATAATTTTCCGGGCTTAAAGGAAGGTGACCGGTGGTGTCTTTGTGCACCAAGATGGGTAGAAGCCTGGAACGAAGGGAAAGCACCCAAAGTGATCCTTCAGGCCACTCACGAAAAAACCCTCGATTATGTACCGCTCAAGGTACTGGTTAAGTATGCCTATAAGGAGACAGAGAGTGATTCTGTTTAGATGACGTTAAAGGCTTCTCAAAGTACTCCCCTGTAAGTGACATATAATATCACTGCGGCAAGCATCCAGACATAGTAGGAGAAGAATCGAAATTCAGCCCGGTACAGCAAGGCAAGGACCAGCTTCAGGGCAATAATTCCGACAATAGCAGCCACAATAAATCCAATGAAGATCGATGTTAAACTCAGTGAATGAAGCCCTCCCAATTGAAATACTTCGACCGATTGGAGCAGGGAAGCACCCAAAATGGTTGGAAATGCGATAAAGAAACTGTATTCGGCCGCCCAGCGGCGCTGCATACCGGCAAAAAGGGCAAAAGCGATTGTGGTTCCGCTGCGGCTGAGGCCGGGCAGCAGGGCCAGCCCCTGGGCAATCCCTATGATAATGGCTATCCCGATCCCGATATCTCTCAGGCCGACTTTCCTGGCCGGTAATACATCCGTCCAATACAGCAGGATACCGGTGATGGTAAGTGTAATACTGATGATCAGTGGCTGAGCGAAGACCGACTCAAAAAGAGCTTTCAGTGGGAAACCGATCATGCCGGTTACAATTACCGACAACATGCCAAGCAGCGTGAGTTTTACATACAATCTTCCGGTATTGTCATATTCGCTCGTTCCTTTCAACAGATTCAGGAACCCCCTTACCGTGTTATGTATATACCTGGCCAGACTTTCGCGGAAGACAACCGCGATGGAGACCAGCGTCCCTACATGCACCATCAAATCGAACAATATCATTTCAGCCGAATCGGGTGCCGGAATATCAACACCTCTGCTGATAAGCCAATGCTGGACAAGCGCCAGATGGCTTGTGGAGCTTACCGGGAAAAACATAAAAATACCCTGGACTATTCCAAGGAGAACCGCAACCCACCAGGACATTCAGTTAGTTTCTAAAAGTTATTTTTTGCAACAATTTTTTAATTAATCCAAAATTGTATTTGGCACAATCATCACGATGCCCGGATCTTACTGTGATCCTAATCAACAGGATTCTTTGGGGTAAAAAAAAAAATTTACAACCCTTTCCGGTTTTATAAAATTACCGGTGGAATATAACGTGAATATTGATTGATCATAAATTTCAAAATACGAATAATTGAAATTTCTTCTTGTCATTAATTATATAATAATTCTGTGTCTCAATTTACCTCATCATTTCGGTGACTTGATTGTTTGTACAATTGCAAAGCCTCCTCAAAAAGTGACTTCAAATAACATTTATTCTTTGCCGGGCTCAACAGGTTTGTTACATTAATACAACGTCAGTGTATATCTATACGAATGCACTTTGGCAAATGTTAATGTGTAGAATGTTATAAGTCGTTACGGGGTGTGAACAATATGGAAGAATATCAAAATCGTATGCTATCAGATGATAAGCCGGATGGAAATGGGGATAAGATTGAAGTGGAGAATGACGAAGATCTTAAAGAACCTGAAGCAACCTGATGTCAATTTTCTGAATGCCTGTTGTTTTATGCACAGAAATTCTATCCAACCTATTCTTTAGAAATGAACAAAGCGGGTTTTCTACTCTTGTTCTGTTTCATCTGCAGTGCCACAATCGCCGTTGGTCAGGAGCAGCCATATGCAGAGCACTATTATTCTTCCGGCTATCCATTTATAGAAACCATCAATGCCTATGATGAGACCGGTTTTTTGCAAAACTGGAATCTGGTCAGAAATTCACAGGGAGTTATTTTTGTCGGTACATTAGGCAATATATCAGCCTTTGATGGCAGCAGGTGGACCCGGACCAGGATACCGAATGCCAATGTTTTAAGCCTGGCGAAGGGCGCTGATGATACTATCTATGCAGGTGGTTTGGGTGAATTCGGCTATATTGACTTTTCCGGCACGATACAGCCCATGCAATACATATCCCTGTCAGACAGCCTTCCCGATTCCATTCGAGAACAATTATCGGATGTCTGGCAGATATTACCTGTCGGTGAGAAGATCTATATCAGGTCTGCCAATTACCTGATACAATGGGATGGAGATTCCCTGAAGTATTGGGAAGCAGATAATACGGTCCGTTTATTAATCAATAATGAAAGCCAGATCAACCTCTATGTGGAAGATCATGGGGTATACGGCCTTGATGAGAATAATGAATTAAAACCCAACGAGCGGTTTTCCGCCTTTCAGGACCTGAGAGTCTTCGGGATTTATTCGTTAGATGAACAAACAGATGTCGTGATTACCAATGATGGGGGATTGTATAGAGTAACAGGCCATACCACTCAAAGCATCGAGGGTGAAGTTTATGATTTGTTAATGGAAAATAATGTCTATAAAACAATTCAGCTACATGATGGATCTCTGGTTGCAGGTACATTGAATGCCGGAATTATCCGGTTTACTGCCGGTGGCGAGCTGCTTGCACATATTGACAGTGAAAACGGGCTGGAGGAGGACCGGGTGTACTCCTTGTTTGTTGATGCCGACGGGGCACTTTGGGCTACTCATGACAGGCATATCAGTAAAATTAATTTTCAAATACCTATACGCAAGATGGATGCAAGAAAGGGTATTTATGGCGGGATCACCGGGGCAGCTCATTTTGGGGATACCATTTTCCTGACTTCTTTTGACGGCTTTTTTTCAACCGGTAACCGGGGGAATCATTTCGATCAGCCATATCCGGATATGGACCTGTGCCAGTCGGTGGAAAAAATGAATGAAAGGGTAATTTTCTATTGCAACCAAAAATTGTATTCACTGATAGGTAATGACCTCAGACACATCGAAGATATGGAAGGGGTAAGGTTTTTATTAGCTTCCGGGCAGAAAGAAAATTTGCTTTTTATCGGGTCAGAAAACGGGTTACAAATACTGGACACGACGGATGATTCGGTTTCAGGTTTAGTCCCGGAATCGAATTATAGCATTAATTCCATGGAGGAGTTGGGAGAAGATCTCTGGTTTGGCACTTTAGATGGCCATGTATTCCGTTACCGGGTTGACGAATTGCAGCGATGGCACAATGATAACAGCTATGACATTACCGGAAACCGCTACGTTGTAGAAGAAGAGGGCGCAAAAACAAATTCGCACATACGACTCTTTGCCTTTCAGGAAAGGCTGCTTTTTTCCAGTTCAATAAATATCTACAGATTCCTTGAAGCAGAATCCATATTTGAACTCGACAATGTTTTTGGTGAAAACTTCAATCAGGAACCCCGCGGTGTATATCGTTTGCTGGAAGACAGTGATGGCAACGTCTGGATGCGATCGGGCAGGCAGTTGATTGTGGCTTGGAAAAAAAATGACGGCACGTACGATATCAGGGACAATCTGTTGAGTAGAATCGATGATTCACACCTTCAGCTCATTAAACAGATCGATGACGGGGTCGTCTGGTTCGGAGGTTCCGATGGGCTTTATGAATATCGATACGATCAAATGGCGGAGTACAAACCGGATATTCGTGCCAGTATCAAACAGGTCTATTTAGGTACCGACTCCCTCATCATAGATATGCTGGGAAAAAATGGAATCGAAGACCTGAACCACACCTTCGACTATGCAGACAATCAATTTCGATTTACTGTAAGCCTGCCATCCTTTGATGATATGGAATCCAACCGGTTTCAATTCAAATTGGAAAACTTTGATGAAGGGTGGACATCCTGGAACAATGAAACCCACAAAGATTATACGAATATACCGGAAGGCAATTACACCTTTCAGGTAAGAGGAAGGGATGTATATGGAAATGTTTATGATGCGGCCGGTTTTTCCTTTACAGTTCTGCCGCCATGGTACCGAACCTGGTGGGCTTATCTGCTCTATTTCATATCCATTACCGGCCTGCTTTATATTATTCATGTAGTCCGGGTGAACCGGCTGCTTCAAATTCAGCGGATCCGGAACAGAATCGCGAGTGATTTGCACGATGAAATCAGTGCTACCTTAAGCAGCATCAGCTTTTTCGCGGAGGCCATCAGGAGAAGCAGGGAGCCGGGGGATAAAGAAAAACGGTTTGTAGAATTGATTTCAAAGAGTGCAGGGGAAGCCAAAGAGAGTATGTCGGATATCATCTGGTCTATTAACCCGGAAAATGATGACTGGAAAGCATTGCTTGCCAAATGCAGGCGGTTTGCTTCCGACATCCTGGAAAGCCGGGAAATCGCTTACGACCTGGATATTATAGAGGAAATCCCCAAAAACATCGACATCGAATTACGGCAGCATTTCTGGCTGATCTTCAAGGAGATGGTGACCAATGCGGCCAGGCATTCTGATGCCGATTGTGTCAACATCGTATTGGATTACCGGGATAAAACGATAATCCTTGAGGTGGCCGATAATGGAAAAGGTATAGATGAGAAAGAAGCAAAATCGGGCAATGGCCTGAAAAATATCCGCCAGAGAGCTGAAAAAATCGGGGCTCATGTGTCGCTTTCCACCGGTGAAGATGGAACGACCTGGCGGTTTACCAGGAAAATCTGACCCTGATGATCAGGTTACTTGAATTCAGATGGACGATTTACCAGGCATATTGCATTCCGTGCGCAATAGCCCGCATATCACCCCGTGGGCAAAAGATGAGCTCCGACAGCTGTACGGGACATTTCCGTTGCTATTTTAGCTTTGCCTTGCTGAGAGAAAAATTTCCTGGTGATAAATGCGGGTTAGTACTGCATGAATATGCAGTGTTTCATCGGGATCAAATCATTATACTTTTCAAGTTGAATGTCTTAGATTTCAGAATATGGGAGAATCCTTAATCAAAATTTGTATCGTCGAGGACAACAAGTATATGAGGGAAGGCTGGCAGACCATTCTGGACTTCGAGCCTGATTTCTGTGTCCTCGGCGCGTATAATTCCTGTGAATCGGCTTTTGAATCCGGTGAAATCAACCGTTCCAATGTCGTTTTGATGGATATTGAGTTGTCCGGTATGACAGGCATTGAAGGTGTGCGGTATTTAAAAATCCATCAGCCGAAAATCAATGTAATCATGGCTACTGTTTTCGATGATGACCGCAATATTTTCGATGCCCTCTGTGCGGGAGCGGTTGGATACCTGACCAAAAAAGTTTCGCCCGAAGAGTTGTGCCATGCCATCCGTGATGCCTACAGGGGAGGCTCACCGATGACCCCACAAATTGCCAGAAGAGTTATCAGCTCCCTGCATGAGTCACCGGATGATGAAACAAAACTGAATGAAAGAGAACTGCAGATATTAAATCAGCTGGCAACCGGAAACTCATACAAAACCATAGCTGAGGAAATTTTTCTATCCGTCGACGGTGTCCGCTATCACATCCGGAATATCTATGAGAAGCTGCAGGTGAATAACCGATCTGAAGCTGTAGCCAAAGGCCTGAAAAAACGAATTATTTAAAATACTGCATGTTCATGCGGTGCATCCAATAGGGGTGGATTCGTATGTTTATGGCAAGAAATTAAATCGTTACTTGAGCCGATCCGTTACTATTTCTTATACAGAGAACCATGATCGATAAATGAGAACGACAAACCCGGAGATGGGTAGAACCTCTCCGGGTTCTTTTTTTCGTGCTTCCATTGTGTTCTGGTGCCTTATATAAAAAGAAAGTCAAGGATATACATTTCCCATTGACGACCCCGAACAATTCTTGAGCTTTCAGGTCGCCCTCCGTGGCTAAAAACAAGACGCAGCAAGGAGGTCCTCAAGGCCCGAATCCACGAAATCTCTTGCAAACATCGGAATGAACCATCGCAATACAATCTATCTTCGTGAACCTTCGTGCCTTTCCGCCTTTGTGGCTATCCCTTGTGCAAGACCCTTAGCAGCAAATTCTTTTAGCATTTTAATCCAAATAATAAATTGCGATATTTGGACTCCTTAATCTATCAATCAAATTGCATTCGCTGTTGAAAGAGAAAATACGTATCGCATCCGGTCAAGGTTTTTGGGGAGATTTACCGAAGGCACCTGTTGATCAGATTAAAAATGGGGAAATAGACTATCTGGTCATGGATTACCTGGCAGAGGTAACCATGTCGATCATGCAAAAACAGCGTATGCGAAATCCGGAATATGGTTATGCCCGGGATTTTGTAGAAATGCTGGATGAGATGCTGCCGGCCATTAAATCGCAGGGGATTAAGGTGGTCTCCAATGCAGGAGGCGTTAATCCGCTCGCGTGCAAGGATGCCATTCTTGATGCTGCTCGGAAGCAGGATATCAAAGATATAAAAATTGCAGTTGTTGATGGCGATGATATATTGAATGACCTGGAGAATCTGATCGGACAGGGGCATGAACTTTCAAATATGGAAACAGGTCAGCCCATTAAATCTGTTAAAGATCAATTGCTCAGTGCCAATGTCTATTTTGGTGCCCGGCCGGTGGTTGAGGCCCTCGGCAATGGAGCCGACATCGTAGTAACCGGACGTGTAACCGACACCGGGTTAACCCTCGGGCCGATGATTCATGAATTTGGCTGGGAATTCAGCGACTACGACAAGCTTGCAGCCGGAACCATAGCAGGGCATATCATCGAGTGTGGCGGGCAGGCTTCAGGCGGCAATTTTACCGATTGGGAGAAAGCAGGCGATCTTGCATCCATTGGATTTCCCATCATTGAAGCCTTTCCGGATTCCACTTTTCATGTCACCAAACATAAAAAAAGCGGCGGATTGATCAATGAGATGACTGTAAAAGAGCAACTGCTCTATGAGATCGGGGATCCTTCGGAGTACATCACACCTGATGTAATCGCCGATTTTACCACTGTTCAACTGAAAGAGGTTGATGTGGACTGTGTGCATGTGAGCGGCATTAAAGGATATCCAGAAACGCCTACATACAAGATTTCGGCAAGTTATAACGACGGTTATAAAATCAGCTCATCCCTGGTTTACTGCTGGCCGGATGCCGTTAAAAAAGCATTGTCTGCTGCTGATATTTTGAAAAAGAGGGCTGAACTCCTCGGTATCAACTTTGAAAGCTTCCGCACCGAATTCGTTGGCGTTAATGCGTGTGATGAGAATCCCGACAGGCTGAACGAGGATCTTAGTGATTTAAATGAAGTGGAGATGAGGGTTTCCGCAAGAGGGAAAAACAGAGACGAACTTGATCGCTTTGGTAAAGAAATTGCCCCGTTGATACTTACAGGTCCGAGCGGTGTAACCGGTTTTGCCGGCGGCAGACCGAAAAGCAGTACCATAGTAGCCTATTGGCCGGCACTGCTCGATAAAAAGGCTTGTAAACCGAGGGTCACTCTTTATCAGGTTTAACCTTATATTAATCATTTAATAATCTAACTGAACCGAACTTATGAGGATTGCTATTATTGGTGCCGGTATTGCCGGATTAACAGCAGGAAGAGAACTTGCAAAAGCCGGACATGAAGTAACCGTAATTGAAAAGAGTAGAGGGCTTGGCGGACGGCTTGCAACCCGTCGTGCCGGTAAAACCTCTGAAACGAAACTGGATCACGGCACTTCTTATTTTACTGCAAATTCTCCCGAGTTCATGGGATTTGTATCTGAATTGCTCGAAAAGGAGCTGGTAAAAGTATGGGGGGATACAATTTGGCAGTATGATGGACTACAGCTCCTGGATGTCATGCCAAATAGGGTAGAAGAATCCAAATATATTGCTGTTGATGGGATGAATAGTATTGGCAAATACCTTGCAAGATGGGTTGATATATTTTCTGAGATAAAGGCTGGCGGGTTAACGTTCTTTGGAGCAAACAGACGAACAAAGCGACCATGGATGGTCAATCTTACCAATTACGATACCTTTGAAGCCGATGCCGTAATTGTAGCCACACCGGCTGCTCAGGCTTATGGGATCATTCAAACCTGTCAGGATGAAGTGGACACGTTGAAATTAATACGTGAAATAGATGAAATTGAATACGATTCAACATTGACGCTTCTGGCCGGCTATGAGAAAAAAGAAGAGCCTGAGTGGGATATGATTACTTGTCAGGATGATATCATACAATCTGTAACGAACGAAAATTCAAAAAGAAAGAAGCTCACAGAACAAGCACTGGTTGTCCATTCAACTCCCGGATTTGCCAGGCAGAATCGCGAATCGGACCCGGATCTGGTTGCCGAAAAAATGTTAAAAAGTCTTGGACAAATAGCCGGTGATTGGGCCGCTTCGCCCGACTGGAATCAAATTCATTATTGGAGATATTCAAAAGCCCGAAACCCGATCCAGAGGCCTTACATGGAAATAGAAAGCCTGGATGCCCCGTTAGCCCTTGTTGGAGACTATTTCAATGGCAATACCGTTGATCACGCATACTGTTCCGGATTTAAATTGGCTCAACACTGGGTAAAAAAATTCAGTGATTAGGTCAATGGCGCCATCAATTTCCGGCAATAAATGGAGAAATGAGTATGGAGACATGATTTGAAAAACCTTTCCAAACT
>SKRC01000289.1 GCA_007118695.1 Balneolaceae bacterium | reverse complement strand
ATTCAGGTTAAAAAACGCAAGAATTTTGAAGACAAGTAAAGAATTAATAATTAACTAAAGAAACGTTATTGACGATGAGAAAAAATTATCTCTCTAAAGAAGGTTATGAGAAGTTGGAGGCAGAACTCAGAGATTTGAAGACGAGAGGACGCAAAGAAGTTGCTGAAGAAATTTCTGAAGCCAGAGCCAAAGGTGACCTGAGTGAAAATGCAGAATATGATGCGGCCAAAGAAGCCCAGGGAATGCTTGAAAAGCGTATTTCCGAGCTGGAAAACACACTTGCTCATGCCAGTATACTGGATGAAAAAAATATTGACAATTCAAAAGCATTTTTATTGTCAACAGTGACCATTCTAAACCACAAGATGGGGAAAGAGATGTCATATACGTTGGTGAACAAAGAAGAGGCTGATTTTAAAGCGGGAAAAATCTCTATCGATTCGCCAATCGGAAAAGCCCTGCTGGGCACGGAAGTGGGCGAAATAGTGGAGGTGAATGTTCCTGCCGGTAAAATGAAACTGGAAATAAAAAATATTGAACGTTAGGAGGATATGAACATTGCAGTAATAGGAACAGGGTATGTCGGGTTGGTAGGCGGTACTTGTTTTGCCGATAGTGGAAATGATGTTACCTGTGTGGATATTGATAAAAATAAAATAGAAAAATTAAGAAAAGGTGAAATTCCCATTTATGAACCCGGCCTGAACCGTGTGTTCGACCGGGCAATCCGTGAAAAGAGACTTACTTTTACGACTGACCTTGAATCGGCTGTTGAAACCGCTGAAATTATTTTTCTCGCTCTTCCAACTCCACCGGGGGCTGACGGGCAGGCTGATCTTACGGCTGTTTTGAATGTCGCCGATCAACTGGGGACTCTGATCGATAAGTATGGAACGTATAAAGTGGTGGTTAACAAAAGTACAGTTCCGGTCGGAACAACAGAAACTGTGCGCGCCAGAATCAGGGCGAAAACCGATGTAGAGTTTGATGTCGTTTCCAACCCTGAATTTCTGCGCGAGGGGGCGGCTGTTGAGGATTTCATGAAACCTGAACGGGTTGTCATTGGCACATCCAGCCCGCGAGCGGCTGAAGTTATGAGACGGCTTTACGAGCCGTTTGTCCGGAGTGGAAACCCGATCATAGTAATGGATGAAAAAAGCTCGGAGTTGACCAAGTATGCGGCTAATGCATTGCTGGCTACAAAAATCACTTTCATGAATGAAATTGCAAATATTTGTGAACGTGTGGGAGCCGATGTCGACAACGTCAGAAAGGGAATAGGAACCGACAGCCGGATCGGCAAACGGTTCTTGTTCGCCGGAATCGGTTATGGAGGCAGCTGTTTTCCAAAAGATGTTCAGGCCATCCATTACACGGCCGGTGAGAATGGCTATAATTTCAGGATTCTCGATTCGGTTATGCAAGTCAATGAACTACAAAAGATTTCAATTGTCGAGAAAATCAAAAAATACTTCGGTTCTGATTTAACGGGGAAAACTTTTGGGATCTGGGGGCTCAGCTTTAAGCCTGAAACAGATGATGTTCGTGAAGCTCCTTCTTTATATATCACCAGGGACCTGGCGAAAATGGGTGCAAAAATGAAAGCCTATGACCCCGAAGCCATGGGAACCTTTAAACAGGCATCTGACCCTCTTACGTTAAATCATATCACCTTTATGGACGATCGGGACAGTGTTCTTCAGGATGTCGATGCACTGGTCATCTGCACTGAATGGAATGAATTCCGGCGTCCCAAAATTGAGAAGTTCAGTGAAATGATGAAGGAGCCGTTAATATTTGACGGTAGAAATCTATATGATCTTGAAAGAGCAGCCGAAGTTAACCTTAAATATATCAGCGTTGGAAGGCCGTCTATAAATGTCTAATAAAAAAGTATTAATCACCGGCGGTGCCGGTTTCCTGGGGTCGCATTTGTGCGATCGGTTTATCAATAACGGGTATGATGTTATCTGCATGGATAATCTGCTGACAGGCAGCGCATCCAATATTGAACACTTGTTCGGTAATCCATCTTTTCAATTTATTGAACACGATGTAACCAATTATATCTATGTGAAGGGAAATCTGGACATGATTCTTCATTTTGCCTCTCCGGCTTCCCCCATCGATTACCTTGAAATGCCGATTCAAACCCTGAAGGTCGGATCCCTCGGAACCCATAAAGCACTCGGGCTGGCAAAAGAGAAGAACGCCCGATTTCTGCTGGCCTCAACCAGCGAAGTATACGGAGATCCCCAGATTCACCCTCAACCCGAATCGTACTGGGGCAACGTCAATCCAATCGGTTTCAGGGGGGTCTATGATGAAGCCAAACGCTTTGCAGAAGCCATGACAATGGCCTATCACCGCTTTCATGGTGTGGAGACCAGGATCGTCAGGATATTCAATACCTACGGGGCCCGGATGAGACTGGAAGACGGGAGGGCTTTGCCGACATTTATGTCGCAGGCACTGAGAAATGAAGACATTACCGTTTTTGGCGATGGCTCCCAATCCCGGTCATTTACCTATGTGGATGATCTTGTGGAGGGTATTTACCGGCTTGCTCACAGCGATTATGTGGAACCGGTCAATATTGGAAACCCGCAGGAAATTACCATTCTTGAGTTTGCGGAAGAAATCATCAGGCTAACCGGATCAAAAAGCAAAATCATTCATAAGGAGTTGCCCAAAGATGATCCCCAGGTCAGAAAACCCGATATCAGCAAAGCCAGGGAGATCCTCAGCTGGGAACCGGAAGTTGACCGGGCGGCCGGCCTGAAGAAAACGCTTGAATACTTTAAGGAACAAATTGGGTAGGCCGGGATGGGCAGCACGAAACAATTGATCGATCTGTATGTCTATCGAAAAGAGAAAAACCACGTCTATTTTTTGCTCATGCAAAGAGCGAAAGAAAAAATTTATAGTGGTCAGTGGCGTATGATCGGAGGTAAAACCCAGGAGGGTGAAAAACGCTGGCAAACAGCGCTTCGCGAGTTAAAGGAAGAAACCGGCCTGACACCGGACTTGTTTTGGACGGTACCCACCCTAAACCATTTTTACGAACCGGAGTCGGATCAAACCCATTTAATACCCGCTTTTGCCGCGGAGGTAGCCGGAAATTCCGAAATTACACTCAATGATGAACACGTAACATTTAAGTGGCTGCCAATCGGGGATATCCCATCGTATCTATATTGGCCTGAACAGGTACGTATTATTCATTGCATCAATGAACTCGTTATCAATGATAAATTACTGACGGATTGGATAATCGATACCGACTATACCTGATTTTACTATTCATTTGTGCTATGCCTGTTTCGCTATACGGGCAGGGTCAATCCGGCTATGAAATGTCGTTTCGCCCGGATGTCTGGTACAATGATGTGGATGGCATCCGGATCGGGTCCCTGTTTGAGGGCAGAATGGCAGGAACCGGCCAGGAGGGCCCACACAGACTTGACGGTGGAATTTGGGTGAGTACCTGGTTTCCTTCTCTGCCTGTATCCTACAGCCTGACGTATACCGAACCTCTTTTTATGCGGGAGGAATCCGGAGATGAATTCAATATTCAGCTGCATTCCTCGGTCAGGGAGGGCTATCAGAAACACGGGGCTTCGCTCAACAAACGCTGGCAAAAAGCCGACGACTATTTGAACTACTGGGAAACCGGACTCGGCTATTACCTGGAGAAACGGTTTGATGATGAGTACACTCTATTCCCGGATTTATGGAGCGACAGCTGGAAAGGGATGTTGAAACCCTACCTTGCGCATCATCAAATCAACCGGGCCGGAGTATTTAACCTCGAACTTTTCTCCAGGTTTAATACACTGGAGACATCCTTCTACACAGCCTCTCTATCCATTTCGCAACAAATAAGATTGGGCGGGATGTGGCAATTGAGATTGCGGGGCCATGGTGATATCGTAAGCAGTGATGTTTACGAAGAGTACCGGCTTTTCCGGGCATCAGGCTCCGAAATAGAGACTTTAAACCGGCCAGTTTCGAGATCAAAAGGGACGGTGCCGGTGTTGTGGTCAAACAGGGGATTCGTCCATTTTTCGGGTGGTGCCAATATACGCGGTTACAGAAAATCGGATGTCACTTCCATTAAAAACAGTGACCCGCGTGCATACGAAAGGGTGGGAGCACTGAATGCAGAGCTTGATTTTCCAAATCCCGTTCAGCCAGCGATCGGGAACATTGAGTATCTCTCGGAGTTTCTATCATTCAGAACCTACCTTTTTTCGGACGCGGCTTCAGCAACCGGGCATCACGATCCGGATTTGGACGGCTTATTTGCAAATATTGGAGCAGGATTGGCCCTTACTCTTAATATTCCCGATCATCTTGGAAAACCAAGAGGATTTGTGATACGTTATGAATCTCCCTTTTGGTTGTCAGACCCCGAAGGCGAGAAGAACTTTAAATGGCGGCATCTGTTAGGTTTTGGAGCAACGATTACTTTCTGAGATGAATAAGTTTATCTTTTTCCTGGTTACAGTGTTATTTCTCTTGTCGGCAATGCAATGCACGAGCACAAGGTGGACTGTAGCTGA
Source organism: Balneolaceae bacterium (assembly GCA_007118695.1). Lineage (GTDB taxonomy): Bacteria > Bacteroidota > Rhodothermia > Balneolales > Balneolaceae > SKRC01. Next base: position 7,185 of record SKRC01000289.1, on the reverse strand, counting down.
TATGCATTCCATTGACGAGCGCGAGGAACCGGAAAAACTTAGTTCCAGGCAAATAATACGAACTGGTGAGATTCCGACCGTCGACCGGCCGTTCCTGACGCTAAACCTTTATGAAATACAGGAGCTTGAATTTACAGAGAGGGTGCTTGTTGAGAGAACTGTACAACAATACCAGCCCCGGTGGGGGTTTACGATGCTGGGCACCCTCGGTGCGGCAATTGCTTTTTATGCAGCCAATACGGACGATTTTATCGACGATCCTTCATCCTCGCAAACCGCTGCCCTGAACGCAACCGGAGTGCTTCTAACGACAATTGCACTTGCAAATATGAAACCGGTTGGCGAACCGATTCGTACCGGGGAGACCAGGCATCTCAGGACAAGCGGTACTGTGGTAAAGCCGGATACCACACGGGCCGATGAAGCCGTAGAATTTGAGTTCATGGTGGAGATTAACTATCGTGATGAGACGCAATTTAGTCAGACCTACCAGTCATTAGATGAAGATGGGTTACGAGTCAATCTTGCAAGTCTGCTGGATGGTAAAAATATAACGGGTGAAGACCCCGGCTATTTGGATGTCTACATTACGTATGGAGAGGAACGCTCGTCATACCAGATTCCAATCACTTCTTTTTTAAGTCCGGTAGTTGTGGTCAACACACCGGTGACAGAACTGCGGAATGAACCGGTTTATGGTGAACGAAATACACTGGCGGAAGTGGGCCATGGCAGTGAATTGATTTTGCTGGACAAATCGGATCAGCAATGGTTCGAAGTACGATTTGGAGGGTCTGATGTATACATCCTGCGTGAATCCGGTGAAATACAATGGAAAGCGGCAGATATCATTGCAGATCCAACTGTGGTTACCGTAGATGAAGTGCCGTTTGGCGAGATCAGTGTTGAATATTCCGTGCCTGTGCTGAAACCAGTGAATGAAACGGATGTTGGCATTATCCTTTCCAACCATCGCAATAATCAAAAGGGATTGCGCCGGTACCTGGACCGGGATTTTCGCCTGATCGAATTATACTACAGAGATGCATTCGGTGTACTGGCTTCCAATTTTCATAAACTCGACCTGCTTGACGGGGAATCCTTCCGTGAGCGTATTGAAAGCCTGGAAAGTGACTCCACCTCGACCATTCATCTTTATATCAGCGGTTTTGCCCGCGTCAACCGGTACGACGGAGAGGATACCATTGAGATGATTCATGTAGACGAAGCTCAAAATGAGAGTGTAGTGGATCTGAAAGAAGTATTGACCCATATCGCATCAATCGAATCCAGGAAGTTGGTGGTTTTTATCGACCTGGAATATACCGATGAACTGCGGCTATTAAGGCCTGTATCGGGTATAAACAATGGGACAGCTGTTTATAGACGGATTGCGGATTCAGTTCTGGAATTAAATGAGAACAGTGCGTTGATTTTCAGTGCCAGGCCCGATCAAAAATCCGGAATCTATGAGAGTACCAGGTTTGAACAAAAATATCACCACATTTTCCCGTATTATATCGCACAAGGGCTTCAGCAACGCAGGGCCACCCTGTCAAATTTAATCCGTCATATCGAAAATCAGGTCGATTATACCAGTCGCAGGCTGCACGACCGGCCTCAAACGGTTCAGGCTTTTGGCAATCTTACTTTAAATCTGGCTGATTAAATGATGCTTGCCTGGTTATTCATTCTGTTGAGTTCCGGGTGTTCGGTATTCATAGCCCATCTGTTTAAACTGATTGAATTCAGGAAGCTAAACACTCTGCGGGTTCTTACGGTTAATTACCTGGTTGCTACAGTCGTTGCTTTTCTCACTTCAAGTAATCCGATGGCTGAGGTGGACTTTGAGGTTATGGCCCCGGTAATTGGTATTGCTGCGATTGTAGGTGTGATCTTCATTGTCAATTATTTTATATACAGCAAATCGGTCCACCTCAATGGTGTGGGAATCAGTGTAGCCTCCATGAGGATTTCACTGATTATCCCCGTACTCTTGTCCACTTTTTGGTATCATGAATACCTGATGGCCAGGGAGTGGGCGGGAGTGTTGCTTGTGTTTGTCACCTTGTTTCTATTGCTCCCGGAGAAACAAAACCTGCTTAAAAGGCCATATCATTCTGCGTGGCTGCTGATTTTGATTTTCCTGTTTACCGGGCTGGGGGATTCGTCATTAAAAATATATGAAGCGGATTTTTCTGGGATTTTGTCAAAAGAGCAGTTTATGGGTTTTGTGTTCCTGGCTGCCTTTGCTGTCGGGATACTTTTTATATGGATGCGAGGCCATTGGACGTTCAGCAGGGATGACCTGATTTTCGGGATCCTCATTGGCGTGCCGAATCTCTACTCGGCTCTTTTTTTGATCGAAGCCTTGTCTCTGTTAAGCGGCGGAATTGTTTATACGGCTGCAAATCTGTTTACCGTAATAGGTGCCACAATTTTGGGTATTTGGCGATGGGGTGATATACTTACAAAAGCCCAGTGGATTGGACTGGGATTAACATTGATATCCATATTACTTTTAATCTGATGAATATTGTTCAAGACCTGGAAGAACGGGCTGCCAAACTAAATCGAACCGTAGTACTTCCGGAAACCGAAGATGGCCGGGTCATACGGGCTGCTGCCGCTATACTTGAAAAAAATAGCTGCGATCTGATTCTTGTCGGGAATCGCGAATCGATCGATGGCTCAAAGCCGGACCTTCAAAGTGACCGGCTACAAATTCGTTCCTGGAATAGTGAGCCGGACCCTGACAAGTATCTCGATTATCTGCAGATGCGGCTGGAACGAAAAGCCCTCACTAGAAAGGAGGCAGATCGTATGCTGGAGGATCCGCTGATATACGCTGGCGCCCTGGTTGCCTTAAACGAAGCCGATGCCGCCGTGGCCGGTTCGGTGGCAACAACTGCATCCGTAATCCAGGCAGGCATCTATACGATCGGGGTGCATCCGGGATCGAAGCTGGTATCTTCCGTTTTTCTGATGGTCCTGCCAGATGGCAAAAGCATGACCTATACCGATTGTGCGGTTGTTCCCTATCCCGATTCAGAACAGCTTGCCTCAATCGCCATAGATGCCGGCGATACCCATCAAAAATTAACCGGAACAGAACCCCGGATTGCATTTCTCTCATTTTCAACGCATGGCAGTGCAAAACATGAACGGGTCGACCTGGTCAGGGAGGCTGTAATAGAAGCCAGGTCTCTCAACAAAGGATGGGTCATGGATGGTGAACTTCAGTTTGATTCTGCCTATGTGCCTGAAATTGCCCGGAAAAAAGCGCCGGAATCAGAGCTGCAGGGTGAGGCGAACGTATTTGTGTTTCCAAATCTGGATGCAGGAAACATTGCATACAAGATTACCGAGAGACTGGCCGGAGCCCAGGCGACCGGGCCCATTCTGCAGGGCATGAAGAAACCCTACCTGGACCTTTCGCGCGGGTGTACTGCCGAAGATATCGAAGCAGCGGTTCATGTGGCTTGCGTATTGTCCGGCCCGGGTTGATGGTAGAAATGTCCCCCAAAAAGCCGGGAGACTTCTTGAACAATACCCGTTATAACACCCACGGATTACACACAAATTCTTTTAGCGAAACCAATAACAGAGGAACCGTATGCGGTAATTCTGCTCGTACGGATCTGTGGGGGAGCGGGGAGGCAACGAACCGCTCTACCCGGAACGCTCAGATTTTACAATCAGGGTTGCTGGTATATGCACGCCTGCCAAGGTGCAGAACAATGTCAGTAATCATGAGTAATTACTACACCTTGCTCAAAATCATATAGAGTCAGCCTCCGGAGGTTATATACACTGATCCAATAATTGCGGATTGCCTGCACATAGTTTCTTTGGGCTGAATCCCTTTCATTTTGGGCGATGAACAGGTTGGTGATGTCGATTTGACCAATTCTGTAACGGTTTCTGGCAACTTCATATCGCCTGTCGGCAATGCTTTCGGATAGTTGAGCCAATAGAACCTGTTGTCGCAACTGATGGAATTCAGCAACGATGTTTTGCACCTCGAGATCAAACTGCGCCTGTTCAAAAGCGATATCATCAGCGACCTGCCTTCGTGTATTCCGGGCATAGTTTACCTCGGCTCTCTGTTTGCCCCAATTGAAAATGGGAACCTGGAAGTTGAGTGTTACAAATTGTTGATTGAGCGGTTCATTATACAAATCCGAGAAGTTTTCTGATGTTTGATTCAGCCCGAAATTTGCCTGGACTGTTGCCGAAAAAGAACTCTGTTTTGTTGCCAGATCCAGGTCCCGTTCGGCTTCGAGTGTTTGCATTTCAAAATTGAGTGATGTGCTGTTATTCCGCCGGGCCATTTCAATGGCAAGGCCCTCATCAACCGAAAAATCAGGGACATCCTCCGGCATTTCCACATCGATGGGCGCATCGGGTTGAAGGCCGAGCAAGAGCCGGAAATTGTTCAGCTGCTGATCATAATTGACCCTCGCCTGGGTGAGGGCGGATTCCGCATTTCGAAGTTGCAGCTCCGACTGAAGCAAATCGTTTTCAGCTATGTTGCCGACATTGTAACGGCCTCTTGATATATTATAGATGGAATCGTTAACAGCTGCGTTAACTTCGGCAATATCGAGGTTGATTTTGGAGAGCAGTACATCAAAATAACGCTGGGTAACAGTTAATGAGAGTTCTTCAATGGCTTCAACATAACGTTTTTCAGCAATTTCAAACTGCATGGGTTCAATCCGGTTTCTCCATTTCAGTTCATTGAACTGAAATAGCGGCTGGCGAAAACCCAGAACCAATGGGCTGGAACTCCACAAATAAGTATTTTCATCGGCAAAAATTCCCAGCCGTGTAACTCCTGTGGAAACCGACAGGCTCCCGCCGGTATGCATGATGGGCTGGGAAACAGAAAGGCCCATGGATGCATTGGATTGCTGGCTGTAAACCAGGGAAGTGGTGCCGTCTGGATTGAAATTCTCCCGGAAAGCACGCATATAGTTTGGGGCATCACCCGACAAACTAAGCCCGGGTAAAAGATCGGCTCTGTATGACTGGTATCGCCATTGATTGGCAATCAATGTATAACGGGCAGAGTGGGAGATTGGGCTCATTTCTACAGCCAGGTCAATGGTCTCCTGAAGTGACAAGGCATGTGGGTCAACAGTTTCCTGGGCTATGGACAGCTCCGGAATCCAAACGGTAATGAGCAAGGAGTAGATCAATGCTTGAATCTTGAATCGTCTATGCATAATGACGTTAGCTTTTGGTTCCTGAATTTGAATGTCTGGGATAATTTTCCGGAAACTGACAGCAGATAAAACTGTCAGGGCCCAAGCAGAGTATGTGTCTCCGGGAGAGGGATGGCATCGAACCGCTGAACCACTCTACCCCGAACTTCTCCACTCACATCCCCGCCGCATCTCAATACTCAATACTCAATACTCAAGACTACTCATGCCTCAATGCCGTGATCGGTTCCTGTTCGGCAGCCTTCTTAGCCGGGAAATATCCAAAAATAACGCCAATAGCTGTTGCCACTCCGAAAGAGATTAAAATGGAACCCAGGGTTACGATTGATACAATTCCTGCCGTTACTTCTATGATATAACCGAAACCTATTCCGAGTATAATGCCAACAAATCCTCCGGTTACACTGATGGCAAGAGCTTCCGTTAAAAATTGCAATTGAATATCCTGTCGTTTTGCCCCTACAGCTCGCCGGACACCAATCTCTCGGTAGCGTTCTATCACGGAAGCCAACATGATATTCATGATGCCGATGCCGCCAACAAGCAGTGAGATAGAGGCGATAGATGCCAAAACAATGTTAAATATTCGTTTGGTTCGCTGCTCCTGCTGCAAGAGCAATTCCGGTACGATGATTTCAAAATCAATGACCTGATTATGTCTTCGTTCAAGCATCCGGGAAATGATCTCAGCAATGGTAACACTGTAAGCATTGTCAGATACCTGTACGATTGCCCTGTCGAGTTGATGGATGTTCCTGTCGCGCTGTCTGTCGGTCGAGGTATTCGACCCCGATTCTTCTGCCTGCGCCTCCTGGACATCGCGGTTCGTAACTACTGCGCGATTGCGATATCGCAGTAAAACACTCTCGGCAGGAACATAAACATCCATGTTAAAATCCCGGATACCCAGGTTTTCTATTTGGCTTGAGGTTAACTGTCTCTCTTTCAGGACCCCAACAACAGTAAACCATACATTTCCCGCTTTGATTCTTCGGCCAATTGGATTCTCACCCGGAAAAAACCGGGTTCTCACACCATAACCGATTATGGCAACTGGCATGGCTTCCTGAAAATGGGTATTGGAGAAATTGGATCCTGATACAATTTCAAAATTGTTGATGTTAAAATAATCACTGTTAACCCCAACCAGTTTACCTGATCGCATCTGCCCGGCCCGGATAAACTGCGTATCGTAAATAATCTCAGGGGATACGGCCTGAATATGTGGAATTTGCTGTTGTATGCTGTAAAGATCCTGAAGTGTTAAGCCGGGGGTATATCTTCTCTGGGAATGAAGTTCTTCACTATCGTTTTCGACTTCACCTTCTCTTTGTTCAATGACCGGCTGAATGATGACATTGTTTGTCCCCAGCAGCTGCATATTTGCCAGAATTTCTTGTTGAGCACCACTGCCAATGGCCAGCATGGCGATGACAGAGGCCACGCCAAAAATAATTCCGAGAGATGTGAGCAGTGACCGTAATTTGTTTCTCTTGATCGCTTCAACAGCTATGTCCAGATTATATAAAAATATTTGAAGCATATGGTTTACTATTATTTATTTAGTATCTATGCGGGAAATACGGCCTGATAAAGGTTCGCCAAATCGAGCCGGATCCGGGCAAAAGCAACTTCCATTCCTTTCCTTTCCACTCAGGCTTGTCGCTGTAAACGCTTCTAAATCCCTGCATGCAATAAAATGAAGTTCCGGAAACCGGTTCCGATTGATTTATTAAGTGGTATTGATCTGATTTCAAGTTATGGTGTCTGAACAATTTCAATTTCCTCCTCCGGGAACTGCTCTTCTTCCGGTTCCAATCTTTCGCGGTATTTTTCCAATACATCATCCGGAAGCATGATTTTTCTTAACCCGGCTGTATCCGGCGGCATGGAGATTAATACCTGTTCATCTTCGGTAAGACCTTCCAGAATCACTACGTCGTTGTCGTTGGTT
>SKRC01000265.1 GCA_007118695.1 Balneolaceae bacterium | reverse complement strand
CTGTTTCTGTGGCCGGTGTGCTGCTGCTTACGGAAGCGACCATGACGGATGTGGAAGAAAAAGCCAATAATGCGGAGAGAGAGCACGGCTACAGCCCGGAATTTGGAGAATAATAATTTAAAAACAGGAGAACAGAGCATATGGAAGGAATCAATGGAACCATTATTTACTGGTTTATATCCGTGGGTTTGATTATCGGTTTCATCTTCGGACTGGTAATGAGAAAGGAAGGTATTTCCCTTTGGGGCAATATCATATGGGGTATCATTAGCGCTAACATCATGGGATTCATTGGTATTTATATGAATATCGGTGATGGTCTGCTGTTTGCTTGTGTAGCAACACTTCCATTTTTATTCCTGGTAAATGTATTCCACCAACACCATATAGAGGATCTGTTTGGTGAAATTTCACCAACCAGGATCGTCAAAAAAAAGTGAAATGCGGCATAATGCCGATACACCTTCTTACCAGTTGACAATTTGCAGGAATCATCAAAAAATGACAACACCAGACTCACGAGAGATTGCATATGCATCAAATTAATAAAGAACTGTCTGAAATATTTCATGAATTGTCGTCAATTTACAGATTCAAGGGAAGTGAGCACCGTTTCAGGACTGAAGCATATGAAAAGGCGGCGATCGTACTCGAACATCTTCCGGAAGATATCCGGGAATACATGTAGGATGATGAGCTGGAAAAATTGCATGGAAGTCAGTATGAGTGACAGTGTGATGAGCTGGCAAAAAGATCCGGCAAAATAGTTACGTTAACAGAATAGAGTTCAACAGGTTAATGAGGTAGTTCAGATGCGATCGCTGACAATCCTGCAGTTATTTATCGGGATCAGTGCACTTGCCGGTGGCTATGGGATCATTATAGATCCAAGCGGAGATAATCTGGGATTGGAACCGGAGTGGCTTAAAGGATCCGTTTTTAGTTCCTATGCCATTCCCGGCTGGGTGTTGTTCCTGGTAATCGGTGCAGGGAATATCGCAGCTTGTGCCGGATGTCTGAAACGAAAAAGATATGCAGGAGAAACGGCCATTGCTCTTGGTGTTTTTCTGATGATCTGGATCTTGATACAGGTTATCATCATACCTCATAACTGGTTGCAACCACTTTATTTTTTCTTTGGTCTGATGCAGATGGGATTTGGCATCGGGGTGCGAAAACAACTTAAGTCCATAAATCCGGACAGGATTGATACAAAATCAAAATTAAGAATAAGGACGAACAGAGTTAAATGACGTGTTTCTGAACTTGTCATCAGGAAGTAGCCTGCTAACCCGGCATGACCACACGCTCGCGAAGTGGTTCGGCCAGCCCTCGCACCCCGCCCGGGATAAAACCGGGAACAATATTGGTTTGACGGAAATCGACATCATCAGCATAAAATATCAAGGGTTTACGATCACTCTCACGAAATTCATGCCCGGTTACCTGTGACAACCGTTCATACCATCGTTCGGACATGCGTGTAATTTCGGGCATAAATGGCCGCATCCTGTCGTAATAGTGAATCCTGAAATGGTCGGTGTGAATTTCCTTGAAATCGAACCTGTCGTATTGAACCTTGTTCCGTCCAAAATACTGACCATTCAGAGATGGAGCAGTCCATACAATCAGGAAAAAAATATTGTATATAACCGGTATTGGCTGAATAGATGTTTCTGATTATTATTCAGGGAAATTTTAAAAACAGGGTTTTCAATATTCCTCCTCATTTTGACTGATATTCTTTTAAATTACCGGCTTCTCCAACAAAGTCGGGAGTTGCAGTACAAAGCAGACTAAGGCATAAAATCCTTTTCAATTGTCCTGTGAAGGTGTTTATCAAACCAGTCTATTGCATGCATGGTTACTTGTTCCAGTGTCCCCGGCTCTTCAAACAAATGGGTTGCACCGGGTATGACAACCAACTGCTTCACGCAATCCAGCTTATCCAACGCCTCTTTGTTGAGTTTCAGGACACTTTGATCGTTTTCACCTACAATCAATAGTACTGGGCACATCACTTTATCCAGGTCATGGCCGGCCAGGTCCGGACGGCCGCCTCGTGAAACCAGGGCTTTGATCGCATCCGGCCCCGGGCCGGCAGCTGCTTTCAATGCTGATTCAGCTCCTGTGCTTGTCCCAAAATAACCGATGTCAAATTGTTTGTATTCAGACTGATTTTTGATCCACCTGGTTACGGCCACGAGCCGGTTCCCAAGCAGGTCGATGTCAAATCTATTTTCATAAGCCGAGTCTTCTTCGGGGGTCAGCAAGTCGAATAACAGGGTGGCAAATCCGTTGTTTTGCAACTGATCCGCTACATGGCGGTTTCTCGGACTCTTCCGGCTGCTTCCTCCTGTTCTGATCCAACATCTCCTGAATGATGAGTAAATGAAGAATGATCCGCATCGTCAGCTTCCCTTAAATCTTCGATCCTGTTTTCAAGAATATCAATCTGTTCCTTTGCCTCTTCTTTTTTTTCAAGCAATCGATCCTTGAAATAAGTCAATGTATCATCATCTAAATGGGTTCGGTTCACATTTTTCTTTTCCATGTTGCTTTCCTGTTTGATTGGTATTTCACTGTCGAAGAAGGTTTTGAAAAAGTCGCTGACACTTTCAAAAAATGAGCCCGGTTTTTCAAAGCCTTCCGGTATCAATATAACGTGTTATATCAGGCCGGTTAGTAAGCCATTATTGATCTTTTTTGTAATGATTTTGATTACATAAAGGCTCGCTCACGTAAAATTAAGTGTCAAACTTCTTCCACATCCGGCTAAGGATTTTCCCTACATAAAAATTCAGTCTGATTTTTTAACCTGTTAACACGTATATCCCCGAATGCTATCGGTGTAGAAAAAATGAGTTCACAAAATTATATGGGTATGTGGGAATGTTTTGTAGGTAATAGTAAAACAGTAAGCAGCACTAAAATTTGAATCATAAATGTAATCACAGATTGTATACCTGAGAAATGCGGATTTAAGGGAATTATCATGAACAGGTTAAATCAACCGTTAGAATTAAATTTTTAATAACCCAACAGATGAAAAGATGGAGGAGCAAGTGGAGTTGAACAAACGGGCTGACGAAAACCGTCCCAATATGAATGACTACGAGGAGACCTGTAATTCTTTTACATGGGAGCAGGCTGCATCTGAATTATCAGGATTTTCCAATGGAATCGGGCTGAACCTGGCCTACGAAGCTGTTGACCGGCATGCCAGGGGTGAACGTAAAAATCAGGTGGCCCTGCGGTGGCTGGGAATGAATGAGGAGGAAAAAGAATACACGTATGCACAACTGAAAGAACAGACCGATCGATTTGCCAATGTATTGAAGGAGCTTGGGGTTGAAATGGGAGATGTAGTCTGTACCCTGACCGGACGAATTCCGGAACTGTATATTGCGGCACTTGGCACGCTCAAATATGGCGGGGTTTATTGTCCCTTATTTTCCATTTACGGCCCCGAACCGATTTTTCAGCGTTTGCATAAGGGAAAAGCCAAAGTATTGGTCACGACCCGGGAGTTGTTTGATAATAAGGTTGCCGGCCTGCTCGACCGGCTCGAACATCTCGATTACATCTTGCTTACCGACGAGACAGACGTGAAAAACCGTTTTATATGGCCTCTTTCACCTCTGATGGAAAATGTAGGATCATCCTATGAGATGGATCCCACCCACCCTGAAGAACCGGCACTGCTGCATTTTACCAGTGGAACCACCGGCATGCCCAAAGGTGTATTGCATGTGCACCAGGCGGCACTGACTCACTATATGACCGGTAAATACGTGCTCGATTTCCATCCGGGAGATGTGTTCTGGTGCACCGCCGATCCCGGCTGGGTGACCGGAACATCGTACGGAATTCTGTCACCACTGATGCATGGCATCAAAAATCTTGTCGTGGAAGCAGAGTTTGATGCCACGCTTTGGTACCAGATTCTGGAGAAGGAAAAGGTGAATATCTGGTATACAGCCCCTACGGCCATTCGAAGGCTGATGCGCCTGAATATCGATGTGCAAAGTGAATACGACCTGAGTTCACTCCGGCTGATCCACAGTGTGGGTGAACCCCTGAATCCGGAGGCGGTACTATGGAGCCAAAAAACACTGGGACTGCCGATTCATGACAACTGGTGGCAGACTGAAACCGGCGGCATCATGATCGCCAACTATGCGTCCATGCCCATCAAACCGGGATCAATGGGCAAGCCATTGCCGGGCATCGAGGCCGCCGTAGTGGAAGTAACAGGGAACGAAGGGGCAGACAGAAAAATCCAGGTTATTACACAACCCGGGGTAACCGGAGAGCTCGCCTTAAAAACAGGGTGGCCATCCATGTTTCGCACCTACCTGGATGATGAAGACCGCTACAACAAGTGTTTTGCCGGCGACTGGTATCTGACCGGAGATTTGGCCACCAGAGACGAAGATGGCTATTATTGGTTCGTCGGCCGGGCAGATGATATCATCAAAACAGCCGGGCATATGGTAGGCCCGTTTGAAGTGGAAAATGCCATCATGGAGCACCCGGCTGTGGCTGAAGTGGCCGTGATCGGCAAACCGGATCCCATGATGGGAGAAATGGTTAAAGCGTTTGTGATGCTCAAGGAAAGTGCCAAACCCGGTGAAGAGCTGCTGATGGAATTGAAAGGGTTTGTCAGGAAAAAGCTCGGCCCCGCTGTAGCTCCAAAAGAGATTGAATTTATGGATGAACTGCCCAAAACCAGGAGCGGTAAAATCATGCGCCGCTTGCTGAGAGATCAGGAAGTGGAAAAACTTCATGCAAAAACTAAAATCGATGGGGAATTATAGAATGGGGACTCCAAAAAAAACAGCTTCCAAAAAAACAACTGAAAAAAAAGCTGTCTCCGCAAAACCGGGTAAATCGGAAAAAATACATCTGCTTACACAGATGATCCGCATTCGCCAAATGGAAGAAAAGACGTATGAAATGTACACAAAGGAAAAAATCCGGGGATTCCTGCATCTGTATGACGGCGAAGAAGCGGTGGCTGTCGGTATTATCGAAAACCTGGATAAAGAAGACGGAATTGTTTCTACCTACAGGGAACACGGCCATGCGCTGATTGCCGGTATGTCGATGAACAGCATTATGGCGGAATTGTATGGCAAAGCCGAAGGCTGCAGCGGCGGCCGGGGCGGGTCGATGCATTTGTATGACAAGAAGACCAACTTTTTCGGGGGATCCGCCATCGTTGCCAACGGATTGCCCATGGCAGTCGGACTGGCCATGGCCTACAAAATGCAAAACCGCAATTCCATATCCTGCTGCTTCTTCGGAGATGGCGCCGTTGACGAAGGGGAATTCCATGAGTCCATGAACCTGGCGTCGTTGTGGAATCTACCGGTTCTGTTTGTCTGTGAAAACAATTTCTATTCGATGGGCATGCCATTCGAACTTGCCCAGGCCGAAACCGACCTGGTAAAAAAAGCAAACGCCTACAAAATCGAAGGGGCTGCGGTGGATGGCATGGATGTAATGGCCGTTTACGATGCATCTGTGAAAGCAATCAATTACATACGCGAACAAAAGAAACCCTGGTTCCTGGAATGCCAAACGTACCGGTTTCGTGCGCATTCCATGTTCGATCCTGAACGATACCGTGAAAAAGATGAAGTGAAGGAATGGAAAAAACGGGACCCGATCACAACGTTCACCAGCCGTCTTCAGGAAGAAGGCTTGCTTGACGAAGATGAACTGAATGAAATTAAAAAACGTGTCGCCGAAGAAGTTGAAGAATCCGTGGAATTTTCCGAAAAAGGAACGGATGAACCAATCGAAAACCTGACCCGGTTTGTCTACAGCGATGAACCGAAAACGTTAAATAAAAGCAAATGAAGGAATTAAAGCAGCAAAAAATGACATACCGGCAAGCCGTTCGCGAGGCAATGCGGGAGGCTATGATCAAGGATGACCGCGTATTTCTGATGGGTGAGGATGTAGGGCTTTACGGGGGCTGTTTTAATGTCAGTGAGGGTATGCTGGAAGAGTTCGGCTCGGAACGTGTCATCGACACCCCTCTGTCGGAATCGGGTTTTACCGGTGCCGGAATCGGGGCCGCCATGGGCGGGATGCGTCCGATTGTGGAGATCATGACTGTCAATTTCAGCCTTCTGGCATCCGACCAGATCATTAATACGGCAGCCATCCAGTTGTATATGTCGGGCGGACAATTCAATGTGCCGCTGGTGATCCGAATGGCGACCGGGGGCGGCAAGCAGCTGGCAGCACAGCACTCACGCAGCCTCGAAGGATGGTATGCACACATTCCCGGATTGAAAGTTCTGACTCCTGCTACGGTGGAAGATGCCCGAGGAATGTTATGGCCTGCTCTTGAGGATCCGGATCCTGTCCTGATCTTTGAAAATACAACACTGTATAACTATGAAGGTTATATGCCCGATAACGGATCAATCGTTGATATCTCCACGGCAAAAGTCAGACGCAATGGAGCAGATGTTAGCATTATTACCTACGGGATCGGTCTGCACAAATCGCTGGAAGCTGCCGGAATACTGGCTGAAGAGGGTATTGAAGCAGAGGTGGTCGACCTGCGCGTATTACGGCCGCTGGATAATGAAACTATTTTTAAATCGGTATCAAAAACCCACCGGGCAGTAATCGTGGATGAAGGATGGAGAAGCGGCGGGATTTCGGCAGAGCTGAGTTCCCGTATCACCGAAAAGCTGTTTTATGAGCTGGACTGCCCGGTTGAACGCGTGTGTGGCGCAGAGGTGCCGGCACCTTATGCCCGCCATCTGGAACAAGCCTCACTTCCCCAACCCGAAAAAATTGCAGAAACGATCAAACAAATGGGAGGCCTCCATGGGTGAATTTATCATGCCAAGTCTGGGTTCCCAGATGATTGATGCCAAACTCGTACAATGGTATGTGAAACCGGGTGATACCGTGAAGAAAGGGGATATTATCGGCGAGATCCATACAGAAAAAGGATTGATCGATATTGAAGCCCTGGAAGACGGAATCATCAGTGAGCTGAGGATTAAAGAGGGAGAAACGGTGCCGGTGGGAGCTGTCATGGCTGTAATCGATAATGATACGGCAAAAAAAACCGAATCACCCGCGGAAATATCGGCAGATATGAAAATGAAAGAAAATGGCAAATCTGAAAAACCGGAGCCGGGCCTGGAAAAACGGGAGAGACCGAAGGTGAAAGTCTCACCATTGGCCCGGCGTATGGCTGAAGACCTGCAAGTGGATTTGAATACGATAACAGGCTCAGGCCCGGGAGGCACCATCCACAAAAAGGATGTGGAAGCCGCCGCTGCAGAGAAACAGAAAGAAAAACCGGTGAAAGAGCCGGAGGCAGTGGAGAAAGCGCCTCCGCCGGTCACCGAAAGGGAAATGACTGCCCCGGAAAAAGAAATTGCACCCCCGGAAGCAGATAGTATGCGAAAGGCTATAGCGGCGGCCATGAGTCTTGCCAACCGGGAGATTCCTCATTATTACCTGGAAAAGAATATCGACCTGGATCGGGCCTTGCACTGGCTGGAAGAGACCAATAAAAAGCGATCCATCAATGAACGACTGTTGCCACCCATGTTGATGCTCAAAGCCGTGGCAAATGCATTGACAGAGATACCCGAACTGAACGGGTTCTGGAAAGATGACGCACTTCGGGTAGCGGAAGGCATCCATGTCGGCTTTACCATATTCCTGCGCAAGGGCGGGCTGGTCATTCCTGCGATCCTGAATGCCGATACAAAAAGTTTGGACGAAATCAGGGAAGAATTTGTGGAAATGGTCACACGGGCCCGGGAAGGCCACCTCCGCACCAGGGAAATGAGCAGTGCAACGATTACGATTACCAGCCTGGGGGAACGCGGAGCTGAAAAAGTTTATGGGGTCATATACCCTCCCCAGGTGGCGCTGATCGGTTTCGGATCAATTACCCGCCGCCCCTGGTCTGTAAATGGCGCAATCGGCATCAGGCCGGTGCTGACAGTAGTGCTTGCTGGTGACCATCGTGCGACTGACGGACATTCGGGATCCCGGTTTTTAGAAATCCTGGACGAACAACTGCAAAATCCCGATAAGTTATGACGAAAAACGACCTGGAAGTCATTGTGAAAAAACACCTGCACCGGGCAGCACCCGAGGCCGATCTGGATCAATTAAATCCGGATGATGATCTGGGACGGGCTTTGGATATCGATTCCATGGATTTTTATACCACGATGGTGGCAATCAGCGAAGAATTGAAAATCGATATACCGGAAGAGGAGTATGGCAGTCTTCGCACGTTAAAAAGAATAATGGCATTTCTGGAAACGGCAAGATAAGCAAACCCGAACATTTCACCCGGTTCCATTCTTCCGGAGAACATGATTGGGCTTCCATACCTTCGGATCAACTCAAGTCAATTTTCGAGAGTTCTCCGGCCGGATTGACATCAGAACAAGCGGAGGAAAGGTTCCTCTTTCATGGCCCAAACCAGATCAGAAAACATGTGCACGTCAAAAGGATCCTGTTGATATCAAGAATTTCCTGCATACATGTACGGGTTTCCCTTACCCGGCACCAGGAAAACAAACATTATATTATACTTTCAAAACAAATATCCTGAATGAATCCATTAGGCATGTCACCATCACTTGAATTTATGCCGCATACTGCTGATGTACGCCTGAAGGCCTCAGGAGAGACACTGCCGCAATTATTCAAAACATGCCTTGAGGGTATGAACAAGTTGTTGAAACCGGGATTTTGTCATGACAACAGGGTTCTCGATGTATATGACAAAATAGATATCTCAGCCATGGATTCAACCGTTCTGCTGATTGATTTTCTTTCTGAAGTATTAACACTGAGCAATGTAAACAAGGCGGTTTACTGTGAATGTGATATTGAAAAAATGAGTGATCATGAACTCAAGGGACTTTTGAAAGGAAAAAATGTAGAGGGATTTGACAATGACATCAAAGCCGTGACTTATCATGAGGCGGATGTTCAGTTGAATGAACACGGTGATTTTGAAACCATAATCGTTTTTGACATATAAATGCCATGATTACCAAATCAGATTTAAACCGGATCAATAAATACCTGTGGGAAATTCCGGCTTCTGCCCGGAGTGATATGAGAGTCCCGGCACACATCTATTCTTCGGAAGAGCTGCTTGATGATCTTCTGAAGGACAGAACCACAAGTCAAATCATGAATGTGGCAACGCTGCCGGGAATCGAAAAAGCGGCGATTGTAATGCCGGACGGCCATGAGGGGTACGGCTTCCCGATAGGCGGTGTGGCTGCATTCCGGATGTCGGACGGGGTGATTTCACCTGGCGGGATCGGTTATGACATCAATTGCGGCGTGCGATTGCTGATTTCGCCGGTCAGATATGACGAGATGAAAACACGTATTCCGGAACTTACGCATGAATTGACCCGGATGATTCCGAAGGGCATGGGCAGGGGTGGGAAAATTAAATTGTCGATGGAAGAAATGGATAGGGTATTATTAACCGGGGCAGAATGGGCAGTCAAGAATGGTTACGGTATGCCTGAAGACCTGGACAGAATGGAGTCGAAAGGGAGATTGCCGGGGGCGGATCCCGGTATGGTTTCGGATCAGGCCAAAAAACGCGGAGATGACCAGTTGGGGACCCTCGGGGCCGGTAATCATTTTGTAGAGCTCGACCGTGTTGATGTTGTTTTTGATCAGACGATTGCAGATGCATTCGGACTGTTCCCCGACCAGGTTGTGATCCTGATCCATACTGGCTCAAGGGGGCTGGGCCACCAGGTTGCTACCGATTACCTGCGCACCTTTGTCTCCAAAATGCCGGAATACGGGCTCCATCCACCCGATCGGGAGCTTGCCTGCGCCCCGATCGATTCACCGGAAGGCAAACGCTATCTGGCAGCCATGGCGGCTGCAGCCAATTTTGCCTGGTGCAACAGGCAGCTGATCACATGGGAAGCCCGCAGAGCATGGGAGAACATTATGGGTATGCCGGGGGAAAATCTGATGCTGCTGTATGATGTGGCACATAATATCGCCAAAGTAGAAACCCATCGTGTTAATGGGGAAAAAGAACAACTGATTGTACATCGTAAAGGTGCAACCCGATCATTTGGCCCCGGTAATCCGGAGGTGCCGGAAATATACAGGGAAGCCGGACAGCCGGTGCTGATCCCCGGGAGCATGGGAACCCATTCGTACGTACTTGCCGGGGCGGAACCGGGAATGACTCATGCTTTTGGATCAACCTGCCATGGTGCCGGCCGGAGGCTTTCCCGCAAAGCTGCCAAACGGGAAGTCGATGCCCCGAACCTGAGAAAACAACTGGAGCTGCAGGGCATTTCGGTTGAAGCCGGATCCTATGCCGGACTGGCTGAGGAAGCACCGGTCGCTTATAAAGATGTTGACCTTGTGGTGGAAACCGTGCACCAGGCGGAGTTGGCCGTGAAGGTGGCAAAACTGCGCCCTGTCGGGGTCATTAAAGGATGATGCCGTAATCGATCGTTTTCACCTGGCTTCCAAATTGATATGCTTCAGGGCAACATCAGATAATTCCGAATCGGCATTTTTGCATTCCCGAAGGGAGTCGAGCAGAATTCGTGCTATATCATGTTTTTCAAGTGCTTTTGCATAAGAAATGGCCGTACCATACCCCGCAATTTCGTAATGGTTCATGTGCTGAACAACCGTAATGATTGCAGCATCACACACGGCACTGTTTGCACACTCATTTAACATTTTTTTTGATGCTTTGATCATTGCTTTCATACCGGCACAATCGCCATTATGAGCATCTTCATTCAATAGGGTGAAAACTTGTGAAAGCCGATTATTTTGCAGTGTTGTCTCTCTTGTATAATAATCAATACTGGTCTGAAGATCGGGTGAGTCGGGCTTTTCTGTCAGGTCGTTTAAAAATTCCCGCTGCCGCAGATTTCCGTCATTGAGATCCCGAAGCTGATAAAGCATGAGTTCGTATAAATTTTTTATTTCTTTCATCGATTTGCACCGTCATGTATTCTAACCTAAGTTATTAAGGAATACATCTATCTGTTAAAAAATATCATTATGCAACTTCAATTGTTAATCGCGAAATCGATTGATTAACGTGACCAGTATACCCTTATATAGTTTTCACCTTCATAGGTATATTCAAGTTCTCCCTTGTTGGCATCCTTCAATGCATCGCCTATTCGACGGGCAAGATGCATTCCCGTTGTGGTAACAGTTGTTTCGAGTTTACTGTTTTTGATTTTCATTATCCGCTCCAGCGGATGCTGCATCTTTTCAGTTTTTCCAACATTGCGCACCAAATTCAAAATATCCTCCCGGTGGTCCAGTAAATAATCTCCGCGCAACTCAATGATTCCTGCGGGATAGCCATCGGCAATTCTTTTACATGCAGGACATTCCATTTCATTCGATTCCAGGGGTGCCTCTTCCCATGTCCAGCGGCCATTTTTATAAAATGCTCCACACATTGTACAAACCGTCGGTTCCGGATATTTTTTAACAGGCTGATACGGATCATGCCGTTTGTCTTTGATGATACGCGAACGATCTTGCTTGAAAAAATTCTTGTCTTGCTTGTTCCTTCTCATTTTATTCCCGCATAATCCTTTGATTTCCGGGCTTGTTTGAAATACTTTGAAAACCATTGAATGGCCAGCTTGCCCACCTCTTCCAGTTTGCCCGGTTCTTCAAAAAGGTGAGATGCGGCCGGGAGGATGACAAATTGCTTTGGACATGTTAGTTT
>SKRC01000066.1 GCA_007118695.1 Balneolaceae bacterium | reverse complement strand
TTTCCAGCATCTGAAGAGAATGCAGCGTCCGTTCTGTTCTGTCCAGCAGCTCACTCAGGGTGATATACCCCATGTTGTACGCCACCTTTGTCGAGATCAATGCAAGCCCTATATTCGTCGGAGATGTCCGGGCCGTAACCGGCAGGGGCGGGTCAACCTGGTAATTATCCGGTGGAAGCCATGAATGCTCGTCATTAACAAACCGTTCAAAGTAAAACCAGGTACGGCGTGCATACGTCCGCAATTTTAATCGCTCCTTTTCACCAAGAGGTGCTGTTTTCCGTCGAATTGGCTGGCTGATCCACCAGGCGTAAAAAGGTGCTCCAATCCAGAGAAGAGCAAAAGGAACCGGTATCAGCCAGTGTTGCGGGGTATATGTAATGGACAGAACCAGTATGGACAAGCCTAAAACCGGTGAAACCCAGGTCTGTTTCAGGTATGATTGTAACGAATTGGGTGTCACATTTTCCGTATGGGAAGCCGTTGCCCACTCAAGAAGCCATTTTTTTGATATGCCCAATCTCCAGACAACCCTGATTATGGCATCCAGGTAATTCAAAGCCTGATGCGGCAAAATAATTAGTGTAGATAGTGCCTGCAGGGTATTGATACGCAAATTGGATTTTATTTTGTCCAGGTAGAGTTTCCACTTAACCCTTGCAGGCCGATTCGCCAGGTCAGCTGACAGGGTGACATAGATGGGGAAAGCCAGGATACCGAATGCCGCTACAGTCCAGATAATGGGAGAACCCGGCAGCCAAAACCACCCTGCAATGAAAAAGAGTGTAAGGAAAAACGGATTAAATGAACGCCTCAGGTTGTCGAAGATCTTCCATTTGGAGAGCAGATTGATTGGGTTATTCACCTTTCTTCCATTCTCGTTTACGGTTCCGAATAGCCATGCCGCGATTTGCCAGTCGCCCCGCGCCCACCTGTGATTGCGTTTGCTGAAACTGGCATAGGTTCCCGGATAGTCATCAAACAATTCGATATCGGTTGCCAGCCCGGCCCGCATATAAGTACTTTCAATCAAGTCATGCGACAGAATCCGGTTTTCAGGGAAACGGTCGTTCAAAACCTGATGAAACATATCCACATCATAAATCCCCTTGCCGGTGAAAATCGCTTCTCCCTTCAGGTCCTGGTAAATATCCGAAACTGCCGTAGAGTAGGGGTCGATCCCGACATTCCCCGAGAATATCCGTGCAAACAGTGTTTTTTGTGTGGAATCCGGCGGGATCGATATTCTCGGCTGAATGATGCCGTAACCCTTGTCCACCCGTCTTAAATCAGCATTATAGGATGGCCGGTTCAACGGGTGTGCAGCGGTTCTGATCAGGTCTTTGGCACTGTCCGGCGGCAGGCGGGTATCTGCATCCAGGGTGATTACAAACTTTACCGGCCTGCCATCCAGCGACTCCAACAGGTTGCCATCAACATGTACATAGGACGTTTTTTCCTCCGGATTCAGCAGCAGGTTGTTGAACTCTTCGAGCTTTCCTCTTTTTCGCTCCCAGCCCATCCAAACTCCTTCCGGTTCGTTCCACTGCCTCTCCCTGTGAAAAAGAAAAAACTTGTCTCCATTCGGTGAGGAGTGCTTGTCGTTCAACTCTGTGATAAGCTGCATACAGCTCTCCAGGATCGCTTTGTCACCATCCTTTTCTTTGGCATCTGAATCCGTAAAATCGGTTAAAAGGCCAAACTGAAGGTTTTTATCCGGGTTGGCCAGGGATCGTATTTCCAGGGATTCCAGTTGCCTGCGAACGTCGTCGGGGGAGGTCAGCATGGTGGGTACGACCACGATGGTTCTGGCGCCTTCCGGCACCCCATCCTCGTAATCCATTTTTGGCAGGACACGCGGGGGCAATAACATGGCAAATAGTCGATTGACCGCTGTCACGGAAAGTTCCAGGGCCGGGAAAAGCGCCACAGCCAAAACTGCCGCAGAGATCAACAGCGACTGGCCGGGAGCATCGGTTACAAACCACAGAATGAGTAGTAAAACTACTGTATGTAGAGCTACGGCTCCGACATAGAGGCCGGTGTGGCGTTCAAACAGACGCCGGAGTTTCTCCATGAATGGCATGGAGTAGCCGATTTGTTTAATCAGCGTTTCATAGCCGTCGCCTAAAAGATAGTGTCCGACATGTTGCAAAGTTGCCGACCGGCCTGATTGATCGGGCTCCGTTCCCTGTGTCACCTTATTATTTTCCGTAAGCAACAAAACCTGTTCTGCCACTTCGGTTTCACGCAGGGGTGATCGCCGGCTCAGCCGCTCAACCGTTTTTCTATAGCGGTCTCTCGTTTGAAAATCCATTTCCGGGTAGATCCCCAGGGGATCCAGCCTGAGCATCCGCTCAATAAACGAGCACTCCTCAACAAAATCATTCCAGTCTGTTTCGGATACATGTCTCAGGGAAGCAATGTTATTCTGAATGCTTACATGCAGTTTCGATTGTTCCTGTGCTTCCTGGCGAAGTGCTTCATCCAGGGTAAGGTCTATCTGGTTAAACCGGAATTCAATCCAGCGCTTCTCTTCATCCATCAGCAGCCCGGAAGACTGTAGCATGTTCACCATCTCCACCATCACAACCCGCTCGTTTGAATTCCCGGCATGCCGGTCCATCCAGTTCGTCAGTTTTCTCAGCACCCGGCCGGGTTCCATGGAGGTCTCTTCGGTGAGCTCGGCGATCAGTTCAGCCACTTTCGGCCTGACTCTTTTTCGTTCCAGTACCCGGTTGGCTTTCCGAGCCAGTTGCTCAAGCAATACCAGCCGGATCATGATCGGTATCGCCCAGATTTCGCCCTCGCTCAACACTTCCTGTTCCTGGTAACTTTGTACGAACCTGGTGAGTGTACCGGTATCGACCACATAATCTGTATAAAGGACCAGGTTAAGGGCGAGTTCATACACCCGTGGCAGCCCTTTATGAATCCCTTCGGTAAGGCGGGGAATGCTCTGCTGAAAATCTTTTGGAAAATCGTTGGAGACCTGGACAAGCTGTTCCTGAATGATGTAAAAGTTGTCGATGAGCCACTCTGAAGCGGATGAAATTTCCTGATCCTGCCTGGCCGCTTCAGAAAGTACCCGATAAGCTTCCCTGAGATCTTGTTTTGCCTCTGAAAGTCTCGGCCCGATCGACTGATACGGTTTTTTTTCCTCAGTCCACGACTGGCCTTTCGCCAATGAGGAGGCTCGTTTTCTTAAGAAATCGATATTATAGGAGATCCTGGATGTGTCAGACATACCGGATATATTGATTTGAGGATTTGTTGATTAATACCATCCCTATACTGTCACTACCACAAAATCAGGCTTGAAAAAATACAAGCTAAATTTTTAAAAATTAGAACTTTGCACACCTGTCGATCTTTGCGGTAAATACACTGGATTATAATTGCCTCTATGTAAACCTCCGTACCGTCAATGTACAACAGAAGCATCTGGAATATGTCTATTGATTATTTATTTTTATTACAGACTATTCCTGATGTTGATGTGGGTGAAATACCTACAACGTCCGTTTCAAGAATTTAATAAGTGGATGGTGCGATTGCCAGGTTAACGGGAAGTTCAGATCGAATAATCTTCAAGTGGCCGGGATTTCGAATATACCGATAGGGATCAGATTAAAAATGTATTGACTACAGTGGAAGATAAGTGAATTATTTTTAAATAGATGTTAAAAAAAAATGAATCCCTGTCAGATGAGTCCTGCCCGCAAGAGATAACCCGACAGGTGAATCCCACTAACTGATGAATTTATCATGGCCGGGCTAACTCATCGGACAAAAGAAGATCTTCGTTTATCTTAAGTAGTGAAATCCCCTACAAACGGATCTTGGATTTTCCTACATCTGTAGATGCCCTTGGCACTACATGTATTCTAGCTTGCCTTGCTTAACATTCATCAGGCATTCACATCCAGTAAACATACAAGCTAAAATACAACCGTCATGAATAGTTCAATTGATTATGATACCATTATTGCAGAAGAACAAACCTGGCTCAACGAAATTGCCGGGAAAATGGGCAGACCGGGAAGGCCGGATTTGGGTTATAAAGCTCTCAAAGCCGTTCTTCATTCCATCCGTGATATCCTGCTTTTGGAAGAAGTCTTTTATCTTTCAGCACGCCTGCCTCTTTTTACACGCGGCATCTACTTTGAAGGGTATGATCCGGAAACAACGCCAAACATGCTGTTCAATAAGGAGCTCTTGAAAAATTTACACAAGCGAATGGGGCCCCGGAATGGGGCGTATATTGAATCTTATTTGTATCAAAATACACCTGGAAAAATCAGTGGTGAGGAATTTTTGCAAAGAATCAGTGATAAAATGGAGTCCGGCAGCAATCCAAAGCCGGAAGAAGCTTTCCAGGCAGTGGTCGACGTATTGCATTCACGGGGATCAGCCCTGGAGATTGAAGAAATCAAGAATTTGATGCACAAGGAAGTCAGTCACTTTTTAGCTTGAAATTACACCAATAACACGGAATTGGGCAAATAGCCGATGAAATCATCCGGCCTGTCCGGGTTAAACAAATTGCGTTCCATCACTAACAGCTGATGTGTGAAATAGCGAAGGGTATCCTGATTTAGTTCTGGATATATTTCACTGATTTCGAGTATATAATCTGCCAATTCCGGAGTTATTTTCTTGATTTGATTAGCCAGGTTGTTTTTATCGGCCGGGAAAAGGGATTTTTCACTCCAAAACAGGCTGGGTTCCTGTTCCAGTATTTTTCCCAAAGCGATGGTCCATTCGATTACCGGCATACTCTGTTGCGGGGTAGTACCTATACCGATCACTTTCCCAGGCAAGTCAGATTCGTCATTCCAGATAAGCACTGGGCTGGGACAGTGATCTGTCATATAGCGTACTGTACTGCCGATATGGGTTTTAAATTTGCCCGGCTGCCGGGTTCGTCCAATCATAACCATATCAAAATCGGCTGCAGCTGCCAACAGTTTCTCATTTGCACTTCCACGGACCATCTGGAAGGAGTATTCAATTTGCCTTTTCTCACTTAAACCCGTAATCAAACGCTCCAGCAGAGATCCCAATGCCCGGGACTGATCGGTTATATGTTTTTCAGTATAGGGAATCAATTCACCGGTATAACTGCTGATTTGGCGGGAAAAACTCATGCGGCTGACTTCAAACCAATCCGATTCTTCAATATAGATCGCCTGCAATTTTGCATTTGTCATATAAGCCAGGTTTACAGCAGCTTTCACAATTGATTTGGCGCCTGTAGAGGAATCAATGGCAACCAGGATGGATGAGATCTTCATATCTGTCCCCATTATTATTTCTCCGCTTTTCCATTACTTTCGGCAGAATACTTTTGCCGGAGCGATGCAAACCGGCTTAATGATTTTTCTACAAGGTAATTTACAGATCCATCAGGATATTCCCCGTTGTTGTCGGGGGTTCCCATTTGCAGATCTGTCAGCAGTTCCATACCCCCATCAATGGTTTTAATCGCATATATATGGAATTTCTCCTCTCCGACAGCCTGTACCACTTCCTCTTTCAGCATCAGGTTTTTCATATTGGCTTCCGGGATTAAAACTCCCTGATCACCGGTCAGCCCCCTGTTGGAACAGATCTCAAAAAAGCCCTCTATTTTTTCGTTCACTCCACCAATCGGCTGAATCACACCATGCTGGTTCACCGATCCGGTTACGGCAATAGATTGTTTGAGGGGTGTTTCAGCAATGGCCGAAAGCAGCGCATAGAGTTCTGTGGAAGAGGCACTGTCTCCCTCAACTCCACCATAAGACTGTTCAAAAACCAGGCTTGCAGACAGGGAAAGTGGTTTATCAATTGAATAACGCGCCCCCAAAAATGCAGACAGGATCAGAACTCCCTTCGAATGGATAGGCCCGCTCATCTCCACTTCCCGTTCGATATTAACGACTTCCCCTTTTCCAAGCCGCACGCGGGCTGTAATCCGGGTGGGATGCCCGAATTGTGAATTTCCAAGCCTCGCCACCGACAGGCCATTCACCTGTCCGATCCTGGTTCCCTCCGTATCAATAAAAATGGATTTCCTGAGAATTTCTTCCTGGTACCGGTCCTTTAATCTGCCCGATCGGTACTTTCGCTGTTCGATAGCCTTCTGAACCGCATCTTTTCTTATGATGTTGTCTCCCTCCTGCCGGCTCCAGAAATCGGATTCTCTTAACAGGTCGGTGATCACCTTCATTTGAGTAGTCATTTTTTGATTATCACTCACAAGGCGTGAGGCGTGTTCGATAATTCGTGCAACAGCCGATTTATCCATCGGATTTAATTCATTCTTGCGAATCAGCTCAGCAATCAGGCGGGCATATAACTCCTGGTTTTCATCACTCCAGTCCATTTCGTCTTCAAAGTCCACTTCAACTTTAAACAAATTTTTAAAGTCCTGATCGTAGATACAGAGCAAATAATAAAGGAGTCGGTTGCCAGTAAGTATCACTTTCACATCCAGATCGATCGGAGCGGGTTCCAGTGTTAGCGCGCTTATTAATCCGTACATGTCACCCGGAGATTCAACTTTTATTTTATCACTCTGCAAGGCTCTTTTAAGGCCATCCCAGGCATACGGCTGAGTGAGCACACGCATGGCATCTAATATCAGGTAACCGCCATTGGCACGGTGCAGGGCCCCGGGTTTGATGTATGTGAAATCGGTGGAAAGAGTTCCCATTTCTGAAACATGCTCGATTCTACCGATCAGGTTTTTATAGGTCGGATTATCTTCATAAATAAGTGGTGCACCATCCGATTCGGAATGGTCTACCATAACATTGACGGTGTAGCGCCACAGTACCGGATGATCTGTAGGAGGTGATGATTTCAATTCCTTGCCTCCCGAAATTGCCTGCAGAAATGGATTTCCACCTCCTGGGTTTATAATCATTTCGACATGATTGAGAATATCCTCCTCAGCCTGTTTTAAATATTGAAGTACACTTTGCTGATTTTTAAACTCATTTCTGATTTCATCCAGTATCCCTTTAATGGAATACCCGGCAAATCTTCTGTTCAGTTTTTCTCTCATCTCCCGAAATTTGCGTTTACGTTCGGGTATCTGCCTCAATTTCATCTGAAGCTCTTTTTGTATATCCTGGATTTTTTGTTCCAGGTTCTTTTTTTCCTCTTCCGGGAGTTTCTGAAGTTCTTCGGCAGTCATGATCTTGCCATCTTTGAGCGGCGCAAATGTATACCCCCCGGGAGTACTCAAGATCTTCAGTCCCTGTTCTTTGGCTTTTTTCTGCAGTTCGGAGAAATCTTCATGTTCCTCTGCTGATAAATCTTCTTCAATGGACTGTCTTCGGTTTTGATATTCTTCACTTTCAAATGCACCGGTCAGAACATTTGGCAGATCTTCGGCAAATCGATGCATCAAATTCCTGAATCTGACCGCGTCACCGCTCGGCAGTTCAAGAGCAACCGGTTTGTACTCCTCTTTGAAGTTGCAGACATAACACCAGTCACTTGGAGTTTTCTGGCCGGAGGCCGCCCGAATGATCACTTCATCCAGCAGGATCTGCTTATCTGTCTCTTCAGGGCCTAATGCATAGATATTGAATCCATCGCGCTTCATCTTGATGCCAAAGATGGCGGATGCCAATGCCCGTTCCTGGCCAACAAATGGGTATTCAGGTGAATCTACTTCATCGGTCGTTTCAAATGAAAATTTACTCTCGTCACACCGCCTGTATAATTGATCGGGAGACAGCATTCTGGAATTGGTATCGGTATTGGGTCGTTCAATCATGAGAATAATTATCAGTAATTATTTAAGGTGACAGCAACTTGCAGAAATGCGCAGATATTTTGTGTGCTGAATGCCCTGATTTATTTGTAATGTATTTCCTTATACCAATGGCCGGGGTAATATTCACGATGTTCTGGAGCTGTATTATCCGGTCCCGGATTGTGCAAGGCCCTCAAGGCAATTAAAAGGCTCGCAATATATGCCCTGTTTTCCAGCGTTGAATCTGCTGATATTGAATTGTGAAATAGTTCTGACTTCGTTGCAGCAGGTAATTGTTGAACGGGAAATGCTCAGTGGGCATTCTGGGACGTTCAAAAAAGTAGTTGTAGTTTGGGTCTTCTCTGTTATATGTATAGGACCATTGCATACGATTCAGCCGGGTTGTTACATACCATGGAGGCCCAAACAAGATGTATATCATGCCCTGATCGGTTTTCCAGCCCTCTTTAAAATTGGTAAATTGCTTGTTGGCCTGCTCCACACGATCGTAATACATGGATATAACCTGCCGTGCCCTGTCTATACTGCTGATATTGGAGAGCCAGAAATAGTCTACAGCTTCTTTCAGCAAAACGGGATCATCAATCGACATCATTTCCCGGTACTCACGTGATCCCATCAGGTAAACCAGGGGTTCGGCAAGTTCCCGGGGGTTCCTGATGTGTGGAAAATTAACCCCTTTGACACTGAAATCCCGGGCCCTGTACAATTCCCCGTCATGACCGGTAATCCGTACTTCAAACCGGTAGTTTCCCATTTGCGGCCGTAACTGACGGAATTCGATCATGACTGTTCCGGGCTGATCCAGTTCCCTCCTGGACTGATCTATTACCTCATAACTTCTATAGTCAATTCCTTTGAAAGGTAAACTTGAAGGAGAATAGTTGGGGAAAGTCATAGGCCTTGCCGCAGATGTATCGGCATCAAACCGGATCAACCGTGACCGGATAGTAAGCGGAACTTCTGAATGGATATTTGTTACCTGGGTAATAAAGCGCAAGCTGTCTTTTGCCGAAGAGACGTGATAAGTTGTAATCGGTACATATCCCTCCCATTCCCGGTCCGGTTTGATGCCCAAAAGCTGTACGGCAGTCAGGCTGATGATTTCATCATCCGGATCGGGGACAAACGTTTTGGTTGTCCTGGTGGTTTGCCTTCCCGTGGATGAGTCGGTCACTGAAAATGAAATCTCATATTGTCCCGGAGGAACGATCATCTCTTTTCGAAATTGCACCATTTCAGGACTTCTGATCAATCTGTCATCGTCGCTTGTTATTGTCTCAGATGTGGTATACGAATCGTAGTAACGTGTGCCTTCAATACCGGTAATTCTGATCTCGATTTCAATATCAGCTACATATTTTCCATCCCTTTCCCGGAATATCAGTGAACCGTCACTAATGTCAGCTGATATACTGATTACCCCTTCACCCTCTTCGTCCAAATATCCCAGGGCAGTCATTCTCACTTCCGGATACCCATACCTGTACTGATATTCAGCTCCTCTTTCAATGGCCGGGTCGTAAGCTCGTGAACACGACAGAACAACGGCTGCTATCGCAAGAACGAAAAGAAACCTGTATATGTGTCTGGTTCCACCTGAATATTCCATAGAATTCGCTTTATCATTTACAGTAAAAAATTTCATGAAATCCAGTTCGGTCTATGCAGGACATGTTATGATTTGCTTGTAATGATTTTGCCATTGGATCTATAGGGGAACTCCTTACAGTGCTACACTGTAACACTGCCATGGGCGTCCGTTTTCCCGTCACTTCATAAGCGTGTAATGTTATCCCCTACAAACCTGAGAGATAATAACTTACATTGGTTTGCATGATGTTCGTACGAAGTGATTGATAATTGGTCGTTAATATTCACCTAGCGGTAATTATCGAAACCATTCAACAGAGAACTGACGGTGGTATCCGTTATGTGGAATCGATCATTTTATTCTATCAATCAATAAGGTGAAAGTTATGAGTGAACCTGTAAATTTTGAAAAACATATAAAGAATGCCTATTCCTGGCTGGATGAGATAGCCCGGAAAGCGGGTACTCCGGACCGAACCGATTGGGCTTATAATGCACTGAAAGCTGTACTTCATACAATTCGGGACCGAACGACCGTGGAGGAAGTGTTTCACCTGTCTGCGCAACTCCCACTATTTATCCGGGGTGTTTATTTCGAGGGTTACAAACCTGCAGATAAACCGGATAAAATGAATCTGGATGAGTTTTTACAGCGAATCAGGGAGAGAATGGGACCTGGCAATAATGTTGAACCTGAACAAGCTTTTCATGCTGTATTGGAAGTTTTGGGTAAACATGTTTCCATAGGAGAGTTGATGGATATCAAAACGTCTATGCCCAAGGATATACAGCGCTTGTGGGATAGCAGCCTGTCTCGAAGTAAAGCCGGTGTCCATTAATCCAGGAAATTCTACAAGTATCAAGTGAGATATCAAACCCCCCGGTTCATCTGCAGATGAACCGGGGATTAAACATGTAACTGATGAAAACCGGTAAGCGTTGATGATCTGGTTTTGACTTTGCAAAAAGCTGTAGATGTTGCCAATAGTTATCAGGCAATTGTGTAGTTCCGATTTATATCAAAATTCATAACAACGCCATGCAAAATACCAACATATAAAAATTGGAGAAGATGAATAAACTTGATGAAAGCATAGACATAAGTGAAAATATAGACGAGAAGGTTCACAAGCTTAAAACCCGGGGATACAAAGGATATAAAGCTGTCAGAATCACTCAAAAAGGAAAGAAAATCGAAGTTTGTGCCAAAAATGGTAATGAACAGATGATTACCACATCCGGAGAAAATTCAAAACAAACATATAAAAGACTCATTGAATTGATAGAGGAGGTACATGGTCATGGAAAAATTCAGGAACAGGAAAGAGGCAGGATATCTGCTTGGCAAAGCGCTTGAAAAATATAAATCGGAGAATCCAATTGTGTTGGCCATTCCTCGCGGCGGAGTGGAAACCGGCTACTACGTGGCCTCCCATTTGAATGGTGAATTATCTGTGATCATTGCCCGTAAACTGGGTTATCCTGAACAGCCGGAAGCCGCATTTGGCGCTGTAGCCGAAGATGGAAGCCTGTATTTAAACCCATGGATCAAACGCAGATTGTCCAAAGAAGATATCATATCGGTCCGGGACAGAGAAGCATCGGTGGTTGAACGCAGAGTACACCTGTACCGGAAAGGGAAACCTTTGCCAAGCCTGAAAAACCGGACAGTTATACTTGTCGACGATGGCATCGCAACCGGGGCAACTCTCCTGGCATGCATTGAAACCTGCAGAAAACTGCAGCCATCCAAAATTGTGGTCGCTGTACCTGTTGGGGGGAAAAATGTGAAAGAGAGGCTTATGACAAGGGTAGATGACGTCGTGATATTGTCAACACCTGAAAATTTTTATGCCGTCTCGCAAGCGTATGAACATTTTGAAAGCGTGAGCGATGAAGAGGCGATCCGCCTGCTGAACATGCGCAAGTCTATGAATGATTTCAAAGAACAATTGTCATTGATCATATGATTGATCTGGGTTGAATTCATTTTAAAATCATCCGGCCAAACGACGGGGGATAATTTAACAAGAAACCGTACTTTTAATTGAGAAATTGAATGAGCTACAAAAAAATGCTGTTCCGGGATTCAGCTCGTGAAAAAATCCTGAAGGGCGCAACACTGTTGCATGATGCGATTCGCGTAACACTTGGGCCCAAATCAAAATCCGTTCTGATTGAGAAGAAATGGGGAAAACCGATTGTCTGTAATGACGGGGTGACCATTGCCAAAGAGATGTCACTGAAAGATCCGAATGAAAACCTCGGGGTCCAGGTATTGAAAGAGGCTGCTGAACGCACCGGAGAAGTTGTTGGAGATGGAACCTCAACCTCCACCATCCTTGCATATTCCATTTATGCAGAAGGCTTGCGAAATGTTGCCGCCAGGGCCAGTGCTATTGAACTAAAAAAAGGGATTGAG
>SKRC01000225.1 GCA_007118695.1 Balneolaceae bacterium | reverse complement strand
TTATTATGTTCAGGAATACCGGTGGCGACTGTCAAAATATTGGGATCAAAAATAATATCCCTTGGATTAAATCCAACTTCATCGGTCAGGATCCGATAGGCTCGTTCACATATTTCAATGCGCCTGTCCAGCGAGTCAGCCTGCCCTTTTTCATCGAAAGCCATGACAATGACAGCCGCACCGTAATCGAGAATTTTTTTTGCCTGCTCTATAAATACCTCTTCTCCTTCCTTGAGGCTGATGGAATTGACCACCCCCTTACCCTGGATATTTTTAAGGCCGGCTTCAATAACGGACCACTTGGAGGAGTCGACGACCACAGGAACGCGGGAAATATCCGGCTCGGCTGCCATCAGGTTGAGAAATGACACCATCACCTCTTCCGACTCCAGCATGCCTTCATCCATGTTCACATCCACCATCTGGGCGCCGTTTTCGACCTGTTGACGGGCTACGGACAGGGCTTCTTCATAATTTTCCGCTTTGATAAGATCCCGGAAAACGCTCGATCCGGTCACATTTGTCCTCTCCCCGATATTTACAAAATTCGTTTCCGGGCGGATGACCAGCGGCTCAAGGCCACTTAATTTCATATAGGGACTGGTATCAGGGATTTCTCTCGGCTCGTGACGTCTAGCCTCCTCGGCAATTGCCTGAATATGCTCAGGGGTTGTCCCGCAGCATCCGCCTACGATATTCACCATACCCTCACTTGCATAATCCGAGAGTTGCTTTGCCATGAATTCCGGCGACTCATTGTATTCGCCCATTTCATCCGGCAGCCCGGCGTTCGGGTAAAGACTTGTATAGCAGGAGGCGACCCTGGAGAGTTCGCTGATGTAGGGCCTCATCTGATCGGATCCGAGAGAACAATTCAGACCCACACTCAACATCGGGCTTGCATGGCTGATCGATACCCAAAAGGCTTCCGTCGTCTGACCCGATAGTGTTCGCCCGCTCTGATCCACGATCGTACCGGACATCATAACCGGCAGGTTTTTGCCGGTTTTCCGGGCATATTGATGAATGGCGTATATGGCCGCCTTGGCGTTCAGGGTATCGAAAATTGTTTCGACCAGCAGTATCTCCACCCCGCCGTCAACCAGCCCTTTCAGCTGGACAGTATATGCCTCTGCAAGTTCATCAAACCGGATTGCCCTGTACCCGGGATCTTCCACATCCGGAGAGAGCGACAGCGTCTTGTTGGTAGGGCCAATGGCTCCGGCCACAAAACGTGGTTTGTCCGGGGTTATCTCAGAGTATTTTTTTGCCGCCTTTACGGCTGCCTTAGCAGCCGCCACATTGATATCGTAGGTCAAATCCCCCAGGTGGTAGTCTTCCTGGGAAATGGGATTTGCATTGAATGTGTTTGTCTCGACGATATCTGCGCCGGCTTCAAGAAATTGTTCATGAATTTCCTGGATGATATTGGGCTGAGTCAGGCATAAAAGGTCGTTATTTCCCTGCAGATCATACTTAAAATCTTTGAACTGATCCCCCCGAAAATCCTCTTCAGACAACTTATAAGCCTGAATCATGGTCCCCATAGCACCATCGAGGGTTAATATTCGCTTGTTTAGTTGTTGGAAAACAGGATGTTTCAGTTTCATGTTTTTATTTGCAGATTAAGATCATAATTTATAAGAATCTGTTTTAATACAGACCCATAAGGTACAGTTTAACTTGCTTAATTTGCAGTATGAAAGTAATAGAACATTATAAACAAGCAACAGAACCATTAATTTCGTTCGAAATTATCCCGCCAAAAAGGGGAGGTTCTGTAAAGAACGTCTTCGATTCTATCGAAAAGCTGATGCCGGTCAATCCACCATTCATTGATGTAACCTATCATGCGGCGGAAGCGTCGATTGAGGAGCTTCCTGATGGAACTGTCAAGCGTCACATCAAACGTAAAAGACCCGGCACAATAGGCCTTTGTGCGGCCATACTTCATCGATTCGGAGTAGACCCGGTGCCCCACCTGATCTGTGAGGGGTTTTCCAAAGAGGAGAGTGAAGATGCGCTGATTGAGCTGAATTATCTCGGGATCGACAATGTGCTTGCCATCCGGGGAGATGATTCGGGTACGTCCGTTAATTTTCGGAAAAACGGAACCGTTAATAAATACGCCTCCGACCTGGTCAGGCAAATAAAGAATATGAACCAGGGGATATATCTTGAAGATATTGCCAATGCCGACCCAACCGACTTTTGCATTGGGGTTGCCGGATACCCGGAAAAACATTTTGAAGCGCCAAATATTGAGTGGGATATCCAGCGTTTAAAGGATAAAGTGGAAGCAGGCGGCGATTATATTGTTTCGCAGATGTTTTATGATAACCAGGCATTCTTTTCATTTGTGGAGAAATGCCGTGCAGCCGGAATAACGGTGCCGATTGTGCCCGGCATTAAAGTGATTACAACGGAGCGTCATCTGACTACACTTCCCAAATATTTTCACCTAAGTTTTCCTGATGCACTCTCAACAGAGATCATTTCCAATCCGGAAAAAACCAAAGAGATCGGTATTGAATGGTGCATACGGCAGTGCACCGAACTGCTGGAATACGGAGTGCCGG
Organism: Balneolaceae bacterium; assembly: GCA_007118695.1. Taxonomy (GTDB): domain Bacteria; phylum Bacteroidota; class Rhodothermia; order Balneolales; family Balneolaceae; genus SKRC01. The sequence goes on along the minus strand of SKRC01000225.1, from coordinate 625 downwards.
GCATTCATTTTTATGTGATGGGAGACCCCCAGCCGGCCCTGGATGTGATAGACAAGCTGCCGGCAGGCACGAGTGCAAAGTGAATCGGGTGTAACTTTTACCGGATGAAAGCTGCTCAATTTATTGACTTTCGGATCCCATGAATATGGAAATAGGAAAACTGCTTGTGGTAATCGGCGGACTTATTTTGGCTGCCGGGGTCATCTTTATTTTTTTCGGCGACAAACTGGGCTGGATTGGAAATCTTCCGGGTGATATCAGGATTGAACGGGAAAATTTCAGGTTCTACTTTCCGCTCACAACCATGATTCTCATCAGTATCGTGCTAAGTGCCGTTGTGTCAATCATCGTTAAATTTTACCGGGGCGGCGGTTAACCCGCTTTTTCACCAAGCTCATTTTTTGTACGCGAAGCGAAATTTCTTCCTCAGCAAGGCGAAGCTAAAAAAGTTGTGCGCTCCGAGCGCTCATCTTTTCCCTCCCGACGGCGGCCAGGATACATCTTTTCCCCACGGAGTGATATGAGGGTTAACCAGATTCATCTCATGGCAGGGATCTGCCCCCTGATTTCGCCTCTCTGATTTCGTTCCGTAGCGATACTGATGTAAAGATTCCCATTGTTCAGG
>SKRC01000183.1 GCA_007118695.1 Balneolaceae bacterium | reverse complement strand
TTTCAAAATCATGGAACTCTTTTCTCATACTGTTGAGGTCCAGTCCGGTGAGCTGAGTTTCAAGTTTCTGCAGGGCCTTTTCTTTCAAATCAAGTGAGTTGACAGCAATCTGGCGTTTGGTTTCCAGTTTCTCCAGTTTGTCCTTCAGGCCCAGGCGAACCCCGGCCTGGCTGCTTTCGCTCCCGCTTTTCAGAAATCGGTGGGAGCTGATCAGATCCCCTTCCTTGGTGACGGCTGCCGATCCACCCAACTCCAGCAGTCTTTTCGCCTGGTTCACATCTTCAGCCAGAAGTATGGATCCCAGCAGCAGTTCGGCGAGAGGCCGGTACTCTTTTTCCACTTCCACAACACTGAGTATGGAGTGTTTTTCGGCAGGATAGCTTTTCTTTAGCTCATCTGCCGGGATGAAGGTGGCCCGTCCCTGTTCGTGTTGCTTCAGCAGTTTGGATGCCCAAAGGGCTTCTTCCATCGACTGTACTATCACAAAATTCATCGCTTCACCCAGGGCCGACTCAAGCGCCGGAGCGTGATCTTCATCGGTATGGAAAACACTTCCCACAATCTCCAGTTTCGTAAATGCATCAGCATGGTGTTCTGTCAGGTAAGCGACGCTCGTCGGGAAAAAATCTTTGGAATCGGCCAGCTCTTCAATGAGTTTAATTTCAGAGCTCAGGGCATCCCGCCGGCTTTTCAGTGTTCGAATCTCTTCCCGCAGCTTTTCCCTGTCTGTCTCAAATTGTTCTTTCTGTTCGATTGATTTATCCAGGGCCCGTTCTTTCTCTTCTTTTTCCTGCTCAAGCTTGGCCAGTTTTTTTTCGGCCGCCGACTTTTCCCCGTCCATGGATTCAATCTGCTTCTTCAGATCGCTGATATCGGTTAGTATCCGGCTCAGGTCATCTTCGGTGTTTTCAAGCTTCGATTCCAGGCGAACCTGTTCCGTTTGCAAGTCATTGAGTTTCCTGTTGGTGTCACTGGATTCTATTTCGAGTTCATAGATCTGATGCCTGACTTTGGTAAACTGCTGTTGCACATCAGTGAAACGAGAGCGCGACTCTGTCAGGCTCTTTTCGGAATTGTCCAGGCTCTTGCTGAAACTTTCCAGTTTTTCTACAGCACCCTTTTTAACTTTCCGCAGCTCGTCGAGATCGGTACTGCTCTGTTTGATGTCGTCTTCATATTGCTTGATCACCCCTTTTTCATTGCTGATCTTTTCACGGGTAATACGCAGATTTGTCTCCAGCTCACGAATCGACGATTCCAACTGATTGGCATGCTTTCGCGTTTCTGATTCTTTCCGCTCTTTTTCGAGAAGCTCCTGCCTGGATTTTTCTTCCTGTTCCTCGAGCTTCCCCAGGCTGGATACGATTTCCCGCTTTTCTTTTTCAGCGTTGTCTATGCGCTTTTGAAGAGGGTCAAGCTCCTCCCGGATTTTCAGATACTCGCTTTTGTTGTAGGCTTTATCGATCGTTTCCAGTTCCATACGAAAGTTTTTCGCCTTTTCCGCCTTTTCGGCCTGCTGTTCCAGGGAACGGGTCTTCTTCCGCACCTCGATGAGTATATCCTCAATGCGCTGAAGATCTTTCAGGGTCTCGTCCAGCTTGCGAAGCGTCTGTTTTCGTTTCTCTTTATAACGGGTAACTCCGGCAGCTTCCTCAAACAACCGCCGCCGGTCATTATTGCGGTCATTCAGAATCTCTTCGACCATCTTCAATTCGATCACGGAATAGGCATCCGAACCCATGCCGGTATCCATAAACAGCTCCATGATGTCTTTCAGCCTGCAGTTTGTGTTATTGATCAGGTATTCACTGTCACCGGACCTGTAGAGTCTTCGGGTGATGGTAACCTCGCTGTACTCAGTCGGTAAAACTCCTTTGTTGTTTTGAAGCGTCAGGGATACCTCTGCCAACCCCAGGGCTTTTTTTTGAGCCGTACCGTTAAAGATCACATTGTTCATGGAAGCCGAGCGAAGCAGGGTAGGGCGTTGTTCACCGAGTACCCATCGAAGGGCATCGACAATATTGGATTTGCCACACCCATTCGGGCCGACAATTGCCGTTATTCCACTGTCGAACTTGACCTTTGTCTTATGTGCAAAACTTTTAAAGCCGTGAAGATCAAGTTCAGATATATACATTTAGAATAGAATAAGTCTGGTCTGTTGAGTATGGAAAACTGCAATGTAAGCTACAGATTAACTGTCTGCAATACCGAAATATCAGCCAGGCAATCACCGACTCCGGTGCTGAACCCGGTTTGAAATTTCGCCTAAACCGTTAGAATATCTTTCTCTTTCTGTTCGAGCAGTTTTTCGATCATATCGATATATTTGTCGGTGAGTTCCTGAATCTTCCCTTCACCTTCATACTGGGAATCCTCCGGCAGCGAATCGCTTTTCACTGTTTTCTTGATATTGTCGTTCGCATCCCTTCGGACGTTCCGGATACTAATCCGCGCATTTTCGGCGACCTCTTTCGCCTTTTTCACCAGTTCTTTCCGGCGCTCCTCCGATAGCATCGGCAGCGGTATCCGGATCAGGTTTCCGTCGTTATTGGGATTCAACCCGAGTCCGCCCGACATGATCGCTTTTTCAATATCCTGCATAACCGATTTGTCATAAGGTTCCACCGTCAACAGCCTGGGTTCTGGAGCACTGATATTTGCCAGCTGGTTCAGAGGTGTTTGCGATCCGTAATAATCTACGCGTATGTTTTCAAGAATTGCAGGAGTCGCTTTACCGGCACGAATTAGTGAGAACTCTTTTTTACAGAATTGAACGGCTTCTTTCATGGAGCGTTCAGCATCAGAAATGATCGTACTTAATTCATCAGGTAGCATATCTCACCAAAGTTAAGGATTTCAGGAGTTTACTTGTCGATTAATTGCCAAACCAAAACAATTTAAGAAAACTATGATTCATCCCAAACAACAGTCGATCCAACCGCTTCATTTGAACAGACCACACGTTTGAGATTTCCGCTGATATTCATGTCAAAAACAATGATAGGAGTTGCATTCTCCCGGCAAAGAGTGAAAGCCGTTAAGTCCATGACATTGAGCCGTCTTTTCAGTATTTCATCACCGGTGATGATATCAAATTTTTTGGCTTCGGGATTTTTTTCCGGGTCTGAGTCGTAGATGCCGGCGACCCTGGTGCCTTTCAGGATCACTTCCGATTCAATCTCAATAGCCCTCAGCGCTGCGGCGGTGTCGGTGGTGAAGTAGGGGTTGCCGGTTCCGGCGCCAAACAGAACAACCCGGCCTTTTTCCAGGTGGCGGATGGCCCGGCGTCTGATGTAGGGTTCGGCAATCTCTTCCATCCGGATGGCCGACATCAGTCTTGTGTGAACGCCTTTTCGTTCCAGGGCATCCTGCAGGGCCATGCTGTTGATCAGTGTTGCAAGCATACCCATATAATCACCCTGTACACGGTCCATGCCTTCGGTCGCACCTTTCACGCCTCTGAATATATTGCCGCCGCCAATCACAACGGAAACCTCCACGCCTTCGGCATGCACGGCTTTGATTTCTTCAGCATATTGGGTGAGAATATTGCCATCGATACCGTGTCCCTGCTCACCCAACAGGGCTTCACCACTTAGTTTCAGTAATATACGTTTATAGAGATTCGCCACAGTTCTTGTTTACTATTTAAGGGATAAAAAAAAGGCTACCGATTTGGCAGCCTTTATGCAACTATTTTTCAGGAATTTTCACCGAGCTGGATGCGATAAAACGTCTTTATCAGCGGGGTGCTGTTCTGCTCCAGGTATTGCTTGACCGTGATTCCATTGTCTTTCACAAATTTCTGTTCCAGCAGAACGCGTTCCTCATAGAATCGTCTGAGTTTACCTTTTGCCGCTTTTTCAGCTATTTCAGCAGGCTTGCCTTCATTGATCAGTTGCTCTTTGGCAATATCAAGCTCTTTGTCGATTATGGACGAGTCAACATCATCGCGGGTAACTGCAATGGGATTCATCGCTGCAATCTGCATGGCTATATCCCTGGCTACCGTCTCATCGGATACCTCGCCTTCAAACTCAGCAAGTACACCGAGCTGATTTCCAGGGTGAATATAATCCACGAAGAGCCCATCAGTTTTGGCAAAGACCACCCGGTTGATTTCTATCTTTTCACCGATCTTTCCAACCATCGCTTTCAGATGCTCATCGATCGTTAAATCATCGAGTTTCTCCTTGAGAAGGTCTTCCACTGATGAGATTTCTTTCTCAAATAGAACATTAAGAAACTGATTTGTCTTCTCCTGGAAATCATCATTCCGGGCTACAAAGTCAGTTTCACAATTGATTTCCAGGGCAGCTGCTTTTTTGCCATCATCACTGATGCGGGTCACAACAAGGCCCTGGTTAGCTTCCCGGTCAGCCCGTTTTTCCGAGACTTTCTGGCCTTTTTTGCGGAGAATCTCCACGGCGCGATCCATGTCTCCGTCGGCCTCTCCGAGCGCTTTTTTACAATCCATCATACCTGCGCCTGTAATATCGCGCAGTTTTTTTACGTCTTTTGCACTAATACTCATTGGGTAAATAAATTATGGAATTCAAGTTTGCTGAATGGTCAGCCTTTTTATTCTTTTTTCTTTTTATCCTCTGCCTCCGCTTCGGCTGTATTACCGTCTTTTTTGGCAGCCGCATCTGCCGGTTCTGTCTCCTTTTTGGCTTCAGCTTTTGGCTCGGTGCCTTTATCAGCCTCTTTCGAGTCGTCGTTAGCCTCTTTGGCTTCTGCTTCCCCTTCGGTTGATGCTTCAGAGTCCGTTCCGCCCTGCGCCGCCGCTTCTTCTTTAGCTTTGGTCTTTTCTGCGGCCTCGGCTTCGCCTTCCGGCTTAGCTTGTTTCTCTTCGGTTTTTTTCTCCGCTTCCGCTGCGTCCTTTTTCTCTTCCGGTTCCAGCTCACTTTCCGGATCCTTGCGCCGGCGCTTTCGGCGTCTGGTTGCGGTTTTCACCTGCTTTTCGGCCTCTTCATCGGTCAATTGCACTTCCTCCCCGGTTTTGGCTTCTTCAGCAGCCTGATCCATCAACTCTTCTTCTTTCAGGGCTTCACGCTCGGCATTGCCTTCAATGATAGCATCGGCAACCTGGGTGGTTATGAGTTGAATTGTCCGGGCTGAGTCGTCGTTGCAGGGAATGATGTAGTCGGGAATATCGGGGTCGCTGTTGGTATCGACGAGCGCGATAATCGGGATATTCAACTTCACCGCTTCGTTAACGGCGATATGTTCTTTGATGGTGTCGACCACAAAAATGGCGCCCGGCAGGCGAGACATGTTTGCAATACCACCAAGGGTATTTTCAAGTTTTTCACGCTCGCGTTCAAGCATGAGCCCCTCTTTCTTGGTGAGCTCATCAAACGTGCCGTCTTTGCTCATCCGGTCAATATCTTCCATCCTGGAGATGCTTTTGCGCACGGTGCTGAAATTGGTCAGCATCCCGCCCAGCCAGCGATGAGTGACATAGGGCATGCCGCATCGTATCGCTTCGGTTTTAATAATCTCCTGCGACTGTTTCTTGGTACCGACAAAGAGAATGGTTTTGCCTGCTCTGGCCAGGTTGGTAACTTCTTCCAGGGCTTCTTCAAGATATTTTTGCGACTTCTTGAGGTCGATGATGTGGATACCGTTGCGCTGCATGAAAATGAATTCCTTCATTTTCGGGTTCCAACGGCGGGTCAGGTGGCCGAAGTGGGCTCCTGATTTCAATAGTTCTTCTACAGTTGCTGCTTTAGGCATAGTATATGTATGTGTTTTGAGTTTGTCCTCTACACAGGTCAGCCTCCTGCGCAAATCCCGGCCCGTCGGCAAGAATGGTTATTACCAGCCCGTTTGACGGAATCAGGGACACCCTGCGTGGAGTCGCTGTGTATGTGTGATTTTGGTTTGTAAAAAAATCTCCGGCAGATATTAACGCTTGGAGAACTGGAATTTCTTTCGGGCTTTGGGCTGGCCATATTTTTTGCGCTCAACCATACGATCGTCACGGGTCAATAACCCGTTTTTCTTTAAGATGGAGTGCAAATCTTCATTCAGATCGTCGAGAGCCCTGGCCAGTGCCAGTTGAATCGCCCCGGCCTGCCCGGTAGTGCCGCCGCCTTTTACCGTTACCTTGATGTCGTACTGGCCATCAAGTTCTGCAATTTCCAGCGGAAGCCGGGCAATGTTAATTCGTGCCTGTGATGAAAAATGTTCTTCCAGTTTCTTTTTGTTAACAAGAAATTCACCTTTCCCCGGTTCAATATAAAGCCGGGCTGTCGAGGTCTTTCTTCTGCCGATATAATTTGCTTGTGACATGGACTGCTACAATTCTATTTTTTCAGGTTGTTGTGCTGTGTGCGGATGAACAGGCCCCGCATAAACCCGCAGGTTGGTCAATAACTTGCGTCCAAGCTTGTTTTTCGGAAGCATTCCCTTTACCGCTTTGGTAACAAGGGAGGTTGGGTCTTTTTCCAGCATTTCGGTAGCGGTTGTAAAACTCTCACTGCCGGTGTACCCGGTGTGCCGAAAATAAGTCTTGTCTGTCATTTTCTTGCCGGTCAGGGCAACTTTTTCAGCGTTAATGACTACGACATTGTCACCGGTATCGATATGCGGGGTGAATTCCGCTTTGTTTTTCCCACGAAGAATCGTTGCTATCCGGCTGCTTACCCGCCCGAGTGGCTGATCTTCTGCATCAACCAGAATCCATTTTTTGTCGATATCTGCCGGTTTTGCTGAATATGTTTTGTTGCTGATCGTATTCACGTTAAATCTCTTTTGGTTACCTTGTAAAATTGATAAGTCTCAAAAAATAAGGGGAATACAGGTGGATTGCAATGGCCGGATGAAAGTTTTTCTTTACTTTCGATCTCTTTTGGTGAAACCATCAAGCATACGTACGAAGCTCTCTGAAATTTCCTGAAGCAGTGAACGGGATAAACGCTTTCTTCTTATTCGAAAAACTTCAGGACAAAAACAGACTTTAAAACAACGCAACAAATTCCTTTCAGGTAATATGGATTTTAGTTTCCATATTGTTATAATAAATACTTTTACATAATAAAACGGATATTAATCTATGGAGAAGACAAAGCACGTTGACAGAAAGAAGTTTATCAAACTGATGGGTGGGAGTTTATTTATTGCAACGCCACTACTGACAATGATTTCATCATTGACTGGCTGTGGCCGTTCAGGCACAGCAGAAGAAGATGAAGAGCTGTATGTAACCCGACATTTCACGGACCCTGGTACTTTTACCTCTGGGGTTGAGGGACCGGCGGTCGATATCAATGGTAATCTCTATGCGGTAAATTTCGAACGTCAACATACTATCGGAAAAGTAACACCTGAAGGTGAAACGAGTGTTTTTGTAGAGCTGTCCGATGGTAGTATTGCGAATGGTATTCGATTTAACAGCAATGGAGATATGCTGCTTGCAGATTACGTCAATCACAATGTACTTGAAGTGGATATGGAGACACGTGAAATCTCTGTGTTTGCTCATGAGCCTCGAATGAACCAGCCTAATGATCTGGCGATTGGAGCGAATGATATTATTTATGCAAGTGATCCCAATTGGAGTGAATCTACCGGGAAGTTATGGCGTGTGGATCTGGACGGATCTGCAACACTGCTTGAAGACGAAATGGGTACGACTAATGGTATAGAGGTAAGTACTGATGAAACGAAACTCTATGTAAATGAATCCGTGCAGCGTAATGTATGGGAATACGATTTCTCCCCGGATGGCGAAGTGAGCAACAAGCGACTCCTTATACAATTTCCGGATTATGGTATGGATGGCATGCGATGCGACATTGACGGGAATCTTTATATAACCCGATATGGTAAAGGGACAGTTGCCGTTGTTTCACCTGAAGGTGATGTGATCCGTGAGATTGAGATGGCCGATGGTGATAATGTGAGCAATCTTGCATTTGGAGGGCCGGATGGACGAACGGTATATGTAACGGTAGCCGATATTGGCAATGTCCAGGTGTTTAGAACTGATCGTCCGGGACGAAGCTGGAAACTTTATGAAGAGAGAAGATAGGGTTAAAAAGTCGATTCACGTTTCTAAAATAGGCATGGAAGATCTTGCACCTCTGGTTGTCAAATTACTTAATATTGAATTTGAGATGCATGATGAAATATAAATGCAAGGATTTTTGACGGATTAATTTTTTAACATAAATAACCATTCGGCCATGATGAAACGGAAAGATTTCTTACATAAAGGGTTAACCGCAGGAGCATTGTTGGGGTCATCAGCCTATATCTCTGCAACAGGTAACAAAAATGAAGACCAGGGTGGTGAAGAAAAGAATCTGTTTCAAGATGATCTTGTCATTGAAAAGGCCAGGGAAGGGCGGCCCCATGAAGGTAAAATATTGGCTGCTATTCAGCCCCATTCAGATGACATTCCTTTGTTTGCCGGCGGCACGGTAGCTAAATTAATTCATGAAGGCTATAAGGGATATCTGATCCGAACATCGAATGATGAAAAGGCAGGACAGGGGGATACCGTGGGTGAAGTGATTGTCAACAATGAAAAAGATAACGTGGCAGTGGCCAGGGCTCTTGGTCTTGAGAAAACGTATGATCTATACAACCGAAATCATCAGATGGATGAGATGCACTTTCAGGACCTTAAAGGTCGGTTGATATTTCTGTTTCGAATGTTGAAAGTGGATACGGTGGTTTCTTATGATCCCTGGGCCATGTATGAGGAGAATCCCGATCACTATATCACAGCCAGGGCTGTAGAAGCTGCACGCTGGATGGCGGGAAACCGGCGTAATTATCCAGAGCATTTTGATGCCGGATTAGAGCCCAAAAGCGTCAGAGAGATGTACTATTTTGCCCGATATCAAAATAAAAGTAATCAGCATGTAAACCGTATTGTCGATATAAGCGAAGTAATCGATAAAAAAGTGGAGGCGAATATGGCCAATGTAACTCAGGGACCGGGTGGGGAAAACGGTTCGCGTTTACGCAGAAGATTGGCCGAACAGGGAAAAAAACTGTCAATTCTCGGGGAAAACGATCAAACGGCTAATTTCAATTATATCAAGCACTTTCTACTTGATATCGATTCGGAGCGATTAAGATGGGGAATGCCTTCCGATAAAAAAGTAGGAGAGAAATATGGCCTGGCGTGGGCAGAGCGAATTCACTATATAGGGCCGGCTGCTGCCAATGAGCTGGACAAATATATTGAAGCAAATGCGGAACCGATATAATATATCGTTCAGGCAGATCAGGGACTAAGAAATAGCGGTGTATCCGTTTTGGTAATCAGATCATGCGTGGTGGATCCGAATGTCATCCGCCGGATAGCTGAAACGGAATGGGCTCCAAGGACGATCAGGTCAGCATCCGTCTCTTTTTGTCTTTCAAGTATACGGTCACTCGGTTTTCCATTTTCAAGCACCTTTTTGGTAATATTTTTGAAGTTATGTTCCATCAAATAATACTCGGCCAGTTCGAGTACGGATTCTGCAGACTCAGTCTGCTCATCCTCATCACCACTGCTGATGTGAATCAATTCAATCTCAATATCTTTTCCATAAGGCATTAGCTGTACAAACCCTTTCAATGATCGGGCCGCTGCAGCACTACCGTCAAAAGCAACAAGCACTTTTTTGATTTCGCGATATTCATTCGTAATTACAAGAGTTGGTGATACCCCATGTTTCACCACCATTGCGAGCGTTTTTGTTTCTCTTTTGGGTTCATTGTAAAAGAAATGTGAATCGCGGCCGGCAACTAACAGATCGTGATACTTCATTCCTTCAATAATGCGATCATAAGAAGCGCCCTCTTTTTTAATCGCGGTGTAACGCACTCCGGTTTCGTCTACCGATGACTTGAACCGGGCGAGCAGTTTTTTCGCAACATTGCGGCTTTCTTCACTGAGCTCTTCCCAAAGATTACGCGCATGGTGAGTTGAGTCTATTTCCCCGACAATGCTGGTCGGGTAAATATTGCTTGTATCCACAACTGCCAGACCTGTAAGGGAAGCATCGAATTTTTTAGCAAGTGCGATCGCATATTGGGTTGCTATTGGAGTATCTTCATCAGGGTCGAGGGCAACAAGAATTCGTTTGATCATACAAATTAGATTAATTGTTTTATCAGGTTCAAAAAGAAAGCTGTGATGAGTAGGATAAGAATGATTACGGAGAATTATAGCTAAAATTTCATAAACTCGATATAAATATAGTTAAAATTTCTTTTCCTTATTTTTTAGAATCAAAATTTGAGAATATGATTCCGAATTATTACTCTTTCATAGTAATATATTGAATGACATTTCATATTTAGAGTATGGATTTTGTAATATGATACAGGAAACTACTGTTTATCAGAATCGGGTGGTAATTTTGACAAACTGTCTCCTCCTAACCAAATGAAGAAAACTTGACATGAAAATTCAGTCTTGTAAGAGGCAATCGGGTAGATGGTGGTTACATTTCAGTCTTTTAGGTTTATTGTTGATGACAATGCCGTTTGTTGTTTATGGGCAACAATACGATCTGTTAATCAAGGGAGGGCATCTGATCGATCCGAAGAATGGGATCGATGCGCAGTTGGATGTTGCTATTTCGGAGGGGATAATTGCCAGAGTGACGGAAAATATTCCGGAATCGGAAGCCGCAAAAACTATAGATGCAACCGGTTATTATGTCACGCCGGGTTTAATCGATGTACACGCTCATGTCTTTGTTGGGAGCACTCCCGGCAGATTTGCGGATGGTTTTTCCAGTGTATCTCCTGATGGTTTTACCTTTCGAAACGGAATTACGACAGTAGTGGATCCGGGGAATGCAGGTTGGAGAAATTTTGAGGCCTTCAAAAAACAGGTGATCGAACCATCGGATACACGTGTACTGGCATTTGTAAATATTGTCGGGCATGGATTGAGCGGGACTTCCTATAACAATGATTTGAATGATATGGATATAGAGAAGACTCTTTCGATCGTGGAAAAATATCCTGAAATCATTGTAGGAACCAAATTTGGACACTATGCTGGCAATGATTACCTCGTCCCGTTTGAACGTGCCCTGGAGGTTGCCAGGCGTGCAAATCAGCCCCTGTTGCTGGAGTGTAATCTTCCTGAGTTGAATGTAGAAGATATTCTGGAACGGCTGAGACCGGGCGATATCTTTACCCATGCATATGAACGTGGCAACAGATCACTCCTTGATGGACAGGGACGTATCTATGATTATGTATTTAAAGCCCGGGAACGTGGAATCCTCTTTGATGTGGGTCATGGTGGTGCAAGTTTCCGGTTCAGCCAGGCAATTCCTTCTGTCGATCAGGGATTTTGGCCCGATACGTTTGGCACAGATCTTCATCGTTTTAGCATGAATGCAGGCATGAAAGATATGTTAAATGTTATGTCGAAATTTCTGAATATGGGGATGAGCATGCAAGATGTGATTCTTCGGGCAACCTGGATCTCCGCAAAATCTGTAAACCGTGAAGATTTGGGTCATCTAAGTGTAGGTGCGGTGGCCGACCTGGCGATCCTGAACAAGAAAAAGGGGAGTTATGGGTTTGTCGATTCCGGGGGCTACAGAATAGATGGTGACAGGAAACTTCTGGCTGAATTGACCATTCGCGAAGGGCGGATAGTTTGGGATCTGAACGGGCTGGCAGCTGTGCCGTGGGACGAATAAAGGCTGAATTTTTAGCTCTCTGACTGATATAAATATATTTTTCAATACCCAACCCTTGATTATGGGAAAAGGTATTACTTTTTAATTCGGGGATATGAGAAATCGTTTCTGGATAATATTATCATTTAATTTTAATAAGG
>SKRC01000084.1 GCA_007118695.1 Balneolaceae bacterium | reverse complement strand
TGCTCCCTTTCTGTAAGAAGATCACAGAGAAATGTGCCAATCCCGGCATCTTCCAACTGGGAAGCAACATTTCTGTTTCTCGTACTCATGCGGCTGCTGCCACTTCCATGGGAAAATATTACCAGGCTGTCGGCATTTGCGGGAAGATGCAAATTTCCCTTTAATTGATATCCATCTACCGATATCTCAACTTCTCTGTATTGAAGATATTCGGTTTCTATTCTATCTGTTGCCATCTTGCTTTTGTTTTAAAATAACCGGAGCACATTCACCGGATTCTTTATTTCAAAATTACCCGGAGACAGCCAGCGGAATAAATTTTCTGACATATTTACGCATGCACCGTGGTACAATCGTAAATTGTGCTCTTCAATTATCAATTTCATTTTGTCAAAGACTTCACCTGAAGTATAAAAGCGAATCATCAGATCATCTGTAAGGGTTCGACCGAAAGAGTTGTAAGGTTTTCTCCATTCAAAATTCATCATTCCAAATTTGTAATCCTTACCCCTACAATTCAGAGAGAAATAAACATACAACAGCTTGCAGAAAGAACGTACAAAAAGTATGATTAGTGGCATCTATTTTTTAAACTCATTGTAATCATCATCAACTTTAAATAGATGATATGAAGTCTTTTCAAAACCGTTTTTTTTGCCCGATTACTGCCTTGTCGAAAAAATCAAATCCTCGAATAGATTATCTATGCTGTAGTTTGATTTTTACTCCGGCGTTGTACTCGACCAAAACTCCTGGTTTATCAAAGCCTCCGATAGGTACTAAATGAGGTCTGCGGTGAAACAATTTGGTTATTGAATAAAGGGACAGGGTTATTCCCTGGCGGAATAATAAACAAGGAGATCCAATACGATGAATTCGAAAACATATGTAGAAAAATTATTGGCTCCTGCCGGCATCCAAATAAATGGCGACCGGGCATGGGATATACAGGTTTATAATGACCGGTTTTATAAAAGGGTCATTCGCCATGGATCTCTTGGACTGGGGGAAGCATATATTGAAGGATGGTGGGATGCTAAAGAACTGGACAGCTTTTTTTATAATATATTGAATGCTGATCTGGGCAATTCATTTGCCTATACCCCTTCCACTATTCTGCTCTATCTTCAATCTCTGTTTACAAACCGGCAAAGTAAATCCCGGGCTTATGAAATTGGCAGGCGCCATTACGATATCGGTAACGATCTTTACCGCGTTATGCTGGACAAACGGATGGTATATACCTGCGCGTACTGGCAGGATGCTGAAAATCTCGATCAGGCACAGGAAGCCAAACTCGATCTGGTTTGCCGGAAAATCGGCTTGAAAACGGGCCAGCGGGTATTGGATGTTGGCTGCGGGTGGGGAAGTTTTGCACAGTATGCGGCGGAATTCTACGATGCAAATGTAGTAGGAATTACAGTATCAGAAAATCAGGTAGCACTTGGAAGGGAACTGTGCAAGGGCTATCCGGTGGAGATTCGCTTGCAAGATTACCGTGATGTGGATGAAAAGTTTGATCATATCGTATCGCTTGGCATGATCGAGCATGTGGGAAGCAAAAATTATAGAAATTATATCCGGAAAATCAGAAGCTGTCTCAACGATGACGGGATCTTTCTGTTACAAACAATCGGCAGTGGTACCTCGGTGCGCAGTTCCGACCCATGGATCAACAAGTATATTTTTCCCAATTCCATGATCCCGTCCATTGCTCAATTGGGATCGGCACTTGAAGGATTGATGGTGATGGAAGACTGGCAAAATTTCGGTCCCGATTATGATAAGACCCTAATGGCCTGGTTCAACAATTTCCATAAGGGATGGAATTCTTTGAAAGCGAACTACCCGGATTATTTTTACAGAATGTGGAAATATTATCTTTTACTGAGTGCGGCCAGTTTCTGGTCCCGTAAAAATCAGCTTTGGCAGATTGTTCTCAGCAATAAGGGAATTCCAAACGGATATCAGCCATTAAGGTACAGCCAGGCTGACATTCTGCAAACTTTCAAATAAAAAATCTAATTCCCTGAACATTGGTTGCAGCGCATTCAAAACCATTGTTAAATGGAATTAAGGGAAAAGGCTATAAATTTATTGTCACCTCCACAGGCCCAATTTGAAGCCCCCGGTAAACCGACGGCCTTGGCCACAATTTTAAATTCTGACAAGAAATGATCCAATACACAGCCTCCTATACAGATCAATATGAACTGACTATGGCACAGGCATACTTTCAGAAAGGAAAGAAAGATAAAACGGCCATTTTCGATTATTTTTTCCGAAAACTTCCGTTCGGGGGAGGGTATGCCTTATTCGCCGGGCTGGAAGATTTGATTGATGTCCTCGAACATCTCCGGTTTGATGAACGCGATCTCATTTATTTGCAAAACCAGGGGCTGAATTCCGACTTTATCGGGTATCTGGAAAACTTTCGTTTTAGCGGTAATGTCTATAGTTGCCGGGAGGGTGAAGTCGTGTTTCCCATATGCCCGATTGTGGTCGTGGAAGCCCCCATTATTGAGGCACAGATCATTGAGACCTTGCTGTTGAATATTCTCAATATTCAGACTCTTGTTGCCACAAAAGCCAGTCGAATGCGTCATGTGGCAGGTGATCGGGCATTAATCGATTTTGGCCTCCGTCGAGCCCAGGGCGCCGGGGGTTATTCTGCCAGTCGGGCGGCATTCATAGGAGGGTTCAATTCAACCAGCAATGTTCGGGCGGGGCGTGATTACCATATTCCGGTAGCCGGGACAATGGCACACTCCTTTGTTCAAAGTTATGACAATGAACTGGACTCTTTCCGGGACTTTGCCGAAGTCCGGTCTGATGACTGTGTGTTGTTGGTGGATACCTACGACACTCTTAAAAGCGGTGTCCCTAATGCGATCATCACAGGCAAAGAGATGGAAGCACGTGGCCAGAGGTTGAAAGGAATTCGGCTGGATAGTGGTGATCTGGCCTGGCTGTCAAAAAAGTCCCGGCAAATGCTCGACAATGCCGGACTTCATTATGTGAAAATTACAGCTTCCAACAAGCTGGATGAGATTGTGATCCAAAGCCTGATCGACCAGGAAGCTCCGATCGATGCATTCGGAGTAGGCACTCGCCTCGTTACAGGTCATCCCGATGCTGCTCTGGACGGTGTTTACAAGCTGGCATTTGCCAATGACCGGCCACGAATAAAGTTATCAGAAAACATTCTTAAAATTAATCTGCCAGATAAAAAACAGGTCTATAGAATACTGAATAACGGCCTTACTTTTTATGGTGCTGATGTAATAGCGCTGGCTGATGAAGATGCAGAGAAGGTGGGGATTATGCATCACCCTTCTGAAGCCAAATCGCTTCATATTGAATCCTATGACAAAGAACCGCTCTTGCAAAAAGTTATTGAAAACGGGAAGCGATTGCAGAAACCGTTGGCGTTAAAAGAAATAGCAGACTTCAGCAAATACAGGCTGAATAAATTGCCTCCGGAATTTAAACGGTTTGTAAATCCACATAAATATAAGGCAGGATTGAGCGACAAATTAAATCATGAACGTGATGAATTGATCGAAAAGATCAAAAAAAATAAATCCGGAGCCCATTCCCCGGATTCTTTTTTTTAAAGATACCCGGAGACAGCCAGCGGGTTACATTTTCTGACTTATTTACGCATGCACCGTGGTACAGTCATAAATTGTGCTCTTCAATTAGCAATTTCATTTATTCAAATTTTACACTTGAATTATAAAAACGAATCATCAGATCATCTGTAAGGGTAGGGTTGTAATGTAATGTATTCTCAATAGTGGTTCGAATCGGGGTTTAAAATTTTTCCAATTTGAACCGATTGTATTACCTCTTCAATCTTGTCCTCACTTCTAGCGTGATTATCATCGAGTTTTGAAATCAAGGCATAGATGGAACGTGCCAGTTGTTTCAGGCACCCTTCCGTGCCTTTGTTGTAGTAGACCTCCAACTGTTCTTTAATATATTCATGAGATCTTACCCTGATAAGTTCATTCTCGTTTTTCTTGTACAGAAGATAGCCGGCACCCTCAAGGCCTGTTTTATTAAAAACTTCATCACTCAGCCTGGTTTCTTGTTCATATATATAATTCCTGTCAATCGTATAAAATCCGGTATACATATCCATATGAAGCATGATGTAATAATTTGCGATCATCATGATGGTCCGATCTTGCAATTCTCTTGGCATTTCGAACTTGAAATGTGATGAAAGAAGATCAGCAGTGAGGCAGCTAATTTTCGAAAGGTATTCCTGAATAGAGATCTCTTTCTGTAAATAACGGCCATGTAAATTGTAAATGTGAGCCAGTATTTTATCCTTTTTTACTAGGGATGTACGCTTGCCTTGAAGCTGATGAATTCTAAAATTTTTCTTTTTCAGTTTCATGTAAACCTCCTTAAAACCTTACCTGCTGTTTTACTTGTGAATGAAATGACAGTTATTCCGAAACCTGACAAAAACCTCAAGTTGTACAATCAAATAAAAGAATTCCCTGGACATCACATGCAGGACTCCTTTAACCTGTGATGTAATGAAAGTGTGATTTACTTTGTAGGAAAATCCCTACAACTCTTGTCTAACAACAAGTAAGAATTTCCCCTATGACAAATGTAGTTTTCTCCCTACATGTAAGTTGCCGGGTTATCTTTAAACTATAAATTCAGATAACCTATACCGGAACCCAAAATGGAAGCGCACCTTTACCTTGAGGCTAAAATAGAAATGATAGGATCGGCCACCGACTTTACCTACAAGTGGTGCGTCAATATGGGGCTGGATGTCGGAAAAGCAGCCCAGCTGACCCTCGCCGTGGATGAGATATTAACAGATATCATTCTGCATGCTTATTCCGATACGAGCGGCTATGTGGAAATCTGGTATCAATACTCATTTTCCGAACTGGAAATAATTGTACAGGAAACCGGTGAGCCGTTCGACCCGGAGCAACATGCATATTCACCTGAAAAAGCAATCAGTCGGGGTGATTTTGAAGGCGCCGGCCGTGAAATTGCAAGGAAAATGACGGATCATTTTATTTTTCTCAACCGGGGAAAGGACGGCAAGGAGTTCCGGCTGGTCAAAAAGCTGGATAAATCCCACATCCGCGATCTGATCAAAGAAGAGACCACGGAAGGCCGGGAAAATGGTGTGGCAGATACTTATTTATTGACTCCGGCCACCAGCGAAGATGCCGAGGATATAGCACGGCTCATCTATCAATGCTATGACTACAGTTATGGCAAGGAAGACCTCTATTTCCCCAAAAGAATTGAAATGGCTATCCGGCATGGTTATAAATTCGGAACCATCGTCAGAACTTCCCGGGGCGGGCCGGCCGGCTATTTTGCCGTGATCAGAAACAACGATTCCCTGATCGGTGAAGTGGGTGAGGCAGTGGTAGCACCACCGCACAGAAAGCGGGGCCTGATGAAGCGCATGCTCAACAAGCTGATTGAGATGAGCAGGCAGAAAGGGCTTCTGGGCCTTTATGGTATGGCACTCACTGTTCATACCATCAGCCAGAAGGCAAATGAAAAATTTAATTTCAAAAGCACCGCGCTATTGCTTGCAAGGTCGTCGCGCTCCATATATAAAGGAATACGTGAAGATTACCCGCAGCCTATCAGCATGGTTATGGACTTTCTTCCCCTGACCAAAAAATGGAATACACCGGTGTTTTTACCCCGTTCTTATAGCGATATAATGAAAGAACTCTACATACAATTTGAAAACCATCCCGGCTTCAAAGACCTTCCGGATCAAATTGAAAAAGCGGATATATCAACGGAATTAAGCCTTGAAATTTATTATGAAGCCAATTCCGCTCTGATCATTGTCCGAAAACTGGGCAATACGTTTGAAGGTTCCTGTCTGAGTATGTTCAGAAGTCTTGAAGAGCTGAAACTGACCTCCATTTATATCGATATCCCCCTGAACCATCCCGGGGTCGACCCGTCAGTCGAATGGCTGCGTGAAAACGGGTTTATATTTGCCGGATTGATGCCGTTCTTTCACAAAGAAAGGGATTATGTGCGTATGCAAAAAATTAATACGGAACTTGACTTCGCCCTGATAGAAACCCATTCAGAGATGGCCGGAAAATTAAAAGAAACAATATCGAGTGAATTCCATGCATTACACAAAGGATAGACAAAGCCTGCAAGTGCGCCTTCAGGGTGATTTTAACCTGAATGCGGTTCGCCAGATCCGTGAACTGTTCGACGACCGGGAAGAGTTGACTGTTGATCTCTCACATTCCCGGTTTGTAAACAGTGAAGCCATTTTATACCTGCAAAGCCTGATGCAATCCGGGAAAACGATTCGCCTGAAAGAGCCGCCGAAAATATTTTTTGAGGTTCTTCACATTCTGGGTTTGCATGAGTCCTGGGATCTGAAAAAAATCGTGGAATCCTAAAAAACACCGAAAGATATGAATGATATGGATGATATGGATGATCAAAAACCGATGTTAACGTCGCTGAACCTTGAATTCCCGGTATGGGAACAGACGTATACCGTTCATCCGCTGGTGATTGTGGGCACGATCGAGCCGGACGATTCCCCGGATTTTGCCCCGAAACACCTGGCTTTTCCCATGGGATGGCAAAACTATTTCGGGTTTGTCTGCACGCCCGCCCACGGCACATATCAAAACATCAAACGCACGAAAGAGTTTACGGTCACTTATCCCAAACCGGACCAGGTGCTGCAGGTAAGCCTGACAGCCACGCCAAGATGTGATGACAATACCAAACCGGAAATCAAGGCAATATCCAAATTTCCTGCATTGGATGTACATGGATATTTAGTCGAAGATGGATATTTGTTTCTTGAGTGCCGGCTTCATAAGATCATCGACGGATTTGGGGAAAACAGCATTATCATCGGGGAGATTGTTCAGGCCCGGGCTGACACTGATGTCGTACGCACACCTTCACATGATGATAACGAAACGATCTTTCAGCATCCTCAGATTGCTTTTATTGCGCCGAACCGTTTCGCAATCATCGATGAAACCCAGGCGTTTCCTTTCCCGGCCAATTTTAAGAAAACAGACCTGCCGGAATGAAGAACTCCATTAACCTTTTGGATGCATGCAACAGGGAAAAAACCTGGTTTGTAAACCTTCTCAGGCGGCTTGTCAGGATTGAGACCCCGCCACATGATTCCCGTGCACATCACAGGTTCTTCTCGGTTCTGGAGAAAGAGTTGAGCAAAATTGGCTATGCCACTTTGAGGTATCCGGGTGTAAAAAGTGGCGGACAACTGCTTGCCCGCCCACCTGGAAAATCGGCTGGTGGGTACCAGCTCATGCTGGGGCATGCCGATACCGTTTGGCCGAAAAAAACTCTGGAGAAGATGCCTTTCGACAGAAATGGCAATGTCATAACCGGCCCCGGGATTTATGATATGAAAGCAGGCATTGCCATGATGGTGACAGCCCTGAAATTGATCAGGCAAATGGGGTTAACTCCCGGTATGCAGCCGGTTATTTTTATCAATTCGGATGAGGAAACCGGCAGCAGGGATTCCAGGGAAAAAATTTTACGAATTGCCAGGGCAGTGAAACGTGTCTATGTGTTTGAACCCTCCCTTGACCCTGACGGCAAGCTGAAAACAAAAAGAAAAGGAGTGGGTCATTTCAACATCAGCGTCAGGGGCGTCTCATCGCATGCCGGTATCGAGCCAGAAAAAGGCAGAAGTGCGATTCTGGAACTCTCGCACCTGATTCAAAAACTGTTCGACCTGAACGATCCCGGACAAGGCGTATCGGTTAATGTCGGGACGATTGATGGTGGCATCAGTACCAATGTCGTTGCTGCCGAAAGCACAGCATCGGTCGACGTGCGGGTGCTTACGAAAAAAGATGCTGAACGGGTAGAAAGCGAAATTAAATCGATTAAACCGACAACACGCGATGTAACTCTTGAGATTACCGGGGGATTTAAACGTCCTCCCCTGGTACAAAACAAGCGAAACCGCGAGCTGTGGAATGCAGCAGAACAGATGGCTTCAGAACTGGGAATGGAACTGAATCAGGGCATTTCAGGCGGAGGGTCAGACGGCAGTTATACCAGTATTCATACGGCAACCCTGGATGGGCTGGGGGCGGTGGGTGATGGGGCGCACAGTCCGACAGAAAAAATATTCCTGGAAGAAACCGTGCAGCGCATTGCGTTAAATATTCAATTATTGCTTTTGCCGGATATCAGTGAAAATTCACAGGCATCGTATTCTGCCGGAAAAACGCGCATGGGCACCCGGGCATAACGGCCTGTCTTTTTTTGGATGGTTTTGCCGAAGAAGGCCCTTAGTGACGATTTATTGAACCAAAAAAGTCGTTAGTCATTTTTGCCCTCCGGACCGATCGCGTCGGGATCATTGTTCAAACGACAATTTTAGGTTGAACCTGTTTTAGCCAGCCAGGGATGATGAACTGTATGTGGGGAATTTCCTGATTCTACTGTAAGAAATAGATTTTATGTTGAATTATACATATATATTCGTATAGTTATTCAGAGGGGTTAAAGTTTAATATTCATTCTGTTCAGGTAGTTTGCCCGGTTCAGCGTTTTCGGCGAATATATTTAAAAGAGTTATGTAATCTAAATCAAAATGAAAATTAAGAGTAAGCTTATTCTGCTGTTTGTTGCCCTGGCGATTGTGCCCTTGATAATCATCGGTACGTTGAGCTATTTCAATGCCAAACAAGCCATGATGGAGCAACAGCTGGAGTCGCTGGAAGCGATGGTCCATTTGCGCATCCTGGATATAGAGCGTATGACACAATTGCGTTTTGAACAGACCCGGCAGATGGCAGGTTCTTATTTGATTAGACAGCTGGATCCGCATGGCAACAACAACCCTGAAGTCATACAGGATATGCAGTTGCTTGTCGAATCGGTTTATTTCACACTTAAAGAGGCTGATGCCGGTAATTCTTTCGAAAATAACTTCCAGGTTCAAACTTCTATCGATATCATTGGCGTCTGGGATGTAAACGGGACCATTGTTGCCAATACTGAATCATCCCTTATCGGTAAAAGAATGCCGGAACATTTTATTGAAAGGCTTAAAGGAAATGAAGCACCCTTTTCCGGTTATCTTTTTGACCCGTTGACCGGCAGGGACTATCTGATGTTTTTTACCCCGGTCAGGAATCTTGTTACCGATCAATTTGCCGGAGCCATTACTGTTAAAATTGATCCGGATTATTTGAGGCAGATATACTTGAGCCCATTAGGGTTGGGGGAAACCGGTGAAATCCTGATCAGTCAGATCGATGAACGGGATAATAACAAATTGAAATTCGTCACAGCGTTGAGGCATGCCAGCCTGGACAGTTTACCCGGATTGGTGATTGAAGATGATAAAAAACTGCTTCCTGCTCAAAAAGCGGTAATGGCAGATGAAGGAAGCGGTATTCAAAATGACTACAGGGGTATTGACGTATTGGCTGTCTGGAAATACATACCGGGTTGGGAATGGGGAATAGTCGGGAAAATAGATTCTGCTGAAATAATGGCGCCGATTTATCAGCTCAGAAACCGGACGCTGCTGATTGGGTTTGGCCTCTTAATTCTGTCTGTTTTTCTGGCTGTCTATCTGTCTCATTTTATTTCTGATCCGCTTCAAAAACTGGTTACGATCTTTACCGGGCTCAGCAAAGGTGAATTGGGCAAGCCGGTTGAGTCGGGCAGAAAGGATGAAATCGGTCAGTTGGCAAACAGTGCGGACGCCTCCATCCGTTACCTGCAAAATTATGTTGAATATGCCAACACCATTTCACATGGCGATTACAGTCTATCGATAGAGCCTTTTAGTGATAAAGATGAACTGGGAGTTGCCCTGCAGGAGATGGCGGACAGTTTAAGGCGCCAGCGAAATCAAATTCAGTCACTGCTTTATGACTCCATCGAGCATACCCAGCAATTGACGATACAGCATGAAAATTTAAAGGAGTTTCATGGCAAACTGGAAGAAAAACAGGCCCGGCTTCAGGCAATCCTGGATACATGTGTGAGTGCGATCATTACGATTGATGAGAAAGGGAGTATCCTGAGTTTTAACAAGGCCGCTGAAACAATTTTCGGGTACCGGAGAGGTGAGGTAATCGGGAAAAATGTAAAGATCCTCATGCCGCTTCCGCACCAGGAGAAACATGTTGATTACATCAGGAATTACCTTGAAACCGGCGAGAAAAAGATGATCGGGGAACAGAGAAATGAACTGGGGCTTAAAAAGGATAACACTGTATTTCCAATTGAAATCTCCATAAGAGAGGTAAAAACGAAGGATGGCCGCATTTTTTCCGGTCTAATTACCGATAATACGTATCGTAAAGAGCTGGAGCGGCATGTTTTGGAAATCGGCGATGAGGAACGCCGGAGGATTGGCCGGGAACTGCACGACGGCCTCGGGCAGATGCTCACAGGTATCCGGATGGTATCGGAAAATGTAGCCCGCAAACTCAAAGCAAATGGCGTGCCCGGAAGCGATGAAGTAGAGGATATTACAAATATGGCCCGGGAGGCGGATGAATATGCCCGCGTATTGACAAGTGGGATGGTTCAGTTGGAGCTGGAGAATGAAGGGTTGTGTGATGCTATCAAAAACTATTGCAACAGAATTGAAAAGTTATACGGAATCAATTGTCAGTTCCTGGTAAATGGGACTGTAGAGTTTGAAAAGCATTCCGATGCCCTCAACCTGTTCCGGATTGTCCAGGAATCCATAAACAACGCGATTAAACACGGTCGTGCCGGGACTATCACTATTCGGCTTGCAAACTCCGGAACATTTACGTCTCTGACAATCGATGATGATGGAAGTGGATTTGACCCGGATGAAATTCATAACGGAGGTTTGGGTATTCAGATCATGAAATACCGGGCAGGTATACTGGGGGGTATGCTTGAAATTATCCGAACCGAAGAACATCTGACACGTGTGCGTTGTATCATACCCAATGAATACGGTAGATTTTAATACCGGGTCTGCCTGAAGTATACCGGGTGCGATGTGGTCACATATTCGATGAAGTCACTTATTTAGTGGAGTCACATTACATGTGCCGGCGAACATATCATAATTGAGAAATTAAGTTAAAATTGAAAATCTCATGGGAAACTCATTACATAAACAAATAATGGTGGTCGATGATCATCCGATGATGCGAAAGGGACTCGTCTCGGTACTGGAATCGGAATCGGGTTTTGATGTAGTCGTGCAACTGGACCGGGCGGAAGGGGCCTTAAAGGTATTGGATGATTACGAGCTTGATCTGATCGTTGCGGATGTTTCTTTGCCCGGCATGAACGGCATTGAACTTGTCAAGAATGTGTTGTTCCAAAAACCGGACATGAAAATCCTTGTTGTTTCGCGCCACGATGAGGCGCTCTACGCCGAACGGGCTCTCCGGGCAGGGGCAAAAGGGTATGTGATGAAATATGAATCGAGTGATACGCTGCTGGCCGCCATAAGAAAAATCCTCAATGGCGGGATTTATATCAGTGACGACATGAATAAAAAGTTGTTGATGGGGATGATGCAGGGAAAAAAGGAGATAGCGGAATCACCCATCCAGGTATTAAGCGACCGGGAATTGGAGGTTTTTGAATTAATCGGCCAGGGCAAGAGCAGTGCCGAAATCTCAAAACAACTCCACCTGGCCGCCAAGACCATCGAGACCTACCGCTCACGCATCAAAGACAAGCTGGGATACAAAAATGCCACCGAAATGATGTTCCAGGCCATCAAATGGGTTGAAAATGAAAATTCCGGCCGCACATAAGAACACCCCTCAAAATGAAGTGCTGAACCAGCGAACACCCCTCAATTCGTTGGTGCTGAACGCACAACGAATTTCTCCCCTTGAGGGGAGATAAAGGTGGCGCGTTCAGCGCCAGCTTTTGAGGGGTGTTCA
>SKRC01000037.1 GCA_007118695.1 Balneolaceae bacterium | reverse complement strand
TGAACCCGGGTCCGAGACGGTATATCGTTCAAGTATCTACATGCTTAGCCACCGTTTTTTAATTCGCCTGAAGCTTTGCCCGGCGACAAGGCAACCTCAGACTATTCTGCTGAAATTTTACAGACGATGCGGCAGACGCACACCCCCTGCTATTCTGTTATAGTCGGCGCTCCAACCCAGGACTAACAGACAAGAACCTGAGGGAACGGACAGCTGCGTTTAGGCAGCCAGTCGGTAAGAATAGTTGTTGTCAACTACTTTTTATCCATGATGGTTTTTTACGAGACCCATCGGTCAAACTCGGCATGCAACCTGCGATGCTACTCATCCCGTCGAATCCGTTACAGCCCCATTAAGTCAAAGAACTTGTACTTGTACTTGTACATGTATAAAACGCAAGATAGCGGTTTTTGTTGTCACTTGAAACGTTTGTGAAGAATGTTCGGTTATACCTGACGGTTTTGCCGGATATTGACTACAGATCATTGAAAAACAGGTTTTTTGAACTCCGTTTTAATGGAATTTCAATGAAACTCCGGGTGTGATGTAAACCTGCAAACGCCTATAAAAATCAACAATATTCAGATGAGTTCCCCTGCCCGCTATATAAACAAATAACCGGGCAAAATTAATGCATAACAAATTTGACGTTGTTTCGTGTAACATCCAAGAGATAAACCCCGATTTTCAGAAACCCTGCGACGTGTATAAACTATTTTTACTGTCCCCCCTGTTATTATTTCTGACTGCCGTCGACTCCTTTTCCCAAAACCGGGCTGCCATCAACGGGTATATCAGTGACTCCGGCAGCGGGGAAACGTTGATCTCGGCAAATATCGCCATCAAAGAAACCGGCCGGGGCACCTCATCCAATACCTCTGGCTACTATAGCCTCACCAACCTGGAGCCGGGAACCTACACCATCGTCGCATCCTATATCGGCTATCAGCGTTTTGAAAAAGAAGTTGACCTGGAACCGGGCCTGACCCTGCGGCTCAACATCGAACTTTCCCCGGCCGGGGTTGAACTAGAGGAAATCACCGTTCGAAGCGAAGCCGATATGGAAGAACAACGTGATATCGGCGTCTCGCAACTTCAGACGCAACAGATCAAACAGATGCCATCTGTATTGGAGCCGGATGTGTTCAGGTCTGTCCAGCTTCTGCCGGGTGTAAAAGCAGCTTCCGATTTTTCCAGCGGCCTGTATGTGAGAGGCGGTAGCCCGGATCAAACACTCATCCTGTTGGATGAGACGACGGTGTACAATCCCTCCCATTTTTTCGGATTTTACTCTACGTTCAACCCGGATGCGGTAAAAGATGTCAGGCTGTACAAAGGGGGATACCCGGCAGAGTATGGCGGACGGCTCGGCTCAGTACTCACCGTTTACAACAAGGATGGAAACCGGAATGAATTTGGCGGTACGGCAAGCATCGGAATGCTTGCCTCCCGGGCCATGCTGGAAGGGCCCCACCGGTACGGATCCTGGATGTTTGCCGTCCGGCGTTCGACCCTCGAACCCCTTCTTGCGGCATTTCGAAGCCGGACCGAAAACATCCCGGACAGCTTCCATTTTCTGGATATCAACGGAAAAGTCAACTTCGATGTCTCCGGCAATGACCGGTTTTCTCTCGCATTTTATTCCGGCAACGACAAGGTGCGGGTACCTATTACCGATGATGCCGACGTCGGGCTCGACTACGGGAACCGGACGATCAGTGCCAACTGGCGTCACATTTTTTCCGGCAATCTCTTTGGCACCCTAACACTGACCGGCTCCCAGTATTTCAATGAGCCCCGTTTCAACATCGGCGGGACACCCTTTGAGCGGAACAACGAGATCTACGATTTTTCGGCCAAAGCCGACATCGAATATATCCCCAATGAGCGCAACACCATTTCCGCAGGGGTTTGGAGCGGCCTGCTTACGCTCAACTTCCAGGATCGCTTTGACAACCAGGATACATTCAACAACCGAATCCAGAGCGCCTATACGTCCTTTTACCTGCAAAATCGCTGGAGGCCTGCAGAGGAATGGATCGTAAAGGGCGGAATCAGGGGAAATTATTTTTCTGAAGGTGATTATCTGAGGCTTGAACCGCGCCTCTCCCTTGAACACCGGCCCGGTGATCGACTCCGGCTGCAAGCCGCCTACGGGCGCTATTACCAGTTCCTCACCCTCATCACCAATGAAGCTTTTGCCGGGTTTGATTTGTGGCTTACAACCGATGAAGGAGTCCCCCCTTCTTACGGCGACCAATTCATCCTGGGGGCAAAAACCGTCCCTGTGGAGGGATATGCACTCGATATTGAGCTCTATTACAGAACCATGCGCGACCTGTTTGAACTGAACCCGTTTGTCAGTGATGCCGCCGGCCTGGACTATGAAGAACTTTTCCGTTTCGGGGAAGGCTTTGCGTATGGAGCGGAACTCTTCCTGGAACGCCAGGTTGGCCCGGTCACCGGTTTTCTGGGTTATACGTTCGGCATCACCCGCAGAAAATTTCCGGGGTTTAACAACAAGGTTTTGGATGATCCCGGCAGCGGCAGGTTTTATCCGCCCAAATACGACAGAACCCATGATATGAACCTGGTTCTGAACTACGATCTTTCGGATAGATGGAGAGTCACATCCGTATTCAGCTATGCAACCGGCCAGGCCTTTACCGAACCTTCCGGCCGTACCCAGCTAAGGAATATCCCATGGAGCAATTCGATCCGCGAGACGTTTATTGTCGAAAACCTCAATGCATCGCGACTGCCCTCCTATCACAGGCTCGACCTGGGGCTCTCCCGGTTCGGCTCCTTTTTTAGGCTGGCTGATGCTGAATGGCAATTCCAGGTGATCAATGCCTATTCCAGGCGTAACATTTGGTTCTATCAATACGATTTTGACGAAAACCCGGTCGAACGCAATGATGTTCGGCTGCTGCCGGTCATTCCCGCAATTTCATATACCGTAACTTTTTAACACCCCGATGAAAACCCCAGCCACGTCCATATCCCTTATCACAGCCTTGTTCCTGTTGCTATCAGGGTGCGACCCCTATTCCGACGACAGTTACCGCGAATATGTGGTCCTGGAGGCCTATCTGATAGCGGAACGCTCTCTCCCTGCAGTGCTTCTCTCAACCACACTTCCAATCGATCAGGCCTATTCGTTTGAAGCGGCAGCCATTACCGGCGCAGACATCACCATCCATCTGCTAACGGGGGATGATGAGATTGAGAGCAGTTTTACCTACAGTATGATCAGCCCCGGTATTTATACTCCCACGCAAAACCATACCGTTCTTCCCCGCAGGACCTACAAGCTTGAAGCGGAACTGGATAGCGATAAACATATCAGTGCCCGAACGACCATACCCGACACGTTCCGGATAACCAGTTCTGTTCCGGAATCGATTGTCTACCAGTCGGCCGAACAACTCGAGGTCACCATTTCACCAAACCAAAACCCCGGCAGGCAGAACGTGTACGTATTCAATACCATAGCAGAAGATCCGTCAATTGAAAATATGACTCCTTTCTACAGGGGTATTTTGGATGATAACGGCCAAAACAGCCTGGACGATTTTAAAAACAACTCCTCCAACCTGATCAATGAAGCCAACTTCGATGTCATTGATGATGGTTCCATTCGACTTACCTTTCCCTGGATCGCAGTGGCTTTCTATGGCAGCAACCAGATCGTGGCCAATTCCCTGGACTCGAATACGTTTGATTTTATACGGTCCCAGGATGTTCAGCTCGGCGGGTCCACACTTTCACCGGGAGAAATTCCCAACGCTATTTACCATGTGGATGGCGGAATCGGGGTTTTTGGTGGTCTTGCAGCCGATACTATCGTTACAAACATCATAAGACCAGACAGTCAATAACATGCATCTCTCTCTTTTTAGTGACCGTTTTTTTCGAGATATTTAAACCCTGTCACATAAACATAAAAAATATTTGGATGATCATTCCAATCGCCAGCGATCATGCCGGCTTTGCGGCCAAAGAGATCGTAAAAAAAATACTTGAGGAACTGGGGCAAATGCCGGTTGATTTCGGAACCCATACCGATGAATCCGTAGATTACCCGGAATTTGCCGTTCAGGTAGCAAGGAAGGTGAATGACGGGGAACATGAATTCGGGATCCTTGTCTGCGGAAGCGGCCAGGGGATGTGTATGACTGCAAACAAATATCCGAACGTCAGAGGCGCCGTCGTTTACGATGAAGAGGTAGCGATACTTGCCAGAAAGCATAACAATGCAAATGTCATGTGCCTGCCGGGCCGGGCACTGGAAGAGACTCAGCTCAAAAAAATCCTTCATGCCTGGTTCAACACTCCTTTTGATGATGGCGGCCGGCATGAACGGCGCGTCAATAAAATCCACTCTTTAACTGATAAATAACAGGTATGAATTCGCTGAAACAGCAAGATCCCGAGATTTATGCATCGATTGAGAAAGAGACCAACCGACAAAATTATAACTTTGAGCTG
Organism: Balneolaceae bacterium; assembly: GCA_007118695.1. Classification (GTDB taxonomy): domain Bacteria; phylum Bacteroidota; class Rhodothermia; order Balneolales; family Balneolaceae; genus SKRC01. Next base: position 28,391 of record SKRC01000037.1, on the reverse strand, counting down.
ATCGCATCCGAGAACTTTGCCTCCCGGGCTGTCATTGAAGCGATGGGATCGGCCCTGACCAATAAATATGCCGAAGGGTATCCGGGCAAACGATACTACGGCGGTTGTGAATTTGTTGATATCGCCGAAGACCTGGCCCGCGAACGTGCCAAAAAACTCTTTGGAGCCGACTATGTCAACGTCCAGCCCCACTCCGGGGCCTCAGCCAACGCAGCGGTGTACCTGGCTTTTATGAAACCGGGTGAAACCCTTCTCGGACTGGATCTCTCCCACGGGGGACACCTCACCCACGGATCCCCGGTAAATTTTTCAGGCATCATCTATCATCCCGAATTTTATGGTGTGGAAAAAGACACCGGCCGCATCGACCTCGACAAAGTGCGCGAGAAAGCTAAGAGCGTGAAGCCGAAAATGATTTCCATTGGGGCCAGTGCCTACCCGAGGGATTTCGACTACAAGGCTTTCCGCGAGATTGCCGATGAAGTGGGCGCCTACCTCTGGATGGATATGGCCCACACCGCCGGGTTGATTGCAGCCGGGCTTCTGAACGACCCCCTGCCTCATTGCCATGTGGTGACGACAACGACCCATAAGACACTTCGAGGCCCCAGGGGCGGGATGATCCTGATTGGAAAGGACGGAGAAAATACACTGGGTGTGACTGCCCGGAAATCAGGCAGAACCAAAAAATGGAGTGAAGTGCTCGACTCAGCTGTGTTTCCCGGAACCCAGGGAGGACCACTGATGCATGTTATCGCCTCGAAAGCCGTCTCCTTTGGCGAGGCCCTGGAAGTCGAATTCACTAACTACCAGAAACAGGTACAGGCCAATGCCAAAGCGATGGCAGAAACTTTCCTTCAAAACGGCTATAACCTGGTCAGCGGCGGCACAGACAACCATCTGATCCTGGTGGATCTGCGCAACAAAGGCCTGACCGGAAAAGATGCCGAAGAAACCCTCGAGAAAGCAGGCATCACTTGTAATAAAAATATGGTACCTTTCGACGATCAAAGCCCGTTTGTCACCTCCGGGATTCGAATTGGCACGCCAGCCATGACCACCCGAGGCTTTGGCGAAGAGGAGTTTAAAAGAGTGGCAACACTGATCAACCGGGTTTTACAAGACCCTGAAAATGAAACAATCATCCGGAAAGTAAATGATGAAGTTAACGCCATGTGCGATCAATTTCCGCTCTATGATTTTGTTACACCGTAGAATTGGGAGTATGTTTTTGTGTATTATTCCGGAATGGCCGGACGTTAATATACGATACCGTTCCGTTGAATTAAATATGCAGTTAATCGAATACCATACATGAGCCAAGAATCAGAAAAACGCGGGATCATGGGCGCCATTTTGCCCAGGGCAAAGGCCCCAAAACCGGATCCCACAGAAGGCATGTCATTTCTCGATCACCTCGAGGAGTTGAGATGGAGAATCATAAAAGGATTTGCAGGACTTACTTTCGGAGTTGTCATCGCTTTTCTTTTTTCTGAACTGATTATCAATGAAATCATTCTCGGGCCTACAAGTGCCGAGTTTTTCATGTATCAGATCATGCCTGTTAATGCGATTGATATCGAACTTCTTAGCCGCAGGCTTCCGGGGCAGTTTTTTACGTACTGGGGCAGTCTGATTATTGCCGGAATCGTTATTGGTTCACCGATTCTGTTTTACCAGATGTACGCATTTATTGAACCGGCGATGGAAAGCCAGGAGAAGATCAAGACGTATCTGAACGTCCTTTTCATAACCTCCTTTTTTCTTCTGGGGATTTGCTTCGGGTACTTTATCCTGGTACCCTTTGCCCTGCAGTTTTTCACGCAGTTTGTCATCTCCGATGTCATCATTAACCAGTTCGATATTACCGAGTATTTCTCCTCGGTCGCCATGTGGGTATTAGCGTGCGGCATACTGTTTCAAATCCCGGTGGTCAGTTATTTCTTCTCCAAGGCAGGAATGCTTACTCCGGAGTTTTTGAGAACATACCGGCGGCAGGCGATCATTGCATGTCTGTTGATGTCGGCCTTTCTCACTCCTCCTGATCCGGTATCACAAATGATGATTGCCGTCCCCCTTGTGTTGCTGTATCAGCTGGCCATCGTTGTCAGTCGTATAGCAAACCGGCAACGGGAAAGAGTGTTAAACAAGGCTTTTTCAGACAATGGTAATAGTTAATCGGTTTGGCCGTTACAAGTGATGTCTGATATATGACACAATATGTAGTCTATGTTTTAAAGGCCTGACCCTACGGGATGGGGATACAGAAATACATCGGGAAAACATCCTGAACCTAAAACAAGCCCAAATATGCAGTCGTCAGACTTTTGGGTTTATAGAATTCAAACTTAATGTTACCTTTGATTGTCTATTCCCCGGAGGGAAACGGCAATAACATTCAATTAAAGTTTTAACCGTTTATTTTTTAGATGAAATTATTCCCCAAAATATTATTAATCACTGCACTTGCCCTCACATTCATTTATTCAGGGTGCGATGATCCTACCAACCCGTTTTTCCGGGAAACCGATTTCAGCACCGTACCGGATCCGATAGACTTTTCAGGTGTTGAACCTGTGGAAAAAGACAATGGCCTCGTGTACTATATTATAGAAGAGGGTAAAGAGGAGTCGGGAGCTTCCGTCGTAACCCGTGATGCCGTTCAATTGTTTGTTACCATGCGCACCAAAGACGGCGACATCCTTCAGTCGACCTATGCCAATGGCCGGACCAATCCGGAAAATGTCTCGGTCAATAATTTAAGCCCGCAAGGGTTACGGGAAGGCATCATTGGTATGAAAGAAGAGGAAATCCGGGTGCTGGTCATTCCACCCAGTCTTGGGTTTGCAAATGTCAGCCAGCAGAGCCAATTTTTTGAATACCGGGAAGACACACTGGTCATTGAGATTGAACTTGTTCAAATCCTTCAAACCGACTGATAACGGCGGCGTACCCGGGGTGTTAACCGGCACAGGATTTCGTGTGTAATGGAATTTGCCAGTTCTGCCCAGGTATTTGCCGGCCACCCGTGACGGCCCATCAGATGCACGACTGATCCGGTCTTAATACGTTTCTCTCCGAGAAAAACCATGCAATAGTCCATCGTCACATTTCCGACAACCGGAAACATCTTTTCCCCAATCTTCACGTGCAGCCGGTTGCTGAGCACCCTCGGAATCCCATCGGCATAACCCACCGGCAGTGTAGCCAGGTATCCGGCATATGGAGCTCTCCATGTACCGCCATAACTGACCCGGTCGCCTGTATTGATTTTCCGGATCATTACAGCGTGCGTCGTCCAGTTTAACGCCGGTATCAGCCCATCCGGCTGTGTTTTTCCGGGCGCATAACCCATAAGCCCGATACCAACCCGTATCCATTCGAAGTGGTCGACATCATAATGGAGCACCGCTGCCGAATTGCTCATATGTGCCGGAATTTCAGTGGGGAATTGGGCACGGATTTCCGTAAACAGCTCATGTTGCGTTTGCACATACTCCGATCCGGGATCATCAGCGGTGGCGTAGTGTGAATAGATGCCCCGGCAATCAATATCCTTGTGTTTCTGCATCGCTTGCAGAACCTCTTCCACCTGGGAGGGGAATAGGCCCACCCTTCTCATACCGGTGTCAAAATTTAAATGGTACCCGGTTCCGGCCGGAAGCAAGCTGAAATGCCCGAGATGGCTTACGGTCGCCGTTAACCGGTAGCGGCTATAGGCGGCTGCATTGGCGTGAGAAGGGACACCGAACACCAATATCGGCAGCTCAATACCCGCTTTCCGGAGTTGAATTCCTTCGTCAACACTCGCAACAGCCAGTTGAGAAACCTTCTCTTCAAGATGTTTTGAGATGCTGAGTGCACCATGCCCGTAGGCATTTGCCTTGACAACCGCGATCACATTTTCTTTCCCCGATTTCTGCTTCAGGAATTCAAGGTTTTTGTTGAGTGAATTCAGATTGATGGTCGCTTCAGATCCCGAATATTCTGTTTCTGGAGGGGTCACTAATAGAGCTTTTTTCGTTTATGTTTTTTAAGGATCACATTTGCCGCATTATACCCGGCTGCACCGAATACGCCACCTCCCGGATGACAGGAAGCACTGGAAAGGTATAGATTTTTTATCGGCGTTTCATACCGGCTCAGTTCCGGCGTAGGACGGAACATAAACATCTGATCAAAATTCATCTCCACATGCATCACATTTCCTTTTAACATGCCGTGTTTGCGTTCAATATCCAGGGGTGACTGAATATACCAGTCAATCAGCTTTCCTTTCATATTCGGTGCATAGCCCTCCACAACCCGGTAGATCTTTTCCGCTTCCCGCTCGCGGATATCATCCCACCGGAGACCACCGGAGAGTTCATAAGGGTGCCATTGCGCCCATGCAAAAAGGGTATGATTGCCATCCCTGGCCACATCCGGATCGATTTTTGAAAACGTCATGGCCAGGACAGCCGGTTTTTCCGGTGGCCGGCGTTTATGGTAATCACCAATCGCATCATACATATACTGCACCGAGGGAGCCAGCAGCTGCATTCCGTTATGGATATACGGGTCCTCGGGAGCGGCTGTGTACTGCGGAAGTTCTTGGACAGCACAGCGTATTACCATTCCAAATCCGTTGCCCACCTGGATATCCTCCACTTTTTTGACCATCGTCTCATCCAGAAACTCCCGGCCTACCATTTTGAGCATCGTTGTTTGCACATGGGCATTGGACACAATCAGGTCCCCTTCAAAAAAGTGATCATTATCCGTTACTACCCCCCTTGCACGGCCGTTTTCAATGTCAATGGATTTGACCGGATTTCCGGTTTTAATAATACCTCCATGGTTTTCAATCAGATTAGCCATTGCCCGGGTCAGCATCCCGCTGCCGCCCCGCGGGTGTTTGGCCCCGCTCTGATGCAGCATCGATTGCCACCCCACAAAATCGCCGGTTGCCGGCATATCCGGTGTGGGCCCCGATTGAGCTGCAAACCACATCAATGCCGCTTTCATGTGGGGATTCTCAAATGCACTCTCCACGACCTTACCGTAACTGGACAGTATTTTCTGAAGTCCGGCTGTTTGCTCCCCTTTCTTGAACATGGACCCGTCCCGGAACTGGCCCCTGATCATTTCGGTGATGATATTCTTTCCGGAAGGCGGAACCATAAATGCCCTGAGAACTCCCTTGTTGATTCTCCCCCAGAACTCGACAAAATCCCGGTAATTGGCCACATCCTCCGGGGCCACCTGTCCGATCGAATCAAGCGTTCGCTCCAGATCCCTGAAAAAATGAATCACTCCCCTGCCGCCGGGAACCGGATACGACATTATCGGGTCCATTTCAATATATTCCAGCCCGTAATTGGTCAGCTCAAGCTCTTCAAGTATGCCGGTTTGATGGATCATGATGTGAACGGAAGAGCCGACATCCATTCTGAACCCATTGGGATTCTCCTGAGAGCGAAACATGGTTTCAGTGGATACTGCCCCCCCGATCGTATCGCGCCGTTCGAGCACGCAAACCCTGTAACCGGCTTTGGAGAGATAACAAGCAGTAATCAGGCCATTATGGCCGGATCCGATGATAATAGCATCAAATTTGTTCATTCAATTTCATTCGACCTGTAGGAATTTTAACAGTATCTTTAATCCAAAAAGACGTTTGCTCTTTCTTGGGTTAAATTTAATGGATTGATTTGAATCTTTTTTTATGTTCTTACGAACAACAGTATGATAAAATCAATTCAATCATTTTTCATTCAATAACAATCAAAGTGCTTCTTTAATGAATTTTCTTAAAACATTTCTTGCGTCGATATTGGGTACGATAATCGGAATATCCCTGATTATCCTTATTCTGTTTATCGGTATCGTCAGTACTGCCGGGGAACCTGAGCCCTATATTCGTTCCAATTCGGTATTAACAATGAAGCTCAGCGGTACGATACCTGCCAGGACCACACACGACCCCTTCAGGGATCTGTTTCCATCCGGTGCTGAAAAACAGGTTTCGCTGGAAATGTTAAAAAACAATCTTGAAAAGGCGGCCAGTGACGACCGGATTTGGGGCGTATGGATTGAGTTAAACCAACTCTCCACCTCCTGGGCAAACCTGGAGACAGCCTACAATTATATCCAGGATTTCAAGGAAGAAAGCGGCAAATTCGTTTATGCCAGTTCGAATGATATGGGAATAAACGAAACCGCTTATTTCCTGGCATCGGCGGCCGATTCCATTTTTTTACCGCCGGAAACCTTTTTTGAGTTCAATGGGTTTGTCGTTCAGATCAGCTATATGAAAAGAATGCTGGAAAAGATCGGCATCGAGCCTGAAATCATCCGGGTAGGCGATTACAAATCGGCTGTGGAGCCTTTTCTTCGGGAAGAAAGCTCGCCTGAGAACCGTGAGCAGATCATGGCGATTCTCAACAGTGCAACCTCTACCTTTGTCAATACCATTGAGCAGCAAAGAGGCCTGACGAAATCAGAGATCGACAGTCTTTTAAATAATATCCCGCCCAATAGTGTGGAATGGGCCCTGGAAGCCGGCCTGGTTGACTTCATCGCTCATCCACATGAAGTGGAAGAAGCCATTAAGAATCGTCTGGAGCTTGAGGAAGATCAGTCATTGAGAACCGTATCGCTGCAAAGATATAACAGGGTGAAACCCGGATCAGCTGGACTGGAATTACCCGATACCGACAACCGTATTTCCGTTATCTATGCATCCGGTGCAATTATGCCAGAAGGTTTTACCGGGCCCTTTTCAACCGGTAATATCATTACCGCCAACAGCATCAAACGGTCTCTCGATTCAAGTCTCGACAATGATGATGTAAAAGCGATTGTTATTCATATCAACAGCGGAGGCGGGGCGGTTTCGACTTCCGAACTCATCTGGGGCCACATCAGGGAAGCGGCCAAAAAGAAACCGGTAATCGCTTATATGGGCAATGTAGCTGCTTCAGGTGGATACTATATCGCCATGGGTGCTGACGAGGTGATTGCATCGCCGAATACCATAACCGGATCCATCGGTATCTATAACCAGATGTTCAATACCCAGAAATTTTACAATGAAAAACTGGGAATCTATTTTGAAGAGTTTAAAACCCACGATCATGCTGATCTCTGGCTGATGACGCGGCCGCTGACACCATCGGAAAGGGATGCCCTGCAGCGAAGTGTAGAGAGCGGGTATGAAACATTTTTAACCCGTGTAGCCGACGGAAGGGGTATGAGCCGGGATGATGTCCATGAAGTTGCGCAGGGCCGTGTCTGGACGGGGCAGGACGCAATGAACGTCAACCTGGTGGACAGGGTCGGCACGCTTGAAGATGCCCTGGCCGTAGCGGCCGAGAAGGCAGAGATCGAGGAGTACAGGGTCATCACCTATCCGGAACGCAAGGAGCTTTTTGATATGCTCTTTTCCTCTGCCGAGGCACGGATCAGCAGTTGGGTGCGTTCGCTGGTCCCCTATTCCGACGAGATCCGGAGCCTGGAGGACCTCAAAAACCATAATGCAGGCAGGAACTGGGCCATTCTTCCGGTTGAATTTATAATTGATTAAATGGAAACCGGCAGATTTCTTATAGAACAGCTGAGTGAAGGTTTCTTTGAGATCTTCGGCGATGGTATACTGCAGAAGATGGAGCCGAAACGGCTCGATAATCTCAAAGATGACATGTCGCTTGGCAAATATTCCTCGGCCATTGGCATCGATCCATTGTACATTACCGATGGTAATGTCCATATTTTACTCGATTCGGGTCTGGGTTGGGGGCTGGATTATAGCAGTGATTTTCGCCAGACCTCCAATGTGGTAACCAACCTGGAAATATTCGGTGTACACCCGGATGATATTCAGTTTGTGGTACTTACGCATCTGCATTACGACCATGTGGCCGGCTCTACCTATGTAAACCCGGATATTGAGACATCAGCCACATTTCCCAATGCGGAGTACCTGGTCCAAAAGCGGGAATGGGATTTTGCCGTCAGTGTGGAGAGTCGACAGCCCGGGCTTACCGGGGCCGGGTACAGAATGGATGAATTATATAAACTGGCGGCTGAAGACCGGTTTCACTTTATCGAAGGGGATTCATTTGAACTGGTTCCCGGTATCGATCTGCTATTTACCGGCGGCCACACCCCCGGCCATCAAATCGTTAGAATCAGCGATGACGGCCAGACGGCCTACTACCCGGGTGACCTGATTCCAACGGAGTATCACCTGAATCACTATGCAATGAAGCAGATGGATCACAATCCCCTACAGTCCAAAAAGTTTAAAACTCTCCTGTTAAAAGAGGCTTTCAACAGCGGCGCATACCTGTTTTTCTACCACTCCTTATATAGAAAAAATGGGAAACTCGCACGGGATGAGCACAAGAAATACGTGCTGCTGGAACCGTAATCCTACTTATTCATTGATAACAAAAACTCTTCGTTGTTTTTGGTTCCTTTCATTTTATCGAGCAGGAACTCCATCGCTTCAAATGAATTCATGTTGTTGAGGTAGCGTCTGAGCAAAACCACTTTTTCCCTCTCCTCATCAGATACGATAAGCTCCTCACGGCGAGTCCCACTTTTGAATATATCGATGGCGGGGAAAATTCTTCTATCGGCAAGCCGCCGGTCAAGAACAACCTCCATATTACCGGTGCCTTTGAATTCCTCAAAAATAACATCATCCATGCGGGACCCTGTCTCTATCAATGCTGTGGCGATGATGGTGAGGCTTCCTCCGTTTTCAATATTCCTTGCAGAAGTAAATAGCTGACGGGGCGCTTTCAAAGCTTCGGAGTCAACACCCCCGGTCATGGTTCTGCCGGAACTGCTGGCACAAATATTGTAAGCCCTGGAAAGGCGCGTAATGGAGTCCATCAACAACAGAACATCATGGCCGCTTTCAACCAGTCTTTTTGCCTTTTCAAATACAATTTCCGACAATCCGATGTGATTCTCAGGCTTTTCATCAAATGTTGAAGCGACCACTTCTGCATCTTTGACCGATCGCTCCATTTCGGTAACCTCTTCAGGCCGTTCATCAATCAACAATATGATGATCTTGGTATTCGGGTTGTTGGTGGAAACTGCATTGGCCATGTTACGCAAAATGGTCGTCTTACCGGTTTTCGGCTGGGCAACAATCAGCCCCCGCTGGCCTTTTCCGAGTGGCGCGAACATATCGATGACACGAGTTGTATACTCGGCATGATGATTTTCAAGCTTGTATCGCTGATCGGGATAGATCGGGAGCAGATCTTCAAAATCCTCCCGGTTGTCCATATCCTTTGGAATCTTGCCATTGACCCCTTCTACCCTTAAAAGTGCAAAATACCTCTCCCCTACTTTGGGTGGACGGATGATGCCAATGACACAATCGCCCTGCCTCAAACGAAACCGTTTAATCTGTGACGGGGAAACATAAATATCGTCAGGACTGGCCTTGTAATTGTAGTTCACGGACCGCAAAAAACCATACCCGTCCGGCAGGATTTCAAGTGTCCCTTCATTGAGCAAAAACTTGCCCAGGCGCGGCCGGATCTCCTCAAGCCGTTCATCCAGTTTACCGGCATCCGATTCCGGAAGTACATTGCTTACATGGTTTTTATTCTTTTTATACTGATCCCTGGGTTTACCGCCCCGTTGCCGGGACTTTTGGTCATCTGAACCGTCTGTATCCCTGTTGTCGTAGGACTGAATATGACTTTGACCGCCATATTGCTTTTTAGGAATAGATTCAGAATCAGGTTTTTCCTCCTGATCCTTATGGCCATCCCTGTCAGCAGGCTCTTCAGAAGCCAAATCCCTGATCCGTTCGATCAGCTGCTCCTTTTTGAGTCCTGTAACCCGTTTCAGATTCAGATTTTTTGCAATGACCTGAAGTTCCTTTACCGTTTTATCGTAAAGCCTGTCGAGGTCGATATTTGAAATATGATCGGTTTGAGTCTCCGACATAATAAAATTTTGGTGTATTGATTAGAAAATTTCTTTCAAGGAATGAGTGCAACGTAAGCGCAGATTCACAAACTTCAACGAGGAATTATTTAGAGTATCTTGAAGTCTATTGTGTGATCAGAAGGTAGTTGGCTTGCCATCCAGTTCTTTACTTGTCTGTAAAAGTAAAAACTTCCGGCAAAAATTACTAATTCCGATTTCAACCCATCTAAAATTCTTTTTGCCCCATGTTCATCCAACTCAAAACACTTTGCCTGTGGAATAAAAGATAGGATCTGATTACAGTCAGCACATCTCTCTGTACCTGTATCAATGTAATAAACGTTTTTGTAAGGTTGAAAATTTTCCAGCATTTCCGGAATTGCTTTATCTTTCATGAGCGAAAGGACAAAAACAGGCTCTCTTTCGCCCCAGAGTGTGCTTATCTGATCCATTAATGTAGCAAGTGCTTCCGGATTATGAGCCCCGTCAAAGAACCAGTTGTACTCTTTTGAGAGTCTTTGAAAATGCGCATGCTCCGGATATCGTTCCTCCAGGTGTTCAATTCCTTCAATAAATTCTGTGTTTATGACCGGAAATGGTTTCTGCAATAGTGATACGGCTGTCAAAGCCATTGCAATGTTAACAGAGTCAATTTTTTTTCTTCCGGCCCCTTTTATCTTCAATAGAGTCCGGTTTTGTGGATCTGTTACATGAATATTGCCCGATTTCCACTGCGGGAAACACAAGAGCGAACTGTGAACCTCAGATTCCTGCTTATTTGCAATCCCGTTGATTTCATCCATCACTTCCTCCGATAACCGTCCGGTAACTACCGGTCTGCCCGGCTTAATAATACCGGCTTTTTCCCTGGTTATTTCTGCAATCGTATCACCCAGGATATCGGTATGATCTTTTGAAACCGATGTAATAATGCTTACAAGCGGCTCTAACACGTTCGTCGCATCGAGCCGCCCCCCCAACCCGGTTTCAATAACAGCCAGGTCACATTGCTCCCTGGCGAAGTACCAAAATGCCAGGCAGGTACTGATTTCGAAATAGGATAGGGGTACCTCATTCAAATCCTTCTCATGCTGTTGAAAAAATGCAAGGATCTCCATGTCAGGTACAGGGAGTGCATTAATGCGTACACGCTCGTTGAATTCCAGCAGATGCGGGGAGGTATACAGGCCGGTTTTATAGCCGGCCTGCTCATAAACCGACGCCAGCATCTGACAGGTGGTCCCTTTTCCGTTGGTGCCGGCCACATGGATTGCCCGGAGCTTTTGTTCAGGATTGCCCATCAAACGGCAAAACTGGTCCATATGATCCAGGGAAAAATTGGCCGCGCGAATGCCCGATTGACTGAATTTCGGAATCCGGTCAAGGTATTGAGCGACATCTTCATATGTATTAAACCGGTTTGGCATCAGCTCAAGTTTACCTCTCTGTAAAGATGAAATGCATTCTTCAGATCTTCATAAAACCGGGTCTCCACAGGAAAATCATGGTCATCCACGCCAGCCACCGGTAGAATCTGGCGAACCGAATTCGTCAGCCATACGATATCTGCATTTAACAAATCTGCCGGGCGAAACTGAGCCTCCTGCACATGATAGTTAGGCGAGCGTGTCAACAGCTCCAGCATGATTTGTCTGACCAGGCCGGGCAGAATGTCGCAATCGCATGATGGGGTAAAAATAGTATCCCCTTTTTTCCAAAATATATTGGCAATGGCTGATTCTGCTACCATTCCTTTACTGGTCAGCATCAGGGCGTCATTGGCCCCGTTCTTTTGAGCTTCCCGCCAGGCCTGCATGTAGTGAAGGGTATTGCTCAATTTCAGGTCGGCAGGCCGGCTGGCCGACGGAATAACCCGTTGGCTTACAGTTGAAAGGCGGTATTGCCCGCTCCGGTCTTCCAGCGGGCTTGTTGTGATTATTATATTCGGTTGAATCTCCCTGTTCGGCCGGTAGCCCCTCATCCCGGCGTCGGAAACCTGAATCCGGACAATGGCATCCTGATCCGCCAGTCCGTTCCTGGCAAGCAGCTGCTGAATAGAGTCTCTCAGCAGATCCTCCAAAAACTGTTCTCCGGGATCGATATCCAGGTACGCCATCCCCTTCATCAGTCGGTCCAGGTGCAGGTTCAAATGGAGAAATTTGCCCCTGTAGGATCGCAGGGTCTCAAAACAACCGGCACCATACATCAACCCTTTGGTTGCCGGCCGTAAAGCCGGATCCGAATCACGAACAAAAGTACCATTGACCCATATATATCGGTTCTTTTTGGTCATATTTTCCAAACCTGAATATTCAACATTTTGCAGACCGTACTGTATAAATGTCTGGTGTAATTACCGGTTCATTGGGTATTGGGTATTGGGTATTGGGTATTGGGTATCCGGGTCTTCCGGCAAAAGGTTATCCGATAACAAATTGGTGTTATCCAATAACATGACGGATGCATCTATTCCTGTTTGATGTATTCAGAGGCACTATACGAATTAAAAAATCGCGACACCTGTTTCATGTCAACCGGTTTTAAATCAGAAATTTTACTCAATAAGGCGATATCAGGTTAAACGGTTTCCCCCTGGAATCGCGATAGATATTGAAGTCACTGTCGGTGGTGAATATCAGGCTGTCTGAAGCCCGGTTCGCCATTGCAATCAGGCAGGTATCAGTAAAGGAAGCCCGGATATTCTGATAATTTCTCAGCGTTTTATGGATGTATTTTTTTTCATTCGGATATGGATTTTCTACAGACAGAAGTTCCTCCTCCAGCAACAACAGAAGCCCATGCATGCCTTTATTTGTTTTTTTCAACAAATGAAAAGCCTCACATAGAACGGCCGGATTTGTAATCAATCCACTATCAATATCGGCAATCTGTTCAGTTGCCCAAAAGTGATATTGATCTCTCTTGTTAATGATGGCAACCAACGGGCCGGTATCAAGGTAGATGTTCTTTGCCAATATCTTCCAAATATTCGGGATTTGAGGACAAATCTTCAGGACCTTCGGCAATACCAACGATATGCTGCATTTTTTCCAATATAGAACCCGGTTTAGGTGTAATCTTGTATTCAACCAGCTCCTCATTGACAGCACTCATCACCGCTTCTTTAAGAGTTAAACCTTTTTTTTTAGCAAGCAGGCGGATTTTATCCTTCTCCTGAGGTGTGAGTTTCATACCAAACCATTCGATATGTTTCTCTTTTGCCATAGTCTCAATCCAATTTAAAATAATTGTTGCTAATAATTTATAAAATTGTTGCAACTGATCAAAAAAGATTCTATCAATTTTCCATCAATAGCTTGATTTTCCGTTCCAGTTCTTCCCTGTTTTCCCCTATCTGAAAATCAAAAAACCGGCCCTCCCTGTCGATCAGTATCTGGGAAGGCACCCCGGGCACCTGAAGTTTATGATAAATTTCGGTCCCGATGACATAAGTAAAATTATAATTATGGCTGTCTATATAGTCGCGCACCAACTGTTCATCGTCTCTTACTGCAGCGGCGAGGATAATTAAATCCGGATGATGTTGTTGCAGGTCGCCAAGAAATCGATGGGTATTTTGTGCTTTTCCGGACCATGTGGCCCAAAAATCGATCAGTACCGGCCCGCCTTTCAATTCCGGCAGGCTCAGGGAATCGTTTTCGATAATGTATTGAAAAACAATTTGCTCCAGATCTGTTTCAGCAATATTATCACGGAGTATTTTCTCCTGATTGCTGTGATAGCTCATCGTTCCAAACACGATCGCCACCAGGGTAATCACAGCACAAACGGCTATAAAAAGATTAAAATATTTAGGGTCAAGTCTCATTCAGACTGGTAGCTTTCCGGTAATTTTTTTGGATGTAATCATCCAGGATTTTCCTGAACTCCGCACCGATGCCATCCCCTCTGAGGGTTGTATAGTGCTCTCCATCCACATAGACCGGCGCTTTGGGCTCTTCAAAGGTTCCTGGCAGTGAAATACCGATGTTGGCATGCCGCGACTCGCCCGGGCCGTTGACCACACATCCCATCACGGCAACATCCATCTCTTCAACACCCGGATACTGTTCTCGCCAGACGGGCATCTGTTTCACCACATATTGCTGGATTTCATCGGCCAGTTCCTGGAAATAGGTGCTTTGGGTGCGTCCGCAACCCGGACAGGAGGTCACTTGCGGGATAAAACTCCGGATACCGAGCGACTGCAATACCTGCTGGCAGATACGCACCTCTTCGGACCGGTCAGCACCGGGCATCGGGGTGAGAGACACACGAATGGTATCACCGATACCTTTCTGAAGCAGTACACCCAGGGCGGCTGCACTTGCCACGGTTCCCTTCATACCCATGCCGGCTTCGGTCAGGCCAAGATGCAGCGGATACTCCAGTTCATCGGCAACCCGCTGATATACATTTATAAGATCCTGCACACCCGACATCTTGCAGCTTATGATGATCTTGTCCGGTGCCAGCCCCACATCTTCGGCAATCTCCGAGGATCGGCGGGCACTTTCAACCATCGTATCGAGCATCACCTGTTTTGACGAACCCGGTTCCTTTTTCCGGTTGTTCTCGTCCATTCGCTCAGCCAGCAGCTGCTGATCAAGGGAACCCCAGTTTACGCCGATCCTGACAGGTTTATCATGAATAATCGCTTGCTCTATGATCGTACAGAAATTTTTATCCCGCGCTTTCGTCCCGGTATTACCCGGATTGATCCGGAATTTTGACAGGGCCGCAGCCATATCGGGATAAGCCGGCAGTAGTTTATGCCCATTATAGTGGAAATCACCAATAATCGGCACATTCACTCCCCTGTTCAGCAGTTTCTCTTTGATATGAGGAACCGCTTTGGCCGCTTCATCATGGTTTACGGTAATACGGACAAGCTCCGATCCCGCTTTGTATAGATGATCGATCTGATCTACAGTGGAGTCGATATCGGCTGTATCCGTGTTGGTCATCGATTGTACGACAATGGGGGCTCCCCCGCCGATGGCAACATCGCCTACCATAACGCGGATCGATTTTCTTCTTTCAATGGGATTCATATTCCTAAATCAATGGATTCAATTTCGTTTGCTCAAATCAAAAAGCTTCTTTTTTTCCTCTGCCGAAAGGGAGTCATATCCTTTTTTGGATATTTTTTCGAGTATCTCGTCGAGTTCGTCGGCATCACTTTCCTCCATGATTTCAACGTCGCTGACACTATACATGTTTTTATTCTTTGGTTTTACGACCCGTTTGCGGCGAAAAAGATTCTCCAGCGATCGCACAATTGCACTTAAATCTGTACCTGCATAATGTGCGGAAATCAACAGGTATCCGATTCCGGCTCCTCCCAGGTGAACATCACGGGCAATATTATCACCGGCCCCAATGAAAATCAGGTCAAACGCAATCAGCCCGGCAACCAGAAAACGCGCTTCAATCGGGGGTAAAAACAAAAGCATGATGGGCGTTCTCGGGAATAAATATGCAAAAGCCACCATAATGCCGAAGACCGCGCCTGAGGCACCGATGACGTAATTATAGCCAAAGATCAGTGAAAATCCCATATTCAGTATCACACCTCCGATACCGGCCCCGAAATAGAGCACCATAAAGGTACGGGGGCCTACATTTTCTTCCACCGCCCTTCCCATCCACCAGAGCCAGAGCATGTTGAAGATCAGGTGGAGCCCGCTGCCGTGGAGGAACATATACGTTACAAATCGCCAGGGCTGCATGAGCGCAACCGACCAGTCGGGATCAAAGGCAAAGATCGAAAACAGGAAACGGTTAAAGTCAGTGCTGGTAAAAGCCTGGATAATAAATACGGCCACATTGATCGATATAATCACCCGGATAACCGTGGGGATCCGCATGTAACCGCGTTTTAAAGCACTGCCAAAAGAGTCTTGATACATTTTGTGACTGCCCCTCAATCGTTGTTAATAACGCTCGCCTTTCAATCCCCAATACCTGATTAGCAAGAAGCCAACCACCATTCCGCCGAGGTGGGCGAAGTGGGCGATTCCAGTCCGGGTGCCCGTAACTCCAAAAAAGAGTTCAATGCCGCCGAAAATGGCAACAAAATATTTCGCTTTAATGGGGATCGGAGGTATCAGCAGCATGATATAACGCTCAGGAAACATCATTCCGAAAGCGAGCAGAATACCGAATACAGCTCCGGAAGCACCTATGGTCGGCGCTCCGCCGCCGGATATCCACATGTGAATCAGTGCCGCTCCGATGCCGGTTAAAAAATAATACGCGGTAAACCGTTTGGTCCCCCAATAATTCTCAATGGCCTGCCCGAAAATCCACAAGGCAAACAGGTTGAAGAAGATGTGCCACAAATCGGCGTGCAGAAACATATAGGAGACCAATTGCCAAACCTCAAATCTGCCGCTGTCTATCGGCCATAATGCTCCAAATACAAACATAACTTCCCCAATGGTAGGGGTATTCAATACAAGGAAGCAAAGCAAATTGATGATTATCAAATGCTTTACAGCCGGTGGAAATATTGTGAACTGTGTATTCGGTGAATAACTTGAATCCTGAAGGCTCAAAGAGAATCCATAAATTTGTTTTGTTGTTTACCTGATTTTCATCAGTTATTTCATCAGAGAAAGATAAGGCTTTCTGATGTTTTTAACACCGAAGATTGCCACAGAGTTCTGCCCACTCTCTTGAATGGTACTATTCATCGGAGACTACCGGCTGTTTGCGGGACAGAAACTCTTTATGCATTTTGTCAACCCATTTTGCAGTTTCGGTTAACGTCATTACACCTGCTATATTGGTCCCGTGATGCGGTTCCACATGGATATCACCCCTGTACTCACTGTTTGAACTTCCATTCTTTTCTATGGCCTTTATTTTCCCGGACAGGGCATAGGCAGCCGATTGAGGAGTGGAACAGGAAACAGGCGGATTTTCATAACCATGCAGCTGATATCCCTGAAGGGATGAAAATTCATCCGGGTATCCATGCCAGTGGGATATGGAGAGTCCATTTTCCATAAGGGCAGCCGGAAAGACAGCATTGCGGTCGATGGCAAGCAGTACACTGGCAATGATGATATTCCCTACAGCGTGCGCCAATATAGCAAACGTATCATAAGATGGCCTGCAGGCACTTGCACTGATTTTTTTTGGTGTTTCAAGGGTAATACTTCCTTCATGAAGGCCAAGCCGCAAGATATCTTTCTCAGGATTCAGATCGGTTTTATTGCAACCGGATCTTGTAGACAGCACCCAGACGTCCGGCAATTCCACGATCCATTCTTTTCCAAACAGATCGACACAAGTATAATTTTTTCCGTCTGTCTGATGCAGATTAAGCTTATCCCACGCCAAATCTTTCAGCCCGGGATCTGCATTCTTCCTTTCAACGGCAGGCTGCACTTCTGCCGGCAGCTGCTTGACCAGAAACCCGTAGCTCATACCGGTCCGGTTATCCAGATACATCGATACGATCCGCTTGTAATATCGGTTCCTGTATTCCAGATCGTCAATGGAGGTATGGGCAAGCATAAGCCCGTTATCGCGCCATACTTTGGCGCTGCTCATAAAATCCTCGATATAATCCCCATACCCTCTCTCTTCGGCATCCAGGACTTTTTCCCTGTACACGATCTCTTCCCGTTTTGGAGGAACCACCTGGGCAGAAAGTTTTGGAACCAATGAATTCAAGACATCTTTTTCCGGATTTTTCCAGTCTCCACATTTGACGATGGCACCGTTCATGGTGCAGATGGTCCACCTGTCATGCTCCACAAACACGGGAACATGGGCAAGGTTCCACGCCAAAACACCGACAATGCTGTCGAGGGTTTCCTGTAAATTGGCCTGCTCAGGAATTGGTGGCTCCCCGTCGTTTATCCCAATAATCGGATTTTGATACAACCCTGAGACACGATCAATAGCCAGATTGCCATTTTTTCCTTCCCCTTCTTCAATGATTACTATTCCGGGTTTGACCTTACGGCCATCCTCCATGAGTGCATCTTCAAGCGGAATAACCTGAACTCCAACCTTTGCGAATGTCCGCTTCAAATTGGATGCAAATTCTTCTGTCCGCGCAGTCCGGGTGTGAGGAGGTAAAAATGTAACTTTCAGCTTCCGGGCCATTTCTTTTTCAACAAGTGGTACCTCTTCTGATATACCGAGCAGGTCAAATATGAGGTCAGCATTCTTCATATCAACAACAGATCTTTTATTTCAATTTATTTTTAAAAAATTCAAGCACGACATAATATGGCAAATCTAACCCAAAAGTTTACAAGATTTCGTCGTACTCCTCCATACTAACATTTTTTTTAAAATAACTACAATGTGTGCAAAAAAAACTTATTCTGGCGTAACCTGCAAACAATATCATAAAAAGATATGTTCCGGTATGTCCCGGCCCGGTGGTTCAGTTACCCATTACCCATGAACCAATGACTGCACGAACCTGTATGATTCACTCACGAAAGCTCGGGAGTGAATCATGCAGGCTACGTGGTATACTCGGCATTGATACGCACATATTCGTACGACAAATCAGAACCCCAGCCCACAGCTTCGGCATCGCCTTCATTCAGTACCAGGGCAATGTTTACGGTCGATGATTGCATCTCCTTTTTCAAGTCCGTCCGGCCGTGATCGGTCGGCTGCCCATTGCTCAGGATCTGAACCGCTCTGTTTTTGCCAAAATACAGATCCACTTTATCAGGATCGAAAGGCACACCGGCCCGGCCGGCGGCGGCAAAAATACGCCCCCAGTTCGGATCGGTACCAAAAATAGCCGTTTTCACAAGGTTGGATGTAGAGATGGTGCGTATAATTTTCCTGGCATCTTCTTCGGTTTTCGCTCCCTCCACCCGGTATTCGACCAGTTTGGTTGAGCCTTCCCCGTCCGAGACAATCAGCATGGAAAGATGAATGCAAAGTTTCTCAAGGTGTTCCACAAACAAGTCATATCGCTTGTCTTCCTTATCGATAATTTTGTTTTCCGCCATTCCATTGCAGAGAATACCAACCATATCGTTGGTCGAGGTATCCCCGTCGACGGTGATCATATTGAATGTTTTGTCCACCACTTTTTTAAGGGCTTTTTGCAGAAGATCCGGTTGGATAGCAACATCGCAAACGATAAAACCAAGCATCGTTGCCATATCGGGATGTATCATGCCGGAGCCTTTTGCGATTCCGGCCATATTGATTTTTATCCCGTCCAGATCAAACGAGGTATAGCCCTCTTTGGCAAAAGTGTCGGTGGTCAGTATCGCATTTGCGGCCAGTGAGCCGGCCAGTTGCCGGTCCGATAGCTTCAGGGCACTCTCTTTAATGCCCTTTACCACTTTTTCGGTCGGGAAAGGCTCCCCGATCAGGCCGGTAGATGCGACCATCACATACTCCTTTGGAATTCCAAGGGCCTCTGCAGTCGTCTCGGCCATGGCTACGGCGCCTTCCCACCCTTGCCTGCCGGTGCAGGCATTAGCGTTGCCCGAATTGACCACTATGGCCTGCATGATTCCACCTTCAATATGTTGCCGGCACAGTTTTACCGGTTCAGCACAGACCAGGTTTTTCGTGAAAACGGCTGCGGCACTCGCAGGTTTTTCAGAATAAATCAGCGCAAGATCACGCCGTTTGGATTTGATGCCCATATGGGCACCCCATGCTTTGATCCCGCGTACATCACAGATATTGTTTTGCATAATTCGATTTACTTATGGATTCAGCGGTGCATATTCAAGTCCCGATTTTTCAATCAACCGAAACATTAAATTCATATTCTGGATCGCCTGCCCGGCGGCACCTTTCACCAGGTTGTCGATAGCAGAAATTGAAATAATCCTGTTTGTACGTTCATCATAAGTTGCATAAACATCACAAAAATTGGACCCTCTAACATTTTTAACCGATGGAGGCTGATCGACCACCCGGACAAAGTATTCTTTTTCATAGTAGTTAAGAAATAGTTCGCGGACCAGTTCGCCGCTCACATCTTTAACCGGCGACGAGTAGGTTGTGGTGAGTATGCCCCGGTCGATGGGCAGTAAATGTGGCGTGAATTGCACCCTGACGTCCTGTTCGGTTGCGATAGACAGAATCTGTTCTATTTCCGGGGTATGCCTGTGATGGCAAAGGCCATAGGCAAAGAAATTGCCAAAGAGGTTTGGAAAATGAGTCATCTCTTTGGGTGTGGACCCTGCCCCTGTTACGCCCGATTTGGAATCGATAATAATGGATTGAGGATTGATAATACCGTGTTCCAGAAGGGGGGCCACAGCCAGGATGGATGATGTCGGATAACATCCGGGATTGGCCACCAGGCTGGCTTTACGAATCCTGTCCCGGTTCAGCTCGGGAAGCCCATACGCCGCCTTTTCAATATATCCCGGGCACACATGCTCCTTCTCGTACCATTTCTCATAAAGATCTTTTGACTTAAGCCGGAAATCCCCGGAGAGATCGATAATGCGAAAGGAATCCAACCCGTGTTTTTTGACAAAATCCATGGAGACTCTGTGTGGCAGAGCAAGAAATACCAGGTCAATATCCGATTCGCCGATCGCTTCAACCGGTTTGAGTTCCTGCTCAAACATCCCTTCAAACGAGGGATATAATTTTGAAAATCGCTTGCCGGCATGGGATTGTGACGTGACGATATCGAGTGACACATCGGGATGATAAGTCAACAGGCGT
Source organism: Balneolaceae bacterium (assembly GCA_007118695.1). Classification (GTDB taxonomy): domain Bacteria; phylum Bacteroidota; class Rhodothermia; order Balneolales; family Balneolaceae; genus SKRC01. Next base: position 7,760 of record SKRC01000037.1, on the reverse strand, counting down.
ATCAATTCCATGCCGGTGTATCCTGTCGCACCGACAACCCCGATTTTGCGTTTGCTCTTGTCGGACTCAGAGTTCCAAAGTGTTCGTACGTCTGACTGCTGGTCGGCCATGGCTATTCTGTTTTCTGATTTAACTGAGTGATTTCTTCCGGGGCACATTCCCGAATAGATGCGAGCAGCACATCAATGGTCTTGTCGATATCCTGCCGGGAGATCACCAGGGGCGGTACAATGCGCATAACCGTATCAGATGCACAATTTGACAATACCCCCTTTTCCATCATCTTTTTGACCACATCCGCACCTTTGAAGCTTAATTCTACCCCGATCATCAATCCCACACCCCGTACTCCTTTCACCTCATCCCATTCTTTTGTCTCATTTTTAAGTCTATCCATCATATAAACACCTTTTTTCTGTGCAGCTAAACACAGATCCTCCTCTTCAATAACCTGCAGTGCGGCTAATGCGGCAGCACAGGCCAGGGGATTGCCTCCATAGGTAGTGCCGTGCTCACCATAGCCAATGGCTGAGGCGGCCTCTTCCGTGGCAAGGGTGGCGCCGATGGGAAATCCACCGCCAAGGGCTTTTGCCGTGCATAACAGATCCGGTTTCACCCCGGAATGCATCCAGGCAAACATCTTACCGGTTCGAGCCAAACCGCATTGAATTTCGTCAAATATGAGCAGGGCTTCGTGTTTGTCGCACAATTCTCGAATTTCCTGAAGATACTCATCTGTCGCCGAATGGATCCCGCCTTCTCCCTGGATCGGCTCGATAATCACGGCAATTGTGTCATCATCCATCGATTTTCTGAGTGCATCCGTGTCGTTTAGCGGGATGCGTTCAAAACCCTTCGGGAGCGGCTCGTATCCTTTTCGATATTTCTCTTTTCCCATTGCAATTGTCCCGATTGTACGGCCATGAAAACAGTTTTCCATCGACAGGATATTGCCTTTTTTCCCTTTTTGGTTGCCATATTTACGTGCCGCCTTGATCGCTGCCTCTACCGATTCTGCGCCGCTGTTACAAAAGAATACGCGATCCATTTGCGAAATTTTTGTCAATTGAGCGGCCAGCCGGGCCTGCGGCTCACTATAGTAAAGGTTGGATATGTGAATCAGCTTTTCAGCCTGGTTTTTTATTGCGTCCACCACTTTCGGGTGGCAATGGCCTACACTGTTTACGGCAATTCCTGCCAGGGCATCAATATATTCATTGCCATCCGTATCCCATACTATTGCGCCGACCCCCCGGGTTAGGGTGATCGGGTACCTCTTATAGATGTTAAAATGGTGCTTTTCTGTAAGCTCGCGTATGTCGTTACCTGTATCCGTCATAAATGTTTAAAGTTCAATGGTTGTACCGTCTTTCCGGGTTGTTAATAATTGATTAAGCAGGGTATTCGGTTTCATTCCGTTAATGATATGAGCCTTTTTCACCCCCTGCCTGAGTGCAATAAGGCACGCTTCCACTTTGGGAATCATTCCGCCTGAAACAGAGTCGCCGATTTTTGCCTCGATCCGGTCCCTTTTCACCGTTACAAGCCGCGTATCAGGTTTCTCCGGATCTTCCATCAGCCCGTCAACATCCGTCATGGCTACAAATGCTGCGGCTTTGAGCGCGCCTGCCATATGGCCGGCAAACATATCGGCATTAATATTGTAATCTTCTCCGTCCTTTCCCACACCAATAGGTGCAATCACCGGTACATACCGGTTTTCCAATAAAATTGTTACCAGTTCAGTATCGATGGTTTCAACGTTTCCCACAAAACCAAGGTCTGATGCCTCCAATTTCCCGTCAACTTCCGTCTCATGAAACCGGCGCACAGCCCGCACCATGGAAGCGTCTTTGCCCGACAGGCCCACGGCCCGGAGGCCGGTCGCATTTAATCCTTTGACGATATCGCCGTTTACCCGCCCGCTGAGGGCCATCTCCACATATTTCATCGCTTCCCGGTCGGTTTTGCGGTGTCCGCCGATAAATTCAGACTCGATTTTTGCAATATCAAGAAGTTCCCTGATTACCGGCCCTCCGCCATGCACGATAACCGGCAAAAGGCCATATTGGGCAAGCTCATGAACCTGCTGAAATACAGCTTTTCTTGCCTGTTCATCCACCATGGCATTGCCGCCATATTTGATCAGGACAATCGACTCTTTGAGCTGAGTCAAGAGACGGGAGTCGGGAGAAAATGCAACTTTGTGTCCAGTTGTTGGATTATTACTCATACATCAGGTACCGGTCGTAACAACATTAGGGAAAATCAACGTTCACCGTCGGGATCTACAGATCTTGCAGTGAATCGTTGAAATGTAAGCATCTGATGCAGATAAATACAGCCCGACTTTGGAATATTGAATATTGAACAAGGAATATTGAATATCGAATAATTGAATATTGAACCACAGAATGTCGAAGGATTCGTATGTTTTATATGACCGGGATTCATGGCTGGTCAACATATATCAGACTCTACTTTCAGAAAAGATCTAGTTGGCTGCTTGTCAATTAACCGCAATCTAAGGGGAAGCAATTTTCCCTGCAGAAGCCAGTATTGGGGAATCGACTTTTTCGTCGCTTTCGATGATGCCATCACGCAGCCGCACAATCCGGCGGGCATGCTCGGCGACGTCCTGCTCGTGGGTTACCACAATGATGGTGTTGCCCGATCTGTAGAGTTCTTCGAAAAGATGCATGATTTCATGCCCGGTTTTGGAATCGAGATTACCGGTAGGTTCGTCGGCCAGCAGAATGGAAGGGTTATTGACAAGCGCCCTTGCAATGGCAACCCGCTGGCGCTGGCCACCCGACAATTCATTCGGTTTATGATCCAGACGGTCGCCAAGCCCCACCTTGGCCAGGGTGGCAGTAGCCTTTTCACGCCGCTCGGCAGCTCTCATGCCTGAATAGATCAGGGGAAGTTCCACATTGGCCAGGCAGTCGGTTCTCGGAAGCAGGTTGAATGTCTGGAATACAAATCCGATTTCCCGGTTTCTTACTTCGGCCAATTCACTGTCATCCAGATCACTTACCCTCTGGTTGTTGAGAATATACTCACCTTCAGTCGGCGTATCGAGACAGCCGATCATATTCATCATCGTCGATTTCCCGGATCCTGACGGACCCATGATCGCTATATATTCATTGCGATTCACATCTAAAGTAACCCCGTTGAGAGCTCTCACGATGGTTTCACCCATTTTATAGAATCTTTTCAGATCCCGGATCTGTATGATTGGCTGTGCGTTCATATCGGTCTGATTTATATATTAATTTCTTGCCACAGCTTCCCGCTGATCACGTACCTCTACAGGATCACCGCCTTCCAGTTCCCGGGAAAGCACGCGATAGCTGCCGGTCACGATCTCTTCCCCTTCATTGAGTCCGCCCTGGATCTGCATTTGGCGATTGTCGGATATTCCGGTTTTCACTTCCCGCATCTGTGCAACACCATCTTTCACGACAAAGACAACCCGGCGGAAATCCTCATTCTTGCCACCCCGCCTGGCCGTACTGCCGGATGCCCTGGCCTCTGTGTCCCTGTCCACTGTTTCCAACGCTGCAAAATCGCGGACGGTGACAGACTGGATCGGCACCGAGACTACATCATACACCGTTTCCGTTTCAATATCCACAGTGGCAGACATGCCGGGTTTGAAATTCGCGACAAAAACATCCTCCGGAATTTCGGAGATTTGTTCTTCCACCAGTTCTCTCGGCGACATATTGAGGTTGTGGGGAGACATGATGCGTACCTTTACTTTATAGTTGGTTACCTGCTCTGCCGACCCGCTGCCGGTAATATCAGCCGAATTGGCAATTTCGGTTACAACCCCATCGAACAAACGTTCCGGATACGCGTCGACTTCAATCCTGCTGGTATCGCCGACAGAAACATTGACAATGTCGTTTTCATTGACATCCACCTCTACCTCCATCTGCTCCATACGGGCAATACGCATCATTTCCGTACCGGCAGTTTGTGCCTGTCCCAAGACCCGTTCACCACGTTCTATGGCCAGTTTGCTGATCGTGCCATCTTTGGGGGACCGGATCACCGTTTGATCCAGCTCCTCTTCGGCTCTGCGCAGTTGCGCTTTGGCACTTTCAATTTGATACCCGGCAGCTTTAACATTCGCCTTCTCAGCCTCAAATTTATTTCGCGCCTGCATATACTCCAGTTCAGATATCAACGCCCTCTCATAGAGTTGAGACTGTTTGGCATATTCCACTTCCGCCTGAAGTTTATTCGCCCGTGCCTGTTCAAATCGGGATCGTTGGGTGAGAAGTGCGGCACCCAGCTCGTCAATCCGGGCCTGGTACAGATCCGGTTTGATTCTCAGAAGCAGGTCGCCTTGACGGACAAAATCTCCCTCCCGGACACGCAGTTCGATCACTTCCCCGGATACATCCGGCCGTATGACCACTTCCGTTTCAGGCTGCATTTTTCCTGAAGCTGAGACGGTCTGCGTGATCGTGCGAATTTCAGCATGAGCGGTCTCCACACTTTTTGCATTTTCACCTCTCTCCATCCAGCCCATCGCATTTGCAAATACGCCGAGAATAATTATCAGCAATGCCCCGAAACCAAGTATTTTTAACAGTCGTTTAGTTGCTGATCCTGATTTTGCCATAACACGCTTCCCTGTTTATTGATAATTAAAAAGACAAATTTGCCTCCAACCGGCCAATATAGTAATCCAACAATTTCTCCTGGAAAATGAAATTAAACTTCACACTCTGACGATCGGAAAGCGCCTGAACATAATCGGTGGTTGCTAGATTGAGTTCAATCAGGGTTGTTGCACCGATTTCATAACGCTGCTGCTGAGTTTCAAATGCTCTCTCTGCAGCCTGCACGGTGCGCTCCGTAGCTTCAAGTTCCTTAATCAGAGACTGGTAATCGTTGTAAGCCTGGCTGATATCCTCCCTGATACCAAATTTGATATCATCCAGCTGGAGCTGCGAATTTCTGAACTGTATTTGTGCCTGTTGAATGTTTGTGCTTGTATTAAAACGGTTAAATATCGGTATGGAAACTGAAATACCCATTCCCCGCCCGATCCGCTGGTCGAAAAACTGATCCATAAATGGAATTGTTCCGAACTCTTCAGTATCAGGATCTATGATTCCTGTAAACTGATCGGAATACGAAGAACTCAAACTTGCACTCGCCGAGATGGATGGATACCGGTTTGCCCTTGCAATATCCAGGGAATAGCGGTCGGATTGGATTTGGTATTCCTGCGAATGCAGGTCTCTGCGTGTTGCAAGTGCAGCCTGGATCATCTCCTCAAGGTTCAGGTTTTGAGGCATCAAATCCGAATCATCAAAATCGGGAACGACAAACTCCAGGTCGGGATCTGGTTCAATTTGAAGAATTCTGATCAATCGGGTCCGGCTTATATTAACTGCATTTTCAGCCTGTACCACCTGTAGTTCATGTGTTGCAACGGTTGATTGCTGCTGATAGAGATCGACAACAGGCCTGGCTCCCACCTCTACCTGTGCCTCAACCTGCTCCAACTGCATCAGAGATGTTTCAAGCGTTTGTTTGGCTATTTCCAATAATTCTTTATCCAGCAACAATGCAAGATAGCGCATAGCCGTATCGAAGATGATATTCTCCCTGATTCGATCCGTTGACGCTTTTTGTTGTTCATGATCAGCTCTGCTTCTGCGCAAATTGTTGATATTCTGGAACCCTTCAAAAATGGTGACATTGGTTCCGATACCACCGGTAATTCTGTAAGCGGTTATATCTTCAAAAGCCAGTGTTTCCTCAACAAACTGGCGACCCACATCCCGGTTCCCGCCAAAATTAGCATTCAAGTTCGGCAGGAAGTCGCCATATGCACTTCTGATACTTTGTTCGGAAAGCATCACATTGTTTTCAGCCTGTTTTAGCTGAAAATTGTTTTCAACTGCAATTTGAATCGCTTCCTCGATGGTCATCGACCGCTCCTGTGTCCATCCGAGCACAGGTAAAAACAAAAAAAGGGTTGTTAGTATAAACCTCATAGATAATTCCTCAGTTTAAATTTTGATTATTACACGGTGAAATGGAGAGAGAGTTGCAAAAAATTTTGAAGTCTCCAAAAGCCGAAACTTCTTTTAACATTTCAGCTGGGGTCAACAGAGGGGTAAGCTATTGTTTTTTATTATTTTCGTTATTTGTATCATCTGATTTAAAATGGTCGGAAAATTTCGCATCAACCATGTCCATGATATACCCTGCAGCTTTTTGAGCCGCCATCCTCTTGATTTCGTCTACCATCAGGTTGGTTACGCCCAGCTTTGGATTGGACCCGGTACTATTCCCGCGGTTTTTCTTTCTCCGAAATTTCGGTAATCCGACGACAAATCCGATCAACATAGCTATTCCAACCGTTTTGAACGGTTTCTTTCGAATCTTATCCGCCGGTATCATGGAGTGCAGAACAGAGTCTCTTACCCTGTTTACCGAATTGTCGAAATTATTGTGTATCTGATTCAGTTCCGCCTTGATTTTATTTTTTCTCTGAATGAATTCCTGAAGTGTTATGTCATTTTTTTTATTCAACTGATCAGTCTCCATTTTCTTTACTCTCTTTCTTGTTTTTTTGGCGTTTTTCAAGATTGTCGAACGAGAGCATTACCTCCGCTATGATACTGGCCTGAATCGCCCGGGTAATGGAATTGGGTTTGATTTTCAGAAATACCAGTCCGGCAAGAATCAGGGGCAGGGAACTTAACAGAAAACCGAGGGATCTGCTATCGACAAGATCACTGATATAGAAACTGAGAGCAAACCATGCGATTAACAATCCGCAGGCGAGCATCAGCACTCCGATCAATCGCTGCATGGAATCAGCCAGAATAAAAGATACCTGTTCGCCTAGTGTCAGCGCAAAAAGTTCAAAGCGTTTTTCAATATAACGCCGAACATCATTCGTTAATCCTTTAAGGCCTGAATCGGTATGGGTTGAATCCCCGGACATCGGTTAGTCGCCCCTCAGCATTTTGGCCAGGATAAAACCGGCCGCAGCTCCGATTAAAACACTTTTTAACGGATGCTTGCGAATCAAAAGCTCAGCTTCAGTTTTTAATTCGTCCAGCCTTTCTTCCAGATCCAGGTCATCAAGCATTTCACGGCCTTCATTCAGAGCATTTTCAAGCTCTTCGTTTATGTCATTCAGAATGTCATCTTTCATAATCATATAATTTGAATTGTTTCTATTAAAGTAACAATAACTGCTGTAAGGATAAATAGGTTCGATCAACTATTTAAATGGTATAGAGTTATTGGCCCGTCTGGGATTACAGACAAGTCGTATCGCCGGCATTTCCACCGGTTTTCCAGATGCATGAACCACACCGTTCAGCGCCCCTGAAGGAACTTATTCATACCTCAGGCTTTCAATCGGGTCGAGCTGTGCAGCTTTCCAGGCCGGGTAGACACCAAACAACAGTCCAATCACCGTCATTCCAACGACTCCTGCGATGGCTGATCCGACCGGGAATACAATACTGGACTCGAGATAGTAGGCAGCGATGTTTCCACCCAAAACGCCCATCAATATTCCGATTACACCTCCAATCTGGCAAATGGCAATCGATTCCATCAGGAATTGGGAAGTGATCGCTTTTTTGGTTGCGCCAACCGCTTTTCTGACCCCGATTTCCCGTGTACGCTCCGTAACTGAAACCAGCATGATATTCATCACACCGATCCCGGCTCCAAGCAATGCGATACCCCCTACGACGAATCCAACC